>JAJECE010000021.1 GCA_022822185.1 Rhodothermales bacterium | reverse complement strand
AGTGTTCAGCATCCTTGGATATCTGGCATATATTCCGTATCTTTATATTCTCATGAAGCCCTATAGCGCCAGACGGTGTTCTTCAAGGAAGGAATAATCCCCGAAACACGACATTCGGATCGTGTTTCCTGATTCAAGATTTACCCCCCAGAAGGGGGACAGGTAGTGTTCACTTTTCCCGGAAATCCCGCTCTGCGTATGTTCATATGGGGGATGACCGTCGAAGTCAGGACCTGGATTGCACCACCGTGCATAACGGCATTTTTTTGCCGTAGGCGTTGGATCCCCGTGGAACACACATACCCATCTAAGCGCATAGAATGTGACAGGAACTCCTGACTTCCCCTTGGTCGGGGCCTTCGATCCAGTATCACCGCAGGCTCTCTCCCTTGTTTGCCGCCTTCCTCACTACGATGCCCCGATCTGACTTCTCTATTCCGTACATCGCAGGCTTTAGTGTCTTCCACCTTCTCTGCGCGACCCCGAAATATGACCCCAATGTGAAATAGAGACATACCATGTCCCGATAAAGTGCCTCCATGGATTCATTAGACACCGTGGGCCCGTAATCCCTTCACCATAACGATGAATTACATGTTGCCTTCGATCAAAGCGAGAGTCTCGGCGACCCCGACGATAATTCTTTCGGTGCTCAATAGCCCCGGCTACATGTACCGCTGTCAACGCTTCACATCTGCCCCCACAAACAGATGCGCATGACTCGCGGAAATCAGTACTCGATTGCAGTTTTATAGTACAGGATCTTCACCTGCCACCCTTTACCAGTTAGCCTGTCGCTCCGTCCAGTAATTTCTGAAACGCTTCTTCGAATTTGTCCCGAGTCTGCGGCTCTTCATTGAAAAAGGGTAGCCCGTATATACCATATTCATCCCCTTCGAAAATTATTTTGAGTTCATATCCCCGCTGGATTTTTCTCAAAAAAGATTCCTTCCATTCATCCGTTGACGCGAGATGCTTTCCTTTCGGCTCAATGAACAGTTGAAGGATACTGCCAATTTCCTCATCTCTCTTTCGGAGAAACAGAATGAAGTCAGGCTCAAACCCCTGACCAGTCTTGAAGCAGAAAAGCTTTACTGCCTTTTCGTTCCGAAGAAGGTAGAACTCATCATATTGTTCCCGAAGCGATTCAGCTTTATCATGCAAGTACCTGATGAAGAGTTTTTCTTGATCTGTTCCATAATTATTATCATATGCGTGCCAGTCCTCAACAATTGGATTAATTAGATCCAATCCATTTACCTGGCTCTCCGACCAACTCCGCCCGGCTTCGCCTTCAATACGAAGTTTCAATGTTCTGTCAGTGAAACATTCGCTAATCTTGCGGGCTGTGAATGCCTTCTTTCCAACATATTCCACATTTTCCCGCTTTATATTGATCATAATTTGGCGAAGGACATATTGCACGATTTTTAACCTCTGACGGGCGGTCATACTATCAAGGTCATCAGGCATTCCCCGAACCGTAACCGTCACGCCTCCCAGATAGGCATCGGAACTTCGAAATTCGGACGCGCTGGTGAGATATGGGAAATATTCTTTGAGCTTGGCAAAGTGGAAAAATTCATTACTATCCATGGCGAAATCAAGGATACTCCTGTTAAACTCTGCAAGATCAAAGTCCTTTGCAATCGGGCCGCTACTGCTCTGACTCCTTTCCATTTGCTCGCTGCCAAAGGCAGATATCTCCGTCACGCGCCCCGTCATCAAAGCAGGATAAGTAAAGCGGTGACCAATCTCGTAAGCACTCAAACTGACCACATCTTTTCTCGGATTTTTGACTCGCTCGTTTCCCCATACATACCCGATTTTGTAGAACTGTGACTCCTTGAAACTTTCTTTCAGACGCAGGTGAACAGTGCGAGTATTTTCATCCTGCATTCCTATTTTTCTCAGAGCCTGCTTGATTTCAATAATGTATCTCGGGTTGTGCGAACAATGATAATAAAGTTCCTCCAATATCCTCAATGAGTGCTTTACATCCCCGTCATATTTGCGCTTTTCAGGGATCAATTCCGGCTGATTTGGATCTGAAAATGGAAAATACCGGGCCCCTCGTCCGATCAGTTGCGCTTCGGACATAGTCGTCTTGCCAATCTTGTTCCCACCGTCTCTGGTATCATACAGGCGCACGATGTCAAACAAGTTCAGAACGTCCCATCCCTCGTCTAATTTGTCAACGGCAAAAATCACGCGGAGATCATTGGACTGATCTTCTAGGTTGTTTAGATCAATCTGAAATTCTTCAAGATCCTTCTTTCTGTTCACATTGATAATCTTCCCGTCTCCAAAAGCCCCCTGCAATTCACGAGCAAACTCATCCATTTCCATTCCGCGTTCATCTATGATATATTGGAACGCCCGAGAAAGTGTCTCATCGTCCAAAGATGATTCTCTAAGTTCCTGAAGGGTCTTACCAGATAAGCCCCTCACCATAGACACGAACAAAGACTCATTTTTCTTTGACTCATCAATCTTTTTAGACTTCATCAGAATCACTGGCTTACAATGAATTCGATGCGCCTCGGCTACCTTTTGTCGATACTGACTCAGTATCATCACCTGCATCATACGATTGAGTGGAGGCAGGTCCGCCTGCCTAAGTTCAATATCCTTTGAGTATCCGTCTTCCCTGAAATGCTTCAGTTGGTAGTCAAAAATGATCTTGTCGTGGTATTTTCCCTTAATTGCTTGATGATTCAGGTCGGCGGTCGCAGTGAACTCCAATAGGATGTTCCCTGGGTGCTGTTGGAATATATCAGTTACCGTATTCTCCCAACTGATTTTTTCCATGACCTCACCTTGGGTTAACTTTTTCTTTGTTTGAGCATTCAGGTGATGTGCCTCGTCCGAAATCATCACCACCTTATAATCACGGAAGTCCTCAATCGTCACGGCATTTTCTCTCGGATCACGCATCCTTGTGTGTAATCCCTGAATGGTGGTGAAGTGAATGCTGATCGTTTCCTGATCTACAGCATCAAAGGTCTCCACAGACTGAATTGACACTGGCTTACCATCAATCCGTATGATCGGTTTGAATAGGTGTTTTGTGGAAACCTGGTTGAGAAAGTTGTCCTTGGTTTTTTCAACGATCTGAGTAGAATTCACGAAGAATAGAAAATTTCGATAACCTCGCTTATAGAGATCAAGGATTAGTGCGGCCATCAACACCGTTTTCCCACTACCAGTCGCCATGTGAAACAATAAATGAGGATTCGGGGATCGTTCGCTATACCTATCAACGTAGTAAAGCCACCGCTCTAGAGCTTCAATCTGATAGGGGCGCAGTTTAATCCTTGCCGCAAGATTTTCGATGATCTCAGCAGGTATATCTGCCCTGAAAAAATCTTCTTTGGAAAGTGTGTCAAATTTTTCAACGAGGCTTTGATTCATTCCGAGATTCCATAAAATGTGCGGCTAATAGTAGCATCTTCATCCGAAACTGCGAAATATTTGTCTCCGAGCGAATTAAGGTTAACATACAAATGGTTGGCATCCAAGCAATCCATCAGTACACGCTTTGCATCGCCCAAAGAAAGATCGACAAATTCATCTTCGTCAAAAGCGTCCATATCCACATCATAACGAAGAAAGCCCGTCTTCTGCATGTCGATCTTAATGGACAGCAGTGTGGAGATATTCTTTGTTGATCCGATTCGATCCGCAAAAACCGAGTTAGATGCTGCGAGTTCGGCATAGACAAATGAACCGCCCCCTTCCCAGCCAACCTCCTTGGAAATACCCCCTTGTTCACCTTCAATAACTTTCTTCATACGGGTCTTCGTCAGTTCCTGAATGTAATCCATCTGCTCAACGGCAATCCATTGGCGTCTCATCTTGTGTGCGACAGTAGCAGTGGTTCCAGATCCCGCGAAGAAGTCTAATACAATATCCCCCTCTGCAGTGGTAAGTTGTATTATTCGTTCCATCAGTCCCTCTGGCTTAGGATTTTTAAATACTTTCTTCCCAAAAATTTTTTTCAAGTGATTTGTTCCGTTAGTAGTTGTCGGCAAGTCTCTCCACAAAGTTGTTGTTACTGCCCCTCTCTCTCTGGCCTCAGATAGAAAACGTTTTCTTTGCGGCCCACCTTTTCCAGTGGTGCCGAATACAATTCTGTTGTCGGCAATCAATTCATCAAAAACCTTCTTTTCATTTTTCCAACTATTACCTTCATTAGGATGGTAAACTATTCCAGTATTAGGATTAGTAATTTCATATAATTGATTAGGTCTTTCACCCTCAACCTGGAAGGGATCAGCCACCCAATCACCCCTAGGATCATTGTCTGGATTTGAAAATTTGCTTTCATCTATTGCAAGCCTGAACTTTTTTCTATTCGCTTTTAATATGTTGATATCATTTGAATAAACCAATAAGTGAGTGTGTGCATTGGAAATTACCGCTGTATTGGTCACCGATTTTGTTGAGTTCCATATTATGTCAGCAACGAAATTATCAACTCCAAAGATACCATCCATCAACACCTTACAGTAATGTGCTTCTTTGTCAGACAGAGAGATCACTAACAATCCATCATCAGTAAGAAATGTCCTTGCAATTCTCAATCGATTCTTCATAAACGTCAACCAAGTAGCATGATTGAAACTATCGTTGTATCGAAAGCTGTCATTACCTGTGTTGTAAGGCGGATCAATAAAAATCAACTTAACTTGGCCTGCATAGCATTTTTTTAGAGAATGAAGTACCAAGAGATTATTGCCCTTGATCAGAAGATTATCATCTTTACGCACCGCATCAACGGACTGACAAACTACCCCCCCCCCATTTTTTCCTGGAGCAGCATTCCAGCGTTCCCAACTCGTCAACACTTTTGGTTCAAATAGCCTAGTAATGTCGTCCGGTGAAAGTACAGTATTCCAGAATACCTCATTCCTTCCCCAATCCTCCTTGGTCATTCCCCCCTCTAATATGCAATCCTTATAGGGCCATGTTAGCACGACATCACTCGAATGGCTCAAATGATTATCTTGGTCATCGACCAATCCAATCCGATTTTTGAAAGCAGTATAACTATCTGGAAGGAAGGTTTTGTTTGAGACAAAATCCTGGAACTTAATCTTATCAAAAATCAGTATTCCTGCAACTTCAACAAAAAAATGCGCCTTAATTGCCTCTGACTGCATCAGTAACTTCAAAAGGTGCGGATCCATACTTAAAGCCGCTTCAATTACTACATTCCTCAGAATGATTCCATCTGAAACAAACGTTTCTTCGGATTTTAACAACTCGGTCAGATCATCAAAAATATTTTGCCAATTCGAAGAAAGATTCTTTTTCATGTGTATTCAGATTAATTTATATGCTTGTGATCTTAATGTGACAACCCGTGCCCAACTGATTCCATAAAATGCCAACACTTCTGAGACATCAGAGATCAGTGCATCTATCAATACTTTTTGACCACATCTATTCGCCATGTAAAACATAAACAAAGATTTGATCATCAGCCTCTGTACTGGTCACGCAGTAGAACCACCGTCCTATAGATTCAACCTGATAAGGTGACTATTTAATTCTTATTGCTGGATGTTCAGTGATCGCAATCGGCATATCTGCCCTTAAAATACTCCCACCGAACAATGCATCAAATGTATCAAGAATGTTTCGGTTCATTCTGCGATCCCATAAAATAGACGGTTGATAGCGCTATCTTGATTCGAAACGAAAAATTGCCCATCTCCAATTGAATTAAGATTAACATACAGATGATTGGTATCCAAGCAATCCATCAGCACACGCTTTGCATCGCCCAAAGAAAGATTGGCAAATTCATCTTCATCAAAAGCGTCCATATCCACATCATAACGAAGAAAGCCCGTCTTCTGCATGTCGTTCTTAATAGACAGCAGTGTGGAGATATTCTTTGCCGATCCAATTCGATCCGCAAAAGCCGAGTTGGATGCTGCGAGTTCGGCATAGACAAATGAACCGCCTCCCTCCCAGCCAACTTCCTTGGAAATACCCCCTTGTTCACCCTCAATCACTTTTTTCATGCGTGTCTTGATCAGTTCCCGAATGTAATCCATCTGCTCAACGGCAATCCATTGGCGCTCCATCTTGTGCGCAACAGCAGCAGTGGTTCCAGATCCTGCAAAAAAATCAAGAACAATATCACCTGGTTTTGTTGAAGCGCGGATAATCAGTTCGGCAAAGCTTTCTGGCTTGGGATAGGCAAATTCTACCTCTCCAAACAGTTTGTTCCTCTCCTTTGTAGCTTTCTGGTTCATGTACCGGTTATCCGCACCCTCCAAACTTCCCAACAAGTTGTATTCGCTCCTTATCTCGCTTCTATACCGCTTGAATATGAATCCCCTCTGATTCTCACTGTGTTCTTTGCGAAATACGATTTTTCCAGAATCAATGTAATCCTGCAATCTCCTTTCCGAAAATAGCCATTGGCGATTTTCGGGAGGATAATCAATCCTGCCCGTGTATGGATTCTTAATTGGAAAATAGTAATCACCTGATCTGGCACTGGGGTCACTACTCTTCCAGGCACCATTGGGATCATTGTCAGGATTTTTGTACTTTTCAAACGTCTTTTTTTGCCCAATCAACTTGATCTTAACCTTATCCTTTGCGTAGATAAGGGTATTTTCGTGCTGGATATTGAACCCCGTTTTGGCATCATTCGTAGTTGATTTTGTCTTTCGAATCAAGTCACCAACAAAATTCTCTCTACCAAATATACCATCCATCAGAACCTTGAGATATGCCTGTTCATTGTCATCAATATGGATAACAATCAGACCGTCTTCGCTGAGAAAATCCCTTGCAACCTCAAGGCGATTACGCATAAATGTAAACCATGAGGCATGTGAGAATCTATCGTTGTACAGAAATCCGTCATTGCCGGTATTGTAAGGTGGATCGATATAGATCAGTCTCACCTTCCGTGCGTAACGGGACTTCAGTGAATAAAGTGCCAGCAGGTTGTTGCCCTTGATCAGCAGATTGTCGTCTTCATGCACATCACCAACTGATTGACGAATTACCCCCCCCCATTTTTTCTGGGGCAGTACTCCAGCGTTCCCAACCCGTCAACACTTTTGGTTCAAATAGCCTAGTAATGTCGTCTGGTGAGAGTACAGTATTCCAGAATATCTCATTTCTTCCCCGATCCTCCTTGGTCATTCCACCTTCTAATATGCAGTCCTTATAGGGCCATGTTAGCACTACATCACGCGACTGCCCCAAATGACTTCCTTGGTCATCCGCCAAACTAATTCGGTTTTTGAAAGCGGTATAACTATCTGGAAGGAACGTCTTATTTGAGATAAAATCCCTGAATTTAACCTTGTCGAAAATCAACGTTCCAGCAACTTCGACAAAAAAATGTGCCCTGATTACCTCTGACTGCATCAGTAAATCTAAAAGACATGGATCCATATTTAAGGCAGCCTGAATTACCCTATTCCTCAGAATACCTCCCCCGTCTGCAGTGAAGTCATGTTCAGATCTTAATGAATCGGTCAGATCATCAAGAAGATTTTGCCGGTTCACAAGAAAGGCCCCGTGTCCCATATTTACTCAGACTAATTTACTTAACCGGTGAAATTGATTTAATAACCCGCGGCCTCAACTGGTTCCAGGCAGATACAAGGGCCGGGTTCATGGATGCACCCAGCAGACCGCCGGCGATCCCAAGGAGTACGCCGATCAATACCGTGATGACAGGGATCAGGATACCTGGAATATCCCCGAACATTGCTCCCATGATGGTTATCAGCCGCAGGGCCGGCTCCGGTGCAACCAGAAATGCATGTGCAACCAGTAATGCCCAGCTCAGCCCTACCGCAATGCCGCCCGCAAGCCAGGCCCGGCATCTGCAGTACACCCCAAGGGCAATCCCCCCTCCAATACTCCATGCCCATCCGAAAAGCAAATGTAGCGCCAGGGCAATCCCAAATCCTACAAGGATCCTGACCATTATGAATTCCTGCACTTCTGAACAAAACGGCCAATGCGGCGAACCGCCTCTCTGACCTTGTCATCTGCCGTCGCATAGGAGCAGCGTACGAATCCGGCCCCGCTGGGACCAAATGCATCCCCCGGCACCACCGCGACGGATTCTTCATGAATCAACCGCTCTGCGAACTCCTCTGAACTCAGCCCGGTAGACCGGATATCGGGGAAGCAATAAAATGCCCCCTCCGGCTCAAAGGTGGGGAGCCCCGCTGTCCGAAGGCCGTCCACAATGGCCCGCCTCCGGCCATCATAGGCCTGCCGCATCCGCTCCACCTCCGAGGCACAATTGCGTATTGCTGCCAGTGCACCATACTGGGCAGCGGTTGGAGCACTCATGATCATATACTGATGCACCTTGTACAGTCCCTCATAAATAGACTCCGGCGCAATCGCATACCCAAGCCGCCATCCGGTCATGGCATATGCCTTTGAAAATCCCCCCAGAATGATACTGCGCTCCCGCAATGAATCCACCGACCAGGCACTGGCGTGTCCCGTCTGCTTCGCATCCCCATAGATGAGTTGATCATAGATCTCATCTGAAACTAAAACGAGATCGTGCGCTTCGGCAACAGCTGCAATCTGCTCAAGCGTTTCCCGCCTCAGGACGGCCCCTGTGGGATTATTCGGATAGCCTATAAAGATCATCCGGGTCCGGGGAGTGATCCGACTGGCGATTGCCTCCGCCGTTACTTCAAAATTGGTTTCGGAGCTCGTCGGCACATAGACAACCTTGCCATGTGCAAACTGGGCCACCGGACCATACGACACAAAGCACGGCTCCGGGATCAGTACTTCGTCCCCCGGGCTCAAAATCGACAGCATGGCCAATTGCATGGCTTCGCTGGCCCCAACGGTAATCAGAATTTGATCCGGCGCAACTTCATACCCGTAAAGCATATGCAGATGCTCTGCAATGGCCTCCCGTAATTCAACCAAGCCGGCATTGGATGTGTAGCCGGTCTTCCCTGCCGCCAGTGACGCAACCGCCGCATCAATGACCGGGCGGGGACTCACAAAATCCGGCTCACCAATCCCCAGTGAAATCACATCCTCCATAGAGGCTGCAATATCGAAGAATCGGCGGATCCCACTCGGTGGGATCGACTGGATATGTGGGGCAAGTAATGACATGGTTAAACAAATTCGACTCCCTGTGCCAGAGGGAGATCTTTTCCATAATTGACCGTATTCGTTGCTCTGCGCATGTAATGCTTCCAGGCATCCGAACCACTTTCACGCCCACCGCCGGTTTCTTTCTCGCCCCCGAAAGCACCGCCAATCTCCGCCCCGCTTGTACCAATATTGACGTTCGCAATCCCGCAGTCGCTCCCGGCAGGCCCACAAAAGATCTCTGCCTCTACTACACTGTCCGTGAAGATGGCACTGGAGAGTCCCTGCGGTACATTATTCTGGATCCGGATGGCTTCCTCCAACTCATCATATTCGTGCACATAGCAGATCGGTGCAAACGTTTCTGTCTGCACAATCGGTGCTTCAGAAGAAATTTCTACGAGCGCAGGCCGCACATAGGCACCGCCTGAGGGCACCCCCGCCGTAACAGGTCCACCCCCATGAACCTGGCCACCTTGCGTGGCCGCCAAACTCAGCGCCTGCTCCATTGCCTTCGCAGCATCCTCATCAATCAGCGGCCCGACCAGCACATCGCTTTCACGCGGATCCCCAATCCGTATGGACCCCCAGGTGCGCAGAAGTCTGGACACGAGTTCCTCCCTCACACTGCTGTGAACAATCAAACGACGCAGCGTCGTACACCGCTGGCCTGCGGTTCCAACCGCAGCAAAAGTGATCGCTTTCACGGCCAGATCAAGATTCGCACTAGGAGCAACGATCAACGCATTATTCCCTCCGAGTTCCAGTAATGAGCGCCCCAGCCGTCTGGCCACACGCTGACCAACGGCTCTGCCCATTGCAATAGAACCGGTTGCCGAAATCAACGGCAAATAGGTGGAGTCCACAAGTGCCTCCCCCGCATCACGTCCTCCGTTGACTACGACGCTGAGCGCATCTGGCGCATCCGCAAAATCTTGGGCAACCTTCATCAGAAGGTTATGGCATGCCAGTGCGGTTAGCGGTGTCTTCTCGGAAGGTTTCCAGACGACCGGATCCCCGCAGACCAGTGCTAAGGCCACATTCCATGACCACACCGCTACCGGAAAATTGAAAGCCGAGATCACCCCAATCGCCCCCAAAGGATGCCACTGTTCCATCAAGCGGTGCTGCGGACGTTCACTTTGGATCGTAAGTCCATAGAGTTGGCGGCTCAGCCCGGTAGCGAAGTCACACACATCAATCATCTCCTGCACCTCTCCCTCGGCTTCGGATTGAATCTTGCCTGCCTCCAGAGTCACCAGTGATCCCAGCATCTCTTTGTGTTCCCGCAATGCCTGTCCAAATTGTCGTACCAGTTCTCCACGACGAGGAGCAGGGACAATCCGCCAGGAAAGAAAAGCATTATGCGCTGCCTCGCAGCCGTGAGCAATTTCTACGGCGGCTGCCGAGCCGACATGCTGAATCAGACTGCCGTCTATCGGACTATAGACAGCAATACGTGGCCCCTGGCCGGGGCTTGCGGATGCACCAATACTAATCCCTGCACCCGATATCCCAAGTGAATTAAGAATGTTGCGTACACTCATCTCAGTATACAATTTCAGTTTACAGAAAAGTCAAGGATGAATCCAGCCAATCCAATACACATCAAAAGCAGTAACGAACCGAAAGGATCCTTCTTATTGCTCGAACAGTGGACAGATTGGAACCAAATGTTCTCTGGATGGACTCCCGATCGTTTTAAGCTTCGGCGTTCGGCGTTTTCGCATCAGTGACTTCTGCCTCGGCAGATTCCGCATCAACCGCCTCTACCGCTGGTTCCTCCGCTCCTGAAGGTTCCGCAGCCGTTGCCGCTGGAATTTCGGTGTCGGCAGGTTCCGCATCAGCAGCTTCTGCCTCTGGTTCCTCCGCTCCTGAAGGTTCCGCCTCAGCACCTTCTGCCACCGGTTCCTCCGTTCCTGAAGATTCCGCCTCCGTTGCCTCTGGAATTTCGGCCTCGGCAGGTTCTGCATCAGCAACTTCTGCCTCTGATTCCTCCGCTCCTGAAGGTTCCGCAGCAGCCGCCTCTGGTTCCTCCGCTCCTGAAGGTTCCGCAGCAGCTTCTGACTCTGGAATTTCGGCCTCAGCAGATTCCGTATCCGTTGACTCTACCACTGGCTCCTCCGCGCCTGAAGGTTCCGCCTCCGTTGCCGCTGACGCTTTGACCTCGGCAGATTCCGCATCCGCAACCTCTACCACTGGTGCCTCCGCGCCTGAAGGCTTGGATCCGGCGGCTTCGGCCTCTGAAACCTTCGTATCACCTGCCTCTGCAACTTTGACATCGGAGGTTTCTGTATCGCCAGCTTCCGCCTTCGCAGCCTTTGTTTTTTTGGCTTTCTTTCGGGATGCTTTTTCCTCCTGCTGCAATTCCCCCTTCAATGACTCCAGTCCGCTGAGCTCACCAATCGTGGTGGGCCCGCTCGCAACCTGCTCACGCTTTGCGTGCTGGCGAACCGCTTTCTCCTCTGCTCGACGCTCCGCACGCTTGGCACTCTCCTCTTTCTGACGCTCCTTCACCTTCTCCTGACGTGTTCTGGCCGTCTCACTCATCACAATTTCTTTCTGATTCACATCCAATCGAATCACACGGAGATCCAGTTCATCTCCCTCCTGATAAGGCGGAAATCCCCCGCTTTCGTGCTTGTTCTTGAGTTCATTTCCAGGTACAAATGCCTCAACCTCAAGCGGCAGTTCCACCGTCAGCCCCTTCCGGTCAATCCGTACGACCTTCGCTTTATGATCCGTCCCTGTCTCATAAACCGTTGAGAGATTTGTCCATGGATTCGTCTCAATCTGCTTATGCCCGAGGGCAATCCGCTGACGCTTCTCATCAACATCCAGAACAACCACCGAAAGTTCCTGCCTTTTCTTGATTAATTCACTGGGATGGCGAATCGTTTTTGTCCAGGATAGATCGGAGACATGGACCAGACCGTCAATCCCCGGCTCAATCTCAACGAAAGCACCAAAGTGGGTGATGTTGCGCACTTTGCCCCGAAGCACGGTTCCAGGAGGATAGCGCGTTGCAATCCCCTCCCAGGGGTTGGCCTCGAACTGCTTCATCCCAAGCGAGATCTTCTTCACATTATCATCAATGCTCATGACCGAGACTTTTACAATCTGCCCCAAAGAGACCCGCTGCGATGGATGGCGGATATGTCCAGTCCAACTCATCTCCGATACATGCACAAGTCCCTCAATTCCCTGCTCCAACTCGAGGAATGCCCCATAGTCCGTAATGGAGACCACCTTGCCCTCAACCACATCCCCTTCCTTGTAACGCTCCTTGATATTGTCCCAGGGATGGGGCTGCAACTGCTTCAGCCCCAGTGAAATACGCTGACGCTCTCTGTCATATTCGAGCACCACCACTTTCAATTCCTCATCCAGTGAGACGACCTCAGTTGGATGCGAAACACGCCCCCAGGTGAGGTCGGTGATGTGAAGCAAACCATCCACCCCGCCTAGATCAACAAATACCCCAAAGTCTGTGATATTCTTGGCAACTCCTTCCAGAACCTGCCCGGTCTCCATGGTGGAAAGGATACTCTCCCGCTGCGAGGCTAGCTCACGCTCAATCAATGCCTTATGGGAAACAACGACATTCTCATTCTCGGCATTGATCTTGACGATCTTGAATTCCATCTTACGGTCTATGTAGGAATCAAAATTTCTCACAGGACGCATATCTATCTGTGATCCGGGTAGAAACGCCTCCAGTCCATCAAGCAGATCCACAAGCATTCCACCTTTGATACGCCGGGTGATCGTCCCCTCCAGCACCGTTCCGTCTCTGAACGAATCCTCAACCTTCTCCCAGCGCCGAACTTGTTCTGCCCGTTCCTTGCTCAAAACAAGCTGCCCGTGATAATTTTCAATCCGCTCAAGATAAACCTCCACCTCATCGCCAATACTCAGTTCGCCTGAAAATTCGCTCTTGGGAATTACGCCATCACTCTTGAAGCCGATGTCAATGACAACATCTTTATCACTGATTGCGATAATCCGCCCCGTCACGATTTCATCTTTGGAGACCCTGCTGAGTGAACTATCGATCAGTTTGATGAGCTCTTCGGCTTCCAATTGTTCCTCTTCGGTCGCTTCCATCTGTGCGTCCAGACTGGATAACGGAATGACTTCTCCGAGAATTTCACCGGTGTACCCTACCCTGAGCGGCTGATCATCAACATCTTCCGGGGTCGGCGACGCATCCTCCTGAGGCGTGTCCACAGATTCGGTCGTCTCCGCCTCATCAGATGTCGTATCTGAGGACACTTCGGCAGATTCCTCCAGTGTCTCGGAACTTGACTCGTCCGCAGACTCCGTTGTATCTGAAGATGCTCCATCCGGATCACCTGATGTTTCCTCGGCGACCGCTGGTTCGTCTGCAGACTCCAACGTATCTGAAGATGCCCCGACCGGGTCACCTGATGTTTTCTGGGCGACCGCTAGTTCGTCCGCAGGCTCCGTTGTATCTGAAGGTTCTCCGGCGGACTCTTTCGGTGTTTCCTGAACGACCACCTCCGATACATCCGCCTCCTCTGACGGTGCCTCAATGGATTTCTCCAGTGTTTTCGTGGCTGGTGCCGTGTGTGAAGTCTCTCTGGCGGATTCTTCCAATGTTTCTGGAACAGCCGCCGCTACCTCCGCACGATCCGAAGAAGCTTCGGCGGACGCTGCGACAGCAGCCTCCCTGGATGTAGTTTCAGAGACTTCCGGCGATGTATCAATTCCATTCTCTTCCACCTTTGATTCCGGACTTTCCACCTCAGCGGAGCCCGCTGCAATTGTTTGTTTTTCTTCTGACATAGAAATTTAACCCGATGGCAGGCAGGATGCGCTTCCTCACATCAGCATCAGGCAAGAGTTTTTAGTTTTAAGTGGACACTGCATGCAGGAAGTTGCAATGCAAATTGCATACATGCGTGCCATACAAACGACCTTGTACGATCCCAAAATATTTATGGTTCCGCAATGTACCTGAGCACGAGGCTTGCCTGCTGATCCGGGGTCAGATCGTCCGTATTGATCTCAATGGCATCTAGTGCTTTTCTAAGGGGGGCAATCGCACGATTGGAATCCTGACGATCCCGCTCAATGATCGCATCACGCACCTCCTCGAAAGAAGTCGGATCACCGGTCTGGGATAACTCATCTAGACGGCGCTGCGCCCGCACTTCGGCAGAGGCCGTGACAAAGAATTTCAGAGCCGCATCCGGAAATACCACCGTCCCCATGTCCCGCCCCACAGCAATTACTCCGGGATCCTCGCCAAAGCGGTTGCCGAATCCATGCTGCAGCCGAAGTAGAAAATTCCGCACATTCCGCAATTTCGCAACCCGGCTGGACATTTCGGTGATCCGGGCCGCATGAAGCCGTGACGATACGTCTTCCCGGTCAACATAAATCTTCATACAGGATTGAATATAACTGACTTCCAGCTGCATCTCTGGTAGATAGGCCGCCGCCCCGACCTCGGTACTTTCTATATTGTGCTGCAGGAACCCAAACGCAACGGCCCGATACATCAGACCGGAATCCATCAATACAAACCCTGAAATTTCAGCAACCTGATGCGCCATGGTGCTCTTACCCGACGCGGCCGTACCGTCAATTGCTATAATCACGTCAACTTGAGATGCGAAAACTTCGTCATGAAGAAATTAACCGGCCATCCGCCGATCAGGTCCGGCTGCTTCCCCGCCACCCGGTGACCGTTGTTCTGGACAATATACGATCCGTTCACAATGTAGGATCCATCTTTCGCAGTTCAGACGGTGCACTCATCGAACGTATCTTCCTCACGGGAATTACAGCAACCCCGGAAAATCCCCAAATGCACAAAACTGCACTCGGTGCACAGGATACGGTGCCCTGGAGTTACAAACCCAGTGCAGCGGCGGCCATTGCGCACCTGCGCAGTCTGAACTATACCATTGCGGTCCTGGAACTTACCGACACTTCTATACCGGTTTCTGCACTTCCAAGGGAGCATTTCCCGCTCTGCCTCGTTATCGGGAATGAACTCTCCGGCGTAGATCAACGTCTGATTGATCAGGCAGACTATGCTCTAGAGATCCCTCAATATGGTGCAAAGCAATCCTTAAATGTGGCCGTTGCCTGTGGCATCGCCATCTTTGACCTCATTAAAATCCTTCGAAACGGGTAATCATCCCTGATTCATGGGACAGACGCTGAACTTACGGGATTACTTCCCTGCCGTACTCGACCAACAATGGCAGGACCTGATGCCGAATGATCTGTCCTGGCAACCGATTGAGGGAGGTACGATCCAGCCCTATTACCGGCGGGGCAAGCTGCAACCCGCCCCCGTATTTGAGCATTGTGACTGGCTTATCCGTACTGATATTGAACTGGAAGACGCGGGTGCGGCCATAGATGCCGGTGCGGAGGCACTGGGATTCATGCTGCGGGGACCATCCCCGATTCCGGCTGAATTGCCCCTTGGTCGAATTCCCATGTTTTTTTACGGTGAAGCAATAGATGCCGAATTCCTCCAGTCTCTTTGCGCAGGGGCGGCTCGCAATGGATATCAGCCCGCGCAGCTTCGTGGCGCAGTCATTTTCTCTGAACCACAATCAAGTCAGGCAAATTTGCAGGCCGCCCAAGGGACAGGATTATGGACCGAGTGCATTAACCTGGAGACATGGCATGATCAAGGCGCAACACATGTGCAGGAAATGGCCTGTGCCTTAGCGCAATTATCCGATCTGATGACCGATCTTGCCCCCCGGTGCAGTGCAGAACATATCTACTTTCGTGTTCCGGTGGGAGAGCGCTACCTGTTGGATATTGCCCGATTACGTGCACTGCGCCTGTGTGCGAGGCAGGTGCTTCATGCTTATTCTGTGGAGGTGCAGGATATTCCTGTCGTGGGAGTTCCAAGCCGTCGCTATGAATCTGTACTGGACCCCGACACACATCTGGTTCGCCAGACCCTTCAGCATACGGCGGCGATTCTCGGCGGCTGCAATGTGGTGGTCTCCACCGGGATCGGATTGAGTCTGCAAATGCAGCACATACTGCGTTACGAAGGAAGGCTCAACACGGTCGCAGATGCGACCGCAGGATCCTGGATGATTGAGCATCTCACGAATGCATTCGGACAGGCGGCCTGGGAACTCTTTCAAAGGATTGAAACAGAAGGAGGACTCCAAAAAACAACCCCCTGGATCAAGAAACAAATCCAGGACGCAGACAGACATCGAAAAAGCGCCGTCTACTCAGGAAACGAGAAGGTCGTGGGGATCAACACCTATCTCTCTGATCAGATCAGACCGGCCGCCCCGCAACCGCAAAGTATTGCCGCATCACTTGAGAATATCCGTCTCCGCGCAAATAAGACAGGATCCCATGCCCGTGTTGTCGTTCAGGGAGGGTGCAACCATCCATGGCTTCAACGTCTTCTGGATCTGTGTGCATGTACGATCCACACGGAGGCCGCCGATCTGACAGTGACCAAGACCATGGACGGATTCCAGATTCGGAACCTGCAGGGTCAAGAGATCCGCCTTACGGCCGGGGAATCTCTTCCGCTTGCGGCCAACCGCCTCCTAAAACTATTGGAGACGTATGCGCCCTGATTTTTCGTCCATCCCCTTCCAGCGATTGAAGGCGGTCCCTGCGCCTGATACCAGAGAACCTGGAATCCCGTATAGTGCCGAGAATCCCGATGCCCTGGAGCATCTGGATTATGCCGCCGGGATCCCCCCGTTCCTGCGCGGACCCTATGCATCCATGTACACGGTACGCCCCTGGACGATCCGGCAATATGCCGGGTTCTCCACAGCAGAGAAGTCCAATCGGTTTTATAGACAGGCGCTGGCAGCCGGGCAACGCGGACTCTCGGTCGCATTTGATCTGCCGACCCATCGGGGCTATGACTCCGACCATCCCCTTGTCCGCGGCGATGTGGGACAGGCAGGGGTTGCAATTGACAGTGTTGAAGACATGCGTGTCCTGTTTGCCGATATTCCGCTTGCGAACATGAGTGTATCCATGACCATGAATGGGGCAGTCCTGCCCATCATGGCATTCTTCATCGTGGCGGCAGAAGAATTCGGAGTGTCGCCCCATCAACTTAGCGGTACGATTCAGAATGACATTCTGAAGGAATTCATGGTACGCAATACCTATATCTATCCACCCGCACCGTCCATGCGCATTACCGGGGATATCATGCAATGGTGCGCCCGCAAGATGCCCCGCTTTAATCCGGTATCTGTCAGTGGCTATCATATGCATGAAGCCGGCGCACCTGCGGACCTGGAACTCGCCTACACACTTGCCAACGGACTTGAATATGTACGCACCGGCCTGAAACGCGGTCTGGAAATTGATGCCTTCGCCCCCCGCCTCTCCTTTTTCTTCGGGATTGGCATGGATCATTATATGGAGATTGCCAAACTCCGGGCGGCCCGCCTGCTCTGGGCTAGACTGATCAAACCCTTCAATCCCAGAAACCCAAAATCCATGGCCTTACGCATGCACTGCCAAACCTCCGGCTACAGCCTTACTGCACAGGATCCCCGCAATAATGTGGCCCGCACTACACTTGAAGCCCTCTCCGCGGTTTGTGGCCAAACGCAATCCCTCCACACGAATGCGCTCGACGAAGCTCTGGCCCTCCCCTCCGCACACGCGGCCCGGATTGCCCGCAATACCCAACTGATCCTGCGGGAGGAATCCAGGCTCACCCGTGCAATTGACCCCTGGGGAGGTTCCTATCTGATCGAGGAATTGACCCATACGCTCCTGCATCAGGCGTGGGAGTCTATTCAAGAGATTGAGTCCATGGGAGGCATGACCAAGGCCATTACAACCGGCTTTCCAAAGATGCGAATTGAAGAAGCCGCCGCCGTAAAGCAGGCACACATTGATCAGGGAGACGAAATTATTGTCGGTGTGAACGCCTTTCGATCCGGGACAGACAGCACGGTTCCGCTCCTGAGAGTCGACAACACGGAAGTGCTCGCCAATCAGTCCCGCCGCCTGGCCGAATTGAAAAGATCCAGAGACATGGCCGAAGTGCGCACATCTCTGGGTAGACTAAAAAACGTTGCATCCCGAAAGAACTTAAATTTACTGGATGCTGCGATAGATGCGGCCCGTATGCGTGCGACACTGGGCGAGATCTCCAATGCCGTTGAAACTGTATTTGGCCGCCATACCGCCCGCAGCGAAACCGTAACCGGTATTTACTCTGCTGTGATGGAAGACGACAAAACAACCGTGGAAGCCCGGCGGCTTGCGAATCAGTTTGCCGACCGTCTGGGGCGTCGCCCACGGATCCTGGTGGCTAAACTAGGACTGGATGGACACGACCGGGGTGCACGCGTCATTGCCACTGCATTTGCCGACCTGGGGTTTGATGTGGATGTGGGACCGCTCTTCCAGTCCCCGCAGGAGGTCGCCCGCCAGGCGATTGAAAATGATGTGCACATTGCAGGCATCTCCAGTCTTGCAGGTGCTCACCGGACCCTCGTCCCGGAGTTCATGAAGATTCTGCAGGAGTATCATCGGACAGACATTGAGGTCGTTGTCGGGGGAATCATCCCGGCAGAGGACTACCCCCTGCTCCATCAGTCGGGGGTGTGCGCAATTTTTGGGCCCGGGACGGTGATTGCAGAAGCCGCCGTGACCATTCTAAACCGTCTCCTGGATCGTAATGCCCGCAGTTGATCTAACAGAATCTCTGGCAGAGGGAATCCTGGCCGGGGAGCGTATGCGCCTTAGTCAGGGGATTACGCTCATAGAAAGCACCCTGGAATCGGACAGGGAAGCCGCAAAGCGGCTTCTTCGCCGCCTCCTTCCCAATACGGGCCGTGCACTCCGCGTTGCAGTCACTGGGGCTCCGGGAGTCGGAAAAAGCACATTCATTGAAGCACTTGGAGGGCAGCTGGTTGCATCAGGAAACCGGGTTGCGGTTCTGACCATTGATCCATCAAGCCCGCAAACCGGTGGAAGTATCCTGGGAGATAAGACACGGATGCCGCAACTGGCCAAACACCCAAATTCGTTTATCCGCCCCTCCCCGTCAGGAAGTATCGCAGGCGGCCTGTCCCATGCAACACGCAATGCCATCCTTCTTTGTGATGCCGCGGGATACAATCCGATCCTGGTAGAGACGGTCGGCACCGGTCAGGGAGAGTATGCCGCGCGACAGATGGTGGATCTGGTCCTTTTACTGGTACTGGCACATGCCGGTGACGAGTTACAGGGAATCAAGCGCGGTATTTTGGAGACCGCGGACCTCATTGCGGTCTCCAAGGCAGATGGCCCCCTGCAAGAAAAGGCATCCCTTACCGCCAAAACCTACCGGCGTGCACTTGCCCTTTCCCCGAACCGTATTGGGAATCCAAAAGTCATGATCACCAGTGCACTGGAAAATACCGGCATTGCAGATATCTGGGAGACCATCCGGGAACTTGAGCGCACCGCAAGACAAAATGGACAGTTTGATCAGCAGCGTCAGCAGCAGATCCGGCTGGCAATCTTCGAAACGGCCAAAGAACTCCTTCTGAATGATTTTGGAAAATCTGAAAACCTGGATCCTGATCTGCAGGAACTTCAAAAACAAGTCATTCAGGGGAAGTGTACGGTTCATGAAGCAGCCCACATGTTACTTCGTTCGTATTTTTAGGGAATCTATCTTGAATGGTTTCGCGGATGTTCTTCACAGGCGGATTTGCAGCAAGCATGCCCAGCGCTGTCTTCCATGGCGGTTGCCTGATCAAAAAATGCAGAATGGATGGGATCCAATTTGGGCAACATACTGTACTTATTATCGCCGTTAGACGAAGGATGTCTATATATCCGGGGGCAGGTTTATGAAAATTTCATCTGACAATCACGCTAATTGGCAAAATCGCACCCTGTTCCACGGGGACAACCTGCGCTTTCTCCGCGCAATGAACAGCAAAAGTGTTGATCTGATTGCGACCGATCCCCCCTTCAATAAGGGGCGTGATTTTCACGCAACCCCGGAAAGCCTTGCCGCCGGCGCAAAGTTTCAGGACCGGTGGAAGTGGGAGAAAGATGTCCATGAAGAATGGGTTGACCAGCTCAAGGATGACTATCCCCAATTAATGGAGGTGATTGAGTCCGCCCGGTATGCACACTCTGAAGGCATGGGAGCCTATCTCTGCTTCATGGCTGTGCGGCTGCTTGAAATGCGAAGGATCCTTAAGTCCACGGGCAGCATCTATCTCCACTGCGATCCCACTGCCAGTCATTACCTGAAAGCCGCCATGGATGCCATCTTCGGATCGGAAAATTTCAAGAATGATATCACCTGGCACCGGGCGAGAGGAAAAGGATTGAATCCAACGAAGTACCTCAGTAACTGCGATAATATACTGTATTACGTTTGCGGCAGGAATTCCACATGGAATCAGCAGTATCAACCGTTTGACGAGGACTACGGGAAAGACTGGAAGCGTGATGAGTTCGGCCCGTGGCAATCAGAAAATCTTACCGGGGGAAAGGCTGGCGGCCCGTCCGCGTATCTTCCATTTAAGGGAGTATTACCTGCCCCGGGAAGAGCGTGGGCCCCACCGGTACGCACAAAATTTCCGCCGGAACTGCAAAGTCGGCTGCCGGATCATTACGAAGAGCTCAATCCCCTTGAAAAATGTGAGGCACTGGATGAAGCAGGACTGATCTACTGGCCCCAAAAAGCAGGCGGCAAACCGCGCTACAAGAAATATCTTTCAACGCTGAAGGGGCATTATATGAGTGATCTGTTTGGGGATATTTTGCCGATTCAGGCGCATGCAAACGAACGTACCGGTTATCCGACCCAGAAACCACTGGAGCTTTATGAACGCCTGATCCAGGCCAGCAGCAATGAGGGCGACATAATTTGCGATCCCTTTGCCGGCTGTGCCACGACCCTGGTTGCCGCCGAAAAATTGAACCGGCAATGGGTGGGAATTGATATCTGGGAGAACTCAAGGGACGTTGTTCTCGAACAACTTGCAAAACAGGGGTTGACGCAAAAAGGGAAAGCGTCCAGATCCGCCCATATCTTTACCGAAGAGATCCTGTTTACCGATCAACTCCCTGAGCGGACAGACGATCAGGAGGCAGCGGTCCCATTCCTGCGTGTAAAGGAGCGCGTAAAAGAACCGGAAGGTCCGCGCTGGCCGCGTGCACAGATGTATGCCTATCTGTTAGATCAGTACGGATACAAGTGTCAGGGATGTGATCGGGAATTTGATGATCCACGCTATTTGCAACTTGACCATAATACTCCCCGATCCGACGGTGGAATGAATCACATCACCAACCGTATCTTACTTTGCGGTCCGTGCAACCAACTTAAGAGTAATATCTATACCCTGTCAGGACTTCGAAGGCAGAACAAGAAACGCGGTTACATGGCACCCGGCAAAGCCCCGCTGTTTCCATAATTCTCAGTTTCGATGCCTTTTGGTGATCTTCGTATACCTAAACCAAAACATTCAATCTTGACTGCAACTCTTCTTATAATGGGATTATGGAACAAGAAAATCCACTGAATACGGATAAATCTGTACTGTCGCATTGCGTGAATTCGATTACATCCAATATTGCTAAACCTTTTACAACTCTGAACCAATGACACCATCCTCAGCGATCAACGACTTTATCCGAACGATCATCAACAGGGACCTTGAAGCAGGGACACATCCGCGTATTGTGGTGCGGTTTCCACCCGAGCCGAATGGATTTCTGCATATCGGGCATGCGAAAAGCAGCACCCTGAATTTTGGGTTAGCCGCCGAATACGGCGGACAGTGTCATCTGCGTTTTGATGACACGAACCCGGAAACCGAAGACCTGCAATACGTGGATGCCATCAAGCGTGATCTGAGATGGCTGGGCTTTGACTGGGGGGAACACGAGTACTATGCCTCTGATTATTTTGAAACGCTCTATGAGTGGGCCTGCCGGCTCATCCGAAAGGGACTGGCATACGTGGACGACTCTTCGGAAAACGTGATCCGGAGTATGCGGGGCACCGTCACTTCGCCGGGAAGCCACAGCATCTATCGTGACCGCCCGCCGGAAGAAAATCTGGAACGGTTTGAGGCCATGCGTCTGGGGCAGTTTCATGATGGTGCCTGTGTCCTTCGTGCCAAGATTGACATGGTCCACCCAAACATGAAGATGCGCGATCCGCTGATGTACCGTGTTCGCCACGCAACTCACTATCGCAGAGGAGATCAGTGGTGCATCTACCCGTTCTATGACTGGGCACATGGGCAGTCAGATGCCATTGAGGGGGTTACACATTCCATCTGTACACTGGAATTTTCTACCAACCGGGTTCTTTATGACTGGTATCTGGATGCGCTCGATATCAATCCTCGTCCCCGGCAGTATGAGTTTGCCCGAATGAACATGGAATACACCGTGACCTCGAAGCGGAAGCTGCTGAATCTGGTTAACGAACATGTCGTTGATGGCTGGAGTGATCCACGCATGCCCACCCTGGCGGGACTCCGGCGAAGGGGGATACGTCCGGAAGCCATCCGGATTTTTTGTGAATCGGTCGGAACGACTAAAGTGGACAGCACACACGATCCTGCCCTTTTTGAATACTGTATCCGGGATAATCTGAATCAACACGCACCGCGCATTCACTGTGTACAGGATCCGCTCCCCGTCACGCTGACCAACCTGCCCGAAGATCATGAAGAGGATATCGAGGCCCCTTACTGGCCGCATGACATCGCGAAAGAGGGGACACGCTCCCTCCCGTTTTCCAACGAAATTCTGATTGAGCGAAACGATTTTTCGGAGGACCCACCCAAAGGATTCCGAAGACTGACACCGGGAGGGATTGTTCGTTTGCGCCATGCATACATCGTCCGCTGCACCCATGTTGAAAAAAATGAACACGGGAAGGTGATGCACCTTTATTGCGAACTGCTGAAAGGATCACGAAGTGGATCGGATTCTTCACCGGCTTCGCAACAAAAACCCCAGGGAACCATTCATTGGGTGGATGCCCGGCGGTCGCTCCCCGTCATCGCCCGGGAGTATCACCATTTACTATCTGTACCTGTCCTGGAAGATGAACTTTGGGCAGGGCTCAACCCTTCTTCACTCATTGAGTACAGTCATGCGCGTATTGAGCCTAGTATCGTAGAGGATTCGCCGAATCAGAGATACCAGTTTGTCCGCCTTGGATATTACTGGCGGGATCCCAAATTCATTGAAACCTCGCCTCCCATCTTCAACCGGATTGTTTCTCTTCGCGACTCCTCCACGAGAACCAAAAGCAAATCCACCGCAGTTGCACCCAAAAAAGATAAGCCGCGAAGTGCGCAGCGTGCTCTGACCCCGGACGAGAAGCAGTGGCTGCAGCGCAGCGGACTGAGTGCGGCAACCGGTCTGGCGATTTACCAGATCCCCGGGGCACAGGCATTTTTTGAAGATGCCTCTGAATCTGCCCCCTCCGCATCGGTTGGAAACTGGATGGCAAATCAACTTCTGCCCGCCCTCGGGGATCGCCCGCTCTCGGAGCTGCCGTTTGGCCCCAATGAGTTCTCGCAACTAGTCCAGTTGTTTGACTGCGGAGTTGCCAGTTCGCATGAGACCCGTGAAGTCCTTAAGCTCATGTTGACCACCGATGAATCTCCCACGGAACTGCTCGCCCGTGTGCAGGATTCCATTCTGAGCGATCCTGAAGCACTCCGAAAGATGATTGCTGATGTACTCCTGGAATACAGTGACCGCGTACAGGCATATGCGGCGGGGAAGGTTGGATTAAAGGGCTTTTTTGTAGGACAGGTGATGAAGCGCTCACATGGAAAAGCCAACCCCAAACAGGTTCAGGAACTCGTTTCCGAAGAATTGGCCCGGATCACTTCGTGACCGGCATTTTCGAGTACTGTGCAGGCTGTATCTGGATCACGCGTCAAAATATAATCGGTGTCATAAGTGGCGACCGCAAGGATTGACAGATTTGCCTCTGCCAGGATCCCCGTGAGTTCCGCCAGAATCCCAACGGCAGAAAAATCCAGCGGCCCATGACAACTCATCAGCACCCATCCACACTCCGCTGCCTGCCCCGGCGGGATACTGGATTCCTGACAGATCACAGAAAGTTCGTGCGGGGTTCGCGTAATGGACCGAAATGCTCCCTGTTCTGCCCATGCGGGAATTGTGCTTGTCGCGGGGAGGCGAAGAATTGCGTAGGGCTCTGGATATTCTGTGAGCACCATTTCATTTGCTCAGAATACGCACTGCATTGCGTAAGCGACGGACGCAGGTATCCCTTCCCAGTACACGCAGAAGCGCAAAGAGGCTCGGCCCCGCCGTGGTTCCGCTGACGGCAAGCCGTACGGGATGAATGATCCGGCCGGCTCCGACTTCATGCTGCGCTGCCAGATCTCTGAGTTGGGTTTCGAGCGTTGGTTCGTCAAACGCTTTGATGGACTCCAGACGAGCTGCATACCCCTGCACCAACTCTGCGGAATCTGCCTTCCACCGTTTTTTTACGCCGCCCGGATCAAATTCATCTGGATCTGCAAAGCAGTAACGGAACCGGCGGGCAACATCTTTTGCGTGCTCCAGTCGATCCCGAACCAGAAGACATACCTCTTCCAGATCATGATGATCTGGACGCTGGATCCCCTCTTTTTCCAGATAGAATCGCACCCGATCTGCAAGTGCAGGGATCTCCAGCCGTCGGAGATGCTGCCCATTGAACCAATTCAGTTTATTCAGATCAAATTGTGCCGGCGCGGAACCAACCCGTTCCAGACTGAAGACCTGTTCTAATTCTTTGAGTCCGAATACTTCCTCCTCGGATCCGGGATTCCATCCCAGAAAGGCAAGAAAATTCACGACCGCCTGTGGCTCATATCCGAGTGCACGGTAATCCCGTACATTGATCGGAATCCCCTGACGCTCTGCGCTTCGTTTGGAGAGTTTTCCGCCGGTCGGGCTCAGGATCAGGGGCAGATGTGCCACTACGGGCGGCTGCCAGCCAAGCATCTGATAAAGAAGAATATGTTTGGGTGTGGACGGGATCCATTCATCGCCTCGGATGACATGAGAAATCGCCATATGGTGATCATCCACCACATTCGCTAAATGGTAGGTCGGCATACCGTCTGACTTGATCAGAACCTGATCATCAATACTTTCAGAGGCAACCTTGACTTCCCCTTTGATCCGGTCATGGAACCGTATGATTTCATGTTCAGGGACGCACAGCCGAATGACATGTGATTCCTTTGCATCCAGACGCTGCCGCACAATTTCGCTGGATTGGGTGAGGCTGTTATCCATCTGAAGCCGCGTGCCAATCCCGTAGGCTGCACTGGTTTTACGAAGTTCCGCAATGGAGTCCGGCGTATCAAACGCATAGTATGCATGCCCAGATGCCACCAGCGACTCTGCGTATTTCACATACAGAGACTGGCGTTCTGACTGCCGATAAGGGCCATAACGGCCGCCCTGTTCCGGCCCCTCATCAACCTCTAATCCACACCACTGCAAGGCCTGAACAATATCATTCTCGGCATCTGCAACAAACCGTGTACGATCCGTATCTTCAATACGAAGGACCAGACTGCCTCCCTGTCTGCGTGCAAACAGGTAGCCATAAAGTGCGGTCCTCAGTCCGCCAATATGCAGATAGCCTGTAGGGCTTGGAGCAAACCTGACACGAACTGCAGGGGGATTGAATGCTTGTTTACACACGACGGGAACTGAGAAAATTGAGACGAATCTATCCTGGGGAATCCGAACCACGAGACATGATGCCCTCACGCTCCATGATTCCCGTATCAAACGGTTTTAAACCAACGTTACAGAAATTGTTCTCACCGGGAGTAACCACACCGAAGCTGGGGCAAGATGCCCCTTATTTCGCCACTGCCCGGTATGGCCATTGGAGGCACCGTAAGTCACAATCCGCCAGACAGAGAGACCTGTCCTCTATGCGCAGCAAATAACCTGACCAACCAAACCACTCCCTATCCTTTTCCAGAAGAATCAGATTTTGTCCACTGATTTGCACACTATAAATCCGAATGATCTACCCGGCATTCTTCCCCTCCGGATCGCAAAATCAAGGCAGATACCAAGGGGCTCTGTGCAGATGCGGGGGAAGGCGAAGGAAATAATGTGCCTAGCAGCCCGTGGATACATATGATCCCAGAGTTAGACAGCACACCTGCGTGTCGTAGATGGCCAAACATCCCTTCTATGGCTATCTTGGGTAGTCTGATCCTCAAAAGCCAATCCGAAAGGCGTTGCTCGGATTTTTCCGGGCTTTATCCACAGGTTACTAGATGCGGGCATAGTTGGCGACCAGCCATTCGTGCATAGAGGGAATGGGGATCACATAGTCGTTTTTCCATTTATCCAACACCCCCTTGTGCAGGGCCAGGATAAAGACCTCCTCAACTTTATCCCTGCTGAATTCATGTAAAAGGGAATCCACAATATCCTCCTTACGAATACGCTCACCTGGCTTCACATCTGCAACCGCTCTTGCAATGCACCGGAGTTCTTGGCTCTCGAATTCTTCTACCCGCGCCTCATAAAACCCTGTCCGTCCTTTCCGTCCTTCCTCCATCACTGTTTTCAGTCCCTCTGATGTCATCTTCCCGTCGGCCGCTTCCAACTGCCTCAAAGCAGCCCACACATACGTCATGATGTGCTGCGGCCACCCATGAGTTGCCTCTGCAATAACATCAATCCAGGGATCCATGTCCCCTTTCGCCCTACCGTCTTTCTCGATCCAGTCCCGAAGGACCGCCCGTGTAGCCTCTTTCTTTAGCATCCCCAGGTTGATCTTGCAATCAGGATCAAATCTTGAGATCTCCAGCCGCTTGAAGGCTTGTGCGGTTGCGCCCAGACCGGCCGCCAGCAGGATCACTGGACGATCTTCAATTTTGCCGTTATGGATCGCATTGAGGAATTTCGTGGCATTTGTAAAATATTGATGTGGAGAGGGAGGGATGGTCGTCATCAGTCTTTGCGCTTCGTCCATCAGGAGCAGCAACGGCTCCCGCCCCGCCTTGAGGATATCCAGAGATCCAGGCAAATGATACTCAGACGTAGATGTCCCATGTAGAAACTGGAGATTCCCCCCCTTCGTCGCTTCCTGACGCTTGGGGGGAAGAGGAAGTCTCAGCGCACTGCTTAACTCCGCTGGATTATACAGCCCGTCCGGGTCAATCTCGGCGATCTGCCAACGCCGTGCCCGTGCCAGCCGTGCACATTCAGTAAGCAGGGCGGTCTTTCCCGCTCCGGGAGCCGCCTGGATCATGACGGTGGTCCCTGCCTTCGCCTGGACCGCCCGATCCATGAGTCTCTTAAAGTTGCCAAGTATTTTCTCTCTTCCATGGAAATACTTTGCCTCCCCGCGCTCCAGCGTGGCGGTTGGTAAGTTGAATGGGGGGAACCTTTGAAATTTACGCATCGCACCAAGGTTGATGTGAGTAGTAGTAGAAATTATTCCAGACGCTATTTGTTCCGTGGTCCAGTAGAAAAAGGGAGCAACAGACACGGGGAACAAGGGTTCAACCCGCAAACCCCGATTCTTTGGACTGTCCGTACCCACTTCTACGCTTCCCCCGCTATCCCTTAACACCCTCTGCGCCCAGCATACACGCCAGTCACATACATTTGCAAAAAGTATGCCCCGCTCGCATGCAATGCACTCGTTGTGGAGCGCAGGCCACAATCTGACATCAAAGATGAACCACCACCAAAAAGGCTCACTCTGACACAGTATCGGCTGGAATCACCGCTTGGGATAAGGAGGATTTGACAAAGAATCTAAAGATTGCCTATTTCCAATAAAACCAGAGAGATCAGGCCGAAAAGATGACAAACTTGCGATTAGAATTCTCCCATAGAGAATCAATTGATCAACATCTCTATAATACGACCATTGCGTACCCGCACTACTTGAGGAGTCTGGATACCCA
>JAJECE010000009.1 GCA_022822185.1 Rhodothermales bacterium | reverse complement strand
TCGTTCGCGGTACAGGTATCACCACCACTCACGGTGTCCACATAGTAGGTGTCCTGTGAAGATGCACTGCGGGGAAGGACCAGAACGGTCAGCAGTGCTAGAAGTGTCAGAAGGGAATTACCCCCCCCCATTTTGTAATGTGTTTCATATGTTTTGCCTTAGTAATTTAGTTGATAGATACTCTAACCGCCCGATGCAATTGATGTGCACGAACAGAACTCACAGGAGTATACACATTTGATCATAAATATACGTAATTTCCACACAGACAACAATTTTTACTGGATTCCAGATAAATGCAACAGAGACAAGCTACATTTATCGGAACTTCGGAGAACCTGCATAATCCATTTCCCCGATTATCGATATCATGAGAGAGTACATCTTTCCGCGAACTGCACAAATCTCCCGATCTCTCACTGAATGGGATGTCTCTCTGATTGCTGATCAAAATGTTAAGGAACGCTGGAAGCCG
The DNA here is from genome assembly GCA_022822185.1 of Rhodothermales bacterium. Taxonomy (GTDB): domain Bacteria; phylum Bacteroidota; class Rhodothermia; order Rhodothermales; family Bin80; genus Bin80. The sequence continues at coordinate 22,966 of JAJECE010000009.1, read as the reverse complement.
CTTTGAATCCCTCCAATCTACTTGAACGTTAGCGCTGGATCCGGCGTTGAAACGGCATGATTCAAAGAAGAACAGGAACTGCATCGGGAGAAATTCAACCCGTGAGAACGATCTCAAAACGCACGACCATATTTGAACTGACGACCATACACTTTACGCCGTGTGTCTGGACTCATATCCCCTTTACAGCCGGGCTAGGGGTGCTTTGCTGCCTTGGCTTGCTGATCTCCTGCTCCCCCCCGCTTCCACCACCAAGCGAGGCGAAGCGGGAAACTGCCAATGCCGCCCTGGAACTTCTGTCCAAAAACCAAAAGAATGAAATCCACACCGCATTTGAGGAGATCGCCGACTGGTCGTATATCCGGCATGAGCGAACAGAAAATCGGAGTGCACAAAATTATGAATCGTATACGCACGCAGTGAAGGTCGATCCAGCCAATTCCACGGAGATCCTTGTCGGTTCTGATTCTATTGCATTGACAGACCTATCCGGCTTGATCCATGCCATGGTGCCGGTAGATCCCCCTTATCTGGCGGAACGATTCAAGGATGAATTTTCTTACGCAATACGGGAAGACACGATTTACTGGTCCCGCCCTGCTTACGAGATCAAAATTCAAGCTAGGTCAGGGAGCACACAGGGAAAGGTCATAGCCTCCCATATCTATGATGCTGCTTCCCATAAATTAATCGCTGCAAATCTTCATAATTTCAGCAGCACGGTTCTATTTAAAGAATCATCCCGCTACCAGTTTCAACTTCAGCCAATCGATACAATATGGGTTCCCTATCGCTTGAATGCACAGGTTACATTAAACCTTCCCTTTGGACGGGAGCAAGTATTTGCTCGTAATGTCACCTTCTATAACTACACCGCTCCGCCAGAAAATTAGCGAACGATTGAATACAAGATCGCTAGGCCGTCCGCTGTATTACATGGATGAGGTTACATCCACAAATTCCTTAGCCCTGGAAGCGGCGAAACATGGGGCCGAACATGGAACGGTGTTTGCCGCAGATTACCAAACACACGGTCGAGGACGACAGGGCCGTATCTGGAAGGCAGACGCAGGCCTGAACCTCACCTTCAGTATTATTCTGGATCTGCCCGTCTCCAGCAAGCAAATCGGGCTTCTGCCCCTGACGGCCTGTCTGGGAATCGCAGATGCCATCGCAGATATCACTGCTCTGGGGCGACCGCAGTTAAAATGGCCCAATGATATCCTTCTAAGTGGTCAGAAAGTCTGCGGAATGCTCTTGCAGACCGTTGGTTCGGACGTAACTCCGATCATACTGGGGATTGGAATCAACGTAAATCAGACTGTATTTACGGAGGATTTAGATGAGTTGGCAACCTCCCTGCTACTCGCTACCGGACAACCGGTTGACCGGGCTTCTCTGATGGCATCGGTCCTGTTGAATTTGGAGAAAAATCTGGACTTAATGTTAACCGCCCCCTCTATCGTTCGTAAGAATTATACCGATCATCTCGTCTGGATTGGCCGAAATTGCCGGGTTTCCGGGTTAGAAGAAGAGATGACGGGGACACTCATTGGTATTGCAGAATCCGGAGCATTAATTTTAGAAACCAGTACTGGACCCCGCACCATCTATGCAGGAAATGTCTCACTCCGTATGGCTGACGATTGACATCGGCAACAGTGCAATCAAAACCGGGCTATTTACAGGGGATCGAATCCTGCAAACCGCCACCGAATCGTCTCTGGATAAAGTTTGGGGGCGTATTGTCACCTGGAATACACAAGCCCCGCCCTGTCGGATTGGGATCTGCAGCGTCGTTCCTCAACAATCAGAGATTCTGACACCCCGAATCAACGAACTCACAGATGCGCCGATATTTGAGGTGAGTAGCCATGCACATCTTCCAATCCGACTCAACTATACTCCTGCCAAAGACCTAGGCCCTGACCGATTGGCGGCAGCATGTGCAGCCTGGTATCCAGGCGGGACTTCCCAAATCATTATTGATGCCGGAAGCGCAATCACGATAGATGTTGTAAATGCCGATGGGCTTTTTCTGGGTGGAGTGATCATGCCTGGCCCAGCCCTCTCAAATCACGCTTTAGTCAACTATACTGCAAAATTACCGAATATCCCCCTGAACCGCCCCAAAGGGGCATTTGGGAGTTCTACCGTGGAAGCACTGCAGCATGGTCTGATCCATGGGATGATTGATGGGATCCTGGGGGCCATTGCCCGTGCGGAACAAATTCTGGATTCCCCTGCTGTCATCACATTGACCGGTGGCTGGCATCCATTACTGGCAGAGAATATCCCAAAAGCGCGAATTCATGAAAACCTAGTATTGCATGGCATCCGATTACTGATGCAGTTCAATCCTCTGCCGGCGTGACCCGTACAACGCTGCCCAGCGTAACCAAAAATGCAGGCGGGCAGGCAAACACAGTATCGGGGCCTCCAGCTGCTGTCCAGACCTGTTCATAATTCAAGAGATCTATGTCTATAAATGTAGGAATAGGCCGAGGATGGCCAACCGGTGCAACCCCACCGATGGCATAGCCGGTATGCTGTCGTACAAAATCTGCTCGGGCACGCTTTATGGGGTGTCCGACAAGATCTTGGAGAAGATACTCGTCCACACGATTGACACCACTCACTAATATCAGGATCGGATCTTCCTTAACACGAAACACAAGAGATTTTACAATCTGACCAAGCGTGCAGTTGAGCGCGGATGCCGCCTCTTTGGCCGTTCGGGCAGACTCGGAAAGTTGAATGACCTGTGAATTCAGACCAAATGCGGAGAGCACCTTCTGAACATGCTCTGCCTTTGCCGGTAAAGTCATTCCGTGGGTTGTATTTCTCTTGAATTGATCCCGCAACGAAAACAACCAGGACGGTTCAGTAACTTCGGGATATCAAAATTTTTCTATGCTCTTCGGGAACGTCTATGTCCGTGACTGGATTCAACCCCGGCTCTCCGGGATTGATTCCTCTGTACTGTACCGCTTCAGGTATCATCATCCAGGAGACAAACCGCTTTGCGTTTATATCTTAGATCTGAGCGCTACTCTGATTGTGCCTTACGATTTGTAAAAACAACTTTAACCAGTAGATCACCCAAACTTCGGTTCCATGAGCCAACTTTCTCTCGCAGATATTGCCAAGGGACTTGATTCCCTTTTGGACGAACAAATGACGGGGCAAGCCCGAATTGCAGCACATCTGGTCGCTGCCGCAGAAGGACTTGGACTTTCCCCCTCGGAAATCATCGCCATCTTTGATAAGATCGTAAAAAAAACCGTACTGGATGAACTCTGGGTTACGGATTCGGAAGGGATTGTCTACCTGACTACGGTTCGCGGCGAAGACGGGCAGCCGATTCAGTTCAAGTTTTCTGAGGATTCCGAATCTCAACCACAGGCGTCGGCCTTCCATCCCCTGCTCTCAGCCGAGATTGACAGCGATGCATGTATCACGCAGGCCGCCCAGACGCGTGAGATTGACTGGAATATATTCAAGTATGTCGGTGTAAGTGGAATTGATAAACGTCGTATTGTTCAGGTCGGCAACGCCCTCGCATTTGAAGAGCAGGGACTGCTGGATAACAGTTACGCCTCCCCGGTCATGACGGCCGCGCTGGCTGCATTCGGGGAACCCGAACTGCTCTCGTCCAGCTACACCTCACGCGTAGCCGAAGTCCGATCAGTCTTTGATGCCGTGCTATCCAAACAGATGGTGGTACAGGCCGGCCTCATTGACGCACTTTTGAGTGTTGCTGAAAAGGCCGGATGGTCTGTTGCAAAAACCAATAGCCGTCTGCACCGGATTGTCAAGACTACACCGATTTCCGAAATAGAAATCGCAACCACCGGCGGGCAGATTGTCCTGTCTGGATCCGCACCTTACGGAAAACTGCGCTATCTGAAATCTCTGCAGGCAATTAATGTTGACGTGATGGATGTCGTGGATCATCCATCCATTGCCCATGATGAACATCATCCATCCGAAAAGACGGTCACGGTCTATAGCCCCGGCCTTACAAGGATTGTACAAATCACAACCCTTCTGGATGATAATTCTCTGGTCTCGCCACGCTTCAAAATCCCGGAGCAAGATGCATGATATTTCCATGTCTCACTGAAACAGGGGCGCACCCTCCCTATCCGGTTCCAGTTCATTGATACGAGATGACGGCAGGTGCTTCCGCTCATCCTGCGGTCTACCTTTGATCGGAAAAGCATGCTGTGTCTCCGTTTACACGGCTTATGACGTGCGAATGATCCAGAGACACCGTCAACAAGTTGAATCCATGTCCCCACCTTTGGCCGCCTCAATCTATGCCTGTTCAGGAGAATTTTGGATGTCCAAATGGCGGCGATACTCAATCTTCAGGCAAAGATGCATGATGACATCCAGGCCGCCAGCACGTGCAATCTCTGCCGCTTCTTCATTGACAATATTGAGTTGTAACCAGAGTGCTCTGGCGCTAATTTTTACAGCCTGCTCCGCATACACTACACATTCATGCGATGGTCGAAATACATTTACAATGTCAACCGGCTCCGTAATGTCTGCGACACTCCGGTATACCTTCTCCCCTAAAATACAGTCAGTCTTTGGATGAACCGGGATAACTCTGAATCCCACATTTTGCAAAAATCTTGCGACCATGTGACTATCTTTATCGGGATTCGTGGATAATCCGACAATGGCTATCGTCTGGGAAGATTTCAGGATTTGACGAACCACATGCGGTTGCTGATATTCTGCAATCTGCTCCAGATTCCGGTTGCCCATGAGTTCACATGAAGGGCTAGTTTGCAATGTTATCATTAATTTTTAGGTTCTGATTGCGTCATCGTGTCCCGGTTACGGGCGTTTGCAGATAAAAATGATTGAAAATTTTGATCCGGCCTCCCCCAAAGGGGAAGTGTTATCACTGTCCCCAAAGATACAGCTTCATGGCCATACACCTAACATCCTGGATTCTGTCTTTTCTTACAATCCTGAACTTGCGTCATGCTCTCATCTGATTTACGTACCGGGATTTCTCGGTCATCTTCGCCCTGCGTACTCCGCAAACCATTCTGTGGCAAAGCGCAGATGAACCCGTAAAAGTCATATCCATATAGGTGCAATTCCCACACTCACTGAACCAATTCTTTATCATGCTCAAAGAAAACGGAAAACTGTCACGGAAATTCTACGAGGCCGAATTAGCAAAGCTACACCTGCGCCTCGTCATACTCCAGCGCTACATCCGTGTCCAGAAGAAGCGTATTGTGGTACTGTTCGAAGGCAGAGATGCGGCGGGAAAGGGGGGAACCATCAAACGTATCACGGCCCCCCTGAATCCACGCATCTGCCGCGTAGTGGCCCTGCCAAAGCCTACAGATCGTGAATCCACGCAATGGTATTTCCAGAGGTATGTGCATCACTTGCCTGCCGCAGGTGAATTGGTGCTCTTTGACCGAAGCTGGTACAACCGTGCGGGAGTTGAACGTGTGATGGGCTACTGTTCCGAACAGGAGTATTGGGAATTCCTCCAGCAGTGCCCCATCTTTGAGCGTATGCTGATTCAAAGTGGCACCATCCTGATTAAGTACTGGTTTTCCGTCAGTGCTGAGGAGCAGGAACGCCGCTTCCGCCGCCGTATTGAAGATCCAAGACGGAGATGGAAACTTAGCCCAATGGATCTGGAATCAAGATCCCGCTGGGTGGACTACTCCCGTGCGAAAGACCAGATGTTTCTGCATACGGATCTTCCCGATTCTCCCTGGTGGGTCGTTGAAGCGGATGATAAGCGCCGTGCACGGCTGAACTGCATCCATCACCTCCTCTCACAGATCCCCCATGAGACCATTGAGCGAAAAAAGGTGATTCTGCCCCCGCTGCAAATCAAACAGGGATATGTTCGCCCGGCAATGGAGACGCAGCGGATTGTGACCGATCAGTTCCGTGTACAGAACCCTCCTCACCGGAACACAGACAACTCCCCCCGAAAATAGCCGGAGATGAACCAGCATCACCGAAAGGACTGTAACGGATGCATCTCCGCAATGCGCACCTTTGAATCGTTGACGCTCCTTCAAACCGGGCCATGAGGGAATGCGACCTCCATACGCCAAAGATCTGGTTAATCCGAGTTTTTCCGGCCCCCCAAACTGAGCAGACCACTGCCGAAAGCAACCCCCAGGGCACCCACGAATGGATTCAACCAGGTGAGCCATATTGGCTGAATGCTGCTTCTCATCGCTTCAAACATGGGCGGGGTCGTCTCACGAAGAGACTCCATCTCCCCTGGATTTGCGGTCATCGCGGTGGCAACCCCCAGAACAGCGATCAGAGCAATCAAATACTTTGGTGCAACAAAGTTACCTGCAATGCGGGTGCAGACCTTACCTCCCAGCCAGGCAGCTCCAAGCCCCACCACAATACTTAGAATCACCCATGTGATGGAAATATTCCACGAGCCCTCCTGATAGGATCCCTCGGCCCCCAAAATGAAATAAGACAGGCTAAACGTGACCATGATCGTAATCCCAATCGCAAGATAGCTTGCGACCACAGCCAACAAATTTATCCAGAAATTTCGCATACTTGCAGTAGAAGTTGAACCCAAAGATACTCATCCTCCAAACAAAATGGTTCTGAAAATACTATTATGATTTCTGGAACCGCATCACCGGCTTTCAATTAATTATGAGGACTGAGCATGTCAAAACAGCAAAGACACATCACAGAATCCTATCGCACGATGCGGTAGTGCCGGAGAAATGACCTGCGAAAGGCAGTTTCCCTCCATGAACCAGATTTACTTCATCACTGTGGCACAGTCGCGACTTATTTAACTAATATCATATTTCGGGATTGTACTGCAGATCCTCCGGTTCCGAGGCGATAGAAGTAAAGGCCCGGTGCAAACCCTTGCGCATTGAAGGGCACAGAATACGAACCTGCCAGCATTGGCTGATGATCTATCAGGGTTGCCACAGATCTGCCAAGAATATCATACACCTGTAGCGTCAGGATATGCGATTCAAGAAGTATAACCTGGATAGTCGTGAAAGAATTGAACGGGTTGGGATAGTTCTGCTCCAGCATGATAGTCCTGGGTAATTCCTCAACTAGTTCCACGGAAGTAACCGTTAGCCTACCAGCCATAGCGACAGTCATCCAACGAAAAGGCCTCCGATACCATTGCGAAATAGCACTGTCTCTGATAGACCAGTGGCGCTGTACATTACGCTCACCATTGTCTCTATCATTGAGTGTAATATTAAGGGGGATGTATCGGATTTCCGTCCCCATTGGCGGCGATAATACGGAATCTTCCTTCGCTATATTCTGAATCGCATCCAGCGGAATACGAGCCAAGATCTTCCAACCTATTATTGTCTGGTCGCCATCCACCAGAACGTCGTAGGCTGCCCCGCTGCCTTCGGGCTCATCTTCAATGCTCCATTCTACAAAAACATTTGCGGTAAAGCCGTCTTGGGTTCCATCTCTGCTGCCAGAAATTCGGAATAAATAGTCCGCAAGTGCACCTCGCATCCCGTAGATATGAGACGAACCGAGAAGGATTGATCCGCCATCGGTATCCCGTACATCGTAATTCCCCCAGCCAAATTCAATACTGTCATACTTCCAGATTTGATCTGCTTCGATACTTGCGTCAGCGATTGTAACAACATCGTCCATCACTTCAGCGTAAACGAAGAGATCATTTTCAAGAGTATAACCCGCCCATATCTTCGCAGAAAGGTCTTTGTCGTTGTCTAGAAACTCTGTGCCAAAATCTATTGTGGAATGGGTTGAATCTACTACGAAAGGGGCAAGCCAATCAGGAAACCCTGTGCCGGTAACATTTCCCGCCACGAGATTGGCATTAATCTGATTTCCTTCTTCTCTGGTAAGTTGCGTGATATAGGCTTGTGTGGAAATATTCGGATTCGTAACTGCTCCGATACTTTGAGAGATATCGGTGTTTTCAACGCTGAACAGACTCAGTGGAGTGACGGCATAATACACGGTACCTGGAGCATGTGAAGGATGGATCAGAGGGAATCGATGTACAAGTTCAAATGACTCCGCACGGAAGGAAATGGATTCCAGAAGCGAGACACCATCCGCTTTTACATCTGTTATGGGTTGAAGGGAACCATACACATTGTAGCCACCCAAATTCGGATCAATGTGCATCCACGAAACTCTGTTCCCATCCATTGATGACTCAAAAGAAACATTGGTCATGGCATCAGGAACGGCAAGAGCGGTGGACAGGTCCAGACCGGGTTTCCCGATGTACACATCATCAAAGTAAACAGGGCCGCCAGTCCCGGAATTATTATCCCAGTGGAAGCCGAAACGCCAAACATTACTCCATTCAAACTCTCTCCAGAGATCGGAACGATGTGATGTATCCGGGCCCAGTTCATCTTCCAAAGCAACACCGATTCCAGTACCTGACCGTCCGCCGGCATACTTCCAGTAATTGGCAAGACTGTCAAGCATCCCCGCTGTTTTGGCCTCTTCAAGTTCTGTGTATGTGGCAGGAGGTAAAGGAATTTGTAGAGTGTGCCATATTCCATTTCGGTAGTGTTCGGGGACGCGCCATACAAGACGGAATGGAATATCAGCATTGGTTCCATCGGTTTTATCCTCAAATGAAATCTGAATCTTCTCTTGGCCCTTATTCTTCGGATCTACAAACAGGCGCAGATACAGGACATCACCATCTTCCCGGTTCTCCGACATATCTACACCAACGGTGTCTATGAACTGAAAGCCCCCCCATCCAAAACGCCCAGGAGGAAATTGAATGACTTTATTCCCAGCCCCCAATGGATCGCCAACCGTGTAGCCCCGGAAAACGTTCGGGACTAATAAATTCGGAGAGTCTACGAAGAATACGAAATTATCACCTACAGAGGGGCCTGCCTCCTGTGCGACTGTAATGGTGCACTGAAAGAAGATACCGAGAAAAAATATGGAGACAATGGCCCTCATCATCACAGTGAACTCAAGTTGATGTATTCAATTCTGCAAGGAAAAACATACATGATGTAGGGCTGTAAGTTACGCATTTTTTGCGAACGAGATTTTAGGGGTAGACACGAGTTCAGATTTTCGATGGTCTTTGTCAATTTGCAGTCCAGAGTGCGCTTGCGGATTCAAAATCAAGAAATTTGGCCTCTTGAAGGGCAGGAAAAAGGGGTGTATCGCCCCTTTTTTCACTACAGTTGGACACACCTCGATCCCTCCCGTCGATGGAGTCGGATTGGCCTTTTACGAAGTACGGTGGGAATCCCGTTACGCGACCTTCCGCAACGATTCCAGATCCCACTCCATCAGGAACCTTCCAATCTGACACAGATTGGAGGCAACAATACCTGCAGCAACGGTTCGTGCAAATCCCCATCTGCTGCCCTTGGTGAGAACCCGGTATCCCTCATGATGCTCCAGACAGTTAATCCAGGATTCAATCAGAATATGCTGCTTGCGTACCTTCTTGAATTCCGGCGTGGGCGGGCGCTTTCGATCCACCTTGTTGAGACGGCCCTTTTTCGGAAGGATCAGATGCAGCAACAGAGCCTGGATGGCCTCCAGATTCTCCTGGGAAGAGAAACCACGGACGAAACTGAGGGTATAGATCGTCGGATGGTGTTCCAGGATGTTCTATACCGCATCTTCGGTAATGTCTACATCGACTTCCACCACAAAATCAAACCGAGCGGACTCTGACAAATCGTCACAGGAACTTCCACCTCATTCGGCCGAAACTTCCCTTTGCGGATCCAGTGCGTATGCGGGGCATGTAACGAGCAAATCTTCCCGTCATTCGGGATCACCTCGCCCTCTACCAAACGTCGCCAAACCTGATCGTGAAACTTCATGGCCTGTTCGGAGATGGTTTGAAGATTCTCAACCCATTCCGAGTCTGGAGACCGCTCCTGCATCCATTCCAACTGCAGGAGACACTTGTTGTTGCGAAACGTACAGAGTTCAAGGTACTTCCTGACCGCCTCTGGATTAGATCTGTATTTCCTTGCGGTGCAGATCCGCAGGTAGCCCGTATACAGGGATTGCCTCAGACAGGCGAGTTGCCGCCATCCCTTCATACTACAAACCTGACGCAACTTCAGAGCCTTCCAGGCTTTGTACGAAAGTTTCATGAACTTCCGCGTCGCATCATAGAGCAGACGGACATCGGTTTCCAACACATACGAATCACAACTGCCTTGTTCGGGAACCACCGCCGAACCCGCCATCAACTTGTAGCCCATCTCCACCACAATCTGATTGATCTGTTGCAACTCGCTTCGCTCACCGAACCAACATTCTTGGTGATCATCTGCCGCTTGAAACGGAACATATTCTCGTACTCCGTTTCCACTTGCAGCAGGATCCGCAAATTTCTGTACTGATGGGCCAGTTCCGTCACCAGATCAAAACTCGCTCGAATGGATTGCTTCAGGAGCAAGAGAACAAAGATGCTCCGATAGGTCATCCCTAGGCGGCCTGTGTTTTGACGGATCCCGTTCCCCACCTAACATTGGATGATCTTCAAGATCCGATATCGAACATCCGGCTACATCCAAATTGCCTGCAAGGCACATAAAACACGCGGGATACTGCCGCGGGAATCCGGGTCAATCAGGATGTCATCAATTGCAATGTGAGAAAGGATGGGAGTTCTCCATCATAGATTTCGCATGATCAAAAAAAGCCAATTGAAGATTTTCATGGGCAGGGCCCCGGTTCTCGTAAAAACCGGCCCTGTGGAGGCTTTAACGCAAAATCACAAGGCTGATTCCCATTTCTGTCAAGATTTCGGGGAATTCTTCCAACCGATTCTTTCATGTCCTCATCAAAAATCTTAAAGATAAAACCCAAAAAAACCAATCTATATCCATATTTTCACCAAACCAATCCTCTGATTTTCAGTTCATATCCACTCACTACATATATTAATGTTTCCGGACTCAAGATGTATCCTTGCCACCAAGAAATTTGAACACTTCTGCTGGATACATGGCTGTGACACATCGCTACCGAAAAAACTCCTCAGAAAATTCAGCCCCTGAATCATGGCATCTGCGTATGCATATACGCACGAATTCTCAGTAAAAATTTTTCACCGTCTATGCCCTCAATCTAATGAAACATCCTGCCCCCCTGCAACCTCAACCATATCTCCAGTGTACCATCTGAATACACAGCCATCCAGACAACCGAAATTGCAAAATTCAAAAATCGGGCGATTTCGGATGTTTTGCAAAAGGGCTCCCTCAACAAACTCATCCCCTTCATGAACTTAGCCCCCCGTGAACTCATCCAGAACTTGCCTGCGGCAAACCCAGATAAAGATCCGATCATTCAATTTGAAGAGTGGTTCGCCCTCGCACGGAACTCGAATATCTACCTGCCTGAGGCGATGACCCTTGCAACGGCTACCTCCGAGGGATTTCCATGTGCCCGAATTGTACTGCTCAAACAGGTCAGTCCGGAAGGATTCGTCTTTTTTACGAACTATGAGAGTCGCAAGGGGAATGATTTAGCGTCCAACCCTAAGGCCGCACTCGTCCTTCACTGGGCAATACTTGAACGCCAAATCCGCATTGAGGGGATGGTTGAACGAATTCCAAGAGAAGAGAGTGATGCCTATTTTCAGACGCGTCCGAGAGGAAGCCGGATCGGTGCGTGGGCTTCATATCAAAGTAGAATCCTGCAGAATCGCACCCGCCTGAAAGAGCGTGTAACCCATTTTGAACAAAAATATGCCGATCAAGATGTTCCTCTGCCCGAACACTGGGGCGGATTCCGGGTCATTCCAGTCAGAATTGAATTCTGGCAGGGACGGAAAAGCCGGCTCCATGAACGGCTAAACTATACCAGATTACCTTCCGGGCAGTGGCAGACGGAACTGCTTTTTCCCTGACCATCAGAGAATCAACGACACGAAATACCCGCAGAGATTCGGATCAGAAGAGTTCCCAGGGATGCTCTTTCTCCTCTTCAACCCACTCGGCCCGTACACTGAGGAGTTTTTCCTGCACCGACAGGTTGTTTTCCACCGGTTCAGGCCTCACATACGTCCCATCGGCTGTCAGATATCTCGCCTTTACCGAATCCTGCAAATAGGATTCCAGTACCGTATCCCGGAGATAACGAACATAATTCCTGTCCTGAATCGGGAACAGCACCTCAACCCGCCGATTGAGGTTTCGGGGCATCAGGTCCGCACTCCCCAGATAAATCTCTTCCTCCCCCCCGTTCGTAAAGTAATAGATTCGGCTGTGCTCAAGGAATCGGCTCACAATACTGATCACACGAATATTTTCACTTAACCCTGGGACTCCCGGCCTCAAGCAGCAAATCCCGCGTACCAGCAAGTCAATCCGAAGGCCTGCCTGAGATGCCCGGTACAGCCGATGGATCATCTTCTTGTCCACAAGCGCATTCGTCTTGAGAATCAGATGTGCTTCCTGGCCTGCCTTCTGATGTTCAATTTCCCGGTCAATCAATTCCGTCAGCTGCTTTCGCATATTGATCGGTGCTACAAAGAGCTTACGGTAATCCCGCTTCTCTGAATAGCCGGTCAGAAAATTAAAGAGATCCGACACATCCGCCCCAATTTTCGGCGCAACCGTGAAGAAGCCAAGATCTTCATAGACATGTGCGGTGATACTGTTGTAATTGCCGGTGGAAAGGTGTACGTAGCGGCGGATCTGATTTCCTTCATTACGAATCACTAATGCAATTTTGGAATGGGTCTTCAGTCCAATGAGACCGTAAATTACATGCACTCCTTCCCGCTCCAGCATTCGCGCCCAGCCAATATTGCTTGCCTCGTCAAAGCGGGCTTTGAGTTCCACCAGTACCGCAACCTGCTTCCCATTCTCTCTCGCCTTCATCAGCGCATTCACAATTGGGGACTGATTCCCCACACGATAAAGCGTCATCTTGATGGCAACGACATCAGGATCGGATGCCGCGGCTTCCAGAAATTCAATCACGGGGGAAAACGAATCATAGGGATGATGTACCAGATGATTTTGAGACCTTAATGCCTTGAAGAAGTCTCCATCACGGGTTTCTGATTTAAGCCGTAAGGGAGTGAAGGGGACAAATGGCGGGTACTTGAGATCAAACCGGTCAATCCCTGATGCGGTATCCATTAAACTCTCAAGTCCCAGGGGGCCGTTAACCACCACGACATCTTCTTCCTCGGTTCCCATATTTTCAATCAGAAGCCTGCGTACCCGCTTGGGCATGTTTGCATTTACCGTAAGCCGCAGGACCGACCCAAGCCGGCGCTGCCGGACTCCCTCCTCCATCGTTTCCAACAGATCATCGGCTTCCAGTTCCTGGATGGTCATATCTGCACTCCGTGTAACCCGGAACGGATAGGCTGCCTTGACTTCCATGCCGGGAAAGAGGGATTGAAGGTTGGCGGCGATCACTTCCTCCACCCACACAAACGAGAAAACCCTCCGGGGACTTCCGTCCACCTGGATGGTCCAGGGATCCGAAACCACCGGCATTAAGCGATCAATCGGCCGGGGAACCTTGACCCGCGCAAACCGCTCACCGCCAAGCTCATCCTTGATCATGACGGCTAGATTGAGACTCAGATTCGAGATATGCGGAAAAGGATGAGAAGGATCTACCGCCAGCGGAGTTAGAACCGGAAAGATGGTCCGCTTATATTTTTTTGTCGATTCAGATTTCTGCGTATCGGTTAATTCTGCGTAGTTCATGATCTGAATCCCTGCCGATGCCAATTCGGGAATCATTGCAGACAGGAGATATTCGTGTGTGCTCTGCATCAGTGCATCGGCCCCCTCTCTGACTGCGGCAAGCAGCTCCGTCGGGGTTCGCCCGTCAATGGACAGATCGGTGATGCCGCTGGCAACCTGCTTCTTGAGGCCCCCTACCCGCACCATATAGAATTCGTCCAGATTTGAGCCGACAATAGAAAGAAACTTCAGACGCTCCAATAACGGATTGGCCTCGTCCTGAGCTTCCTCAAAGACCCGGCGCTGGAAATCCAACAGGCTTAACTCCCTGTTATTGTAAAGGGAAGGATCATTAAAGTCCTCCACAACATTCGGGTTATTGCCGTCCATCAATTCCTCTTTCATGCTCTGAATCATGTCTGGTTAGTTTTTTTCGTAGTAAGGGCCTATTTGATTATCCAATCGATAACGATCCTACTGACACATCCAACAGGGACTTCCCGGTAAAACTGATTACATAAACTTATAATTCGTTTAACCTGCAGTTAACATCCATCCGCCTTTCACTGCATTAAACCCTTTCTGAAAGCTTCTTGTTTGCATTTCTTGAATCCATTATGTCTTTACACGGTTGGCTCCGATTAGTCGGTGCAGCACCACTCCTCCTCCTTTTCCTCACGCTCCAGGCTAACGCCCAGATGGGGACTATCTCCGGTCTCATTGTGGACGGAGATAATGGTGACTTCCTCATCGGAGCTACGGCAACCATAGACGGTTCTGTACTCGGAGATGCCACCGATCTGAACGGACGGTATGAATTTGTCGCCGACCCTGGCACATACACCATGAAATTTGCCTATCTGGGCTTCTCTACCGTAATGGTCGAGAATGTGGTTGTAGTCGCTGGAGAAATTACCCGGATGGAGATTGAACTCCTTCCCGAAGCACTCTCCTACGGTGAAGTAGTGGTTACCGCTGACGTAATTGAAGGTTCAGAGGCAGGGCTTTTACGGGAACGTGCGAAATCTGTCGCGGTCAGCGACGCAATCAGTTCTGAATCAATCAGCCGATCCGGGTCTGGTGATGCGGCCGCCGCCATGACCAAGGTCACCGGGGCATCGGTTGTGGGTGGCCGTTATGTGTATATACGGGGCCTGGGGGACCGCTATGCAAGCACCACACTCAACGGCTCCACGCTGCCCAGCGCAGATCCTGATCGTAAAGCATTCCAGCTGGATCTCTTTCCGGCGGCACTGCTGGATAATATCGTCACCTTGAAAACCTTTACACCCGACAAACCGGGTGATTTCAGCGGTGGCTTAGTGGATGTTGCGACCAAAGCCTTCCCCGAATCCTTTACGCTGCAGATCTCTGCATCGATGACCTACGATGATCAGGCAAGCAGGATTGATCATTTCCTTTCTTACGAGGGCAGTGATACAGACTGGCTTGGATATGATAACGGGTCCAGAGCATTGCCGGAAATGCTGGAAAACAAAGATCCCGAAGAACAATTACCCAGAGAGTCTGACCTTCGTGATTTACGCCGTGGAGTGACCAACGAAATTCGGACGGATCGTGCGGATTCGCTGAATGCTTTTGCACGGGCATTTAATGGAGTGATGAGCCCCAGTTATCAATCTACGCCCGTGAACTACAGTTTTTCTGCCGCAGTGGGCGGAAAAGTGAAGTTGTTTGGCCGCCCACTTGGAGCCACAGGCAGTCTTACCTATGGAAGAAGTTACAGCTACCATGATGACGGGGTCTTCAGTCAATGGCGCCTGGTTGGCGGTGACGTGAGTTCCATTGAGAATCTAGCCAGCACGACCTACTTCGGGCCAAACCCTGATCTGAATATCATTACCAGAGCAGATCCAAAGGAAGTCCCCTCCTTTACAAATATCCAAGGCAGAGATGAAGCCAACTGGGGGGCATCTGGAACCATTGCCTTTCAGCCCAGCGACAATCACGAATTGGTGGCTACTCTTCTGCGCACCCAAAATGGAACAAGCCAGTCTACTATGTTGGGCGGGTTCCGGGATCAAACCGGCGGTACAACTTTCATCACACGCGCGCTCGGGTATCAGGAGCGTGCACTTCAAAGCCTTCAGTTACGAGGTGAACACGCGTTTGCCCCTCTTCAAATTGAATGGAAGGCTTCCATCGCGAATAACTCGCAGGACGAACCGGACTTGCGATTCTTTTCTTCTACCCAGAATATCCGGGAAAATTCTACAGGCATTGATACCACCTACTCACTTGGAGGAGGTAATGCACCACCTCCACAGCGCTACTTTCGTGATCTGAATGAGGACAGCCGTGGCGCGGTCGTGGATATTACAATCCCCTTTCGGCAATGGGCAGGTCTGGGCGCACGCGTAAAGTTCGGCGGACGCTACGACCTGTCCGAACGTGAATTTCGGCAGCGGCGGTTCGAGTATCACGAAGGCAGGGAAATTGATTATAGGGATTTTGAGGGAAATGCCGAAAACTATTTCGCTGAAGAAAATTTTGGAGTTCTGGACACGCTTCAGGTCGGTGAAGTTGTTGCCTACAATGCGGGGCTCTATCTCCAGGAAAACTCCCCGGCCCGCGCCAACTACGATGCATCCCGTGATATCGTTGCCGGTTATCTGATGGTTGAACTTCCCCTCACACGTAAACTGAAACTCATCGGCGGAGTCCGATCAGAATCAACAGAAATCGTGACCGAAAGCTATGACCTTACGCTACCTGACTCCCTGCGCAGGGGCGTACTGGAAACTCCCGACTGGCTCCCGTCCATCAATGTGGTCTATGCTATCAGCAAAGACATGAACCTTCGCCTAGCTGCCACAAGAACCCTTGCACGCCCGACCTACCGGGAACTTGCTCCATTTCAGAGTTTCAACTTTGTCGGCGGAGATATCCAGGAGGGGAATCCGTTACTCAACCGAACCCTGATTACCAATTATGATCTTCGATGGGAGATGTTTGCCCGGGCAGGCGAGATCCTTGCCGTGAGTGCATTCTACAAGGTGTTTCAGGATCCGATTGAGCGTGTACTGCGCAATGTCGGTGAGGGACGATTTGTCTCCTTCCAGAATGTGGATCATGCTCAGGTACTTGGAGCCGAATTTGAAGCACGGAAACAACTCAGCGACTGGACCAATCTTCCCATTCTGAAAGATTTTTCAGTGGGAGGCAATTTCTCCTTGGTACGCTCCCAGGTAGATATTCCTGAAGAAGAGATGGTCATCATTCGCGCATCCGACCCCAATGCCAGCAATTCCCGCTCTCTGGAGGGACAGTCTCCTTTTCTCTTGAACCTGAGCACCAGTTACGAAAATTATAAATCAGGAACCATCGTAGGAGTCTACTATACGATTTTTGGGGATCGACTTTTATCCGTTACCGAAGGAGCAACTCCTGATGTTTTTGAGAAAGCCCGAAGTGACCTGGATGTGACAATCTCGCAAGATCTACCTGTAAACCTGCGGCTGAAGATTACGGCAAAAAACCTGCTTGGATCAGATGTCCGGCAGATCCAGACATTCAAGGATCGAACCTACGATTATATCTCTTATTCACGATCCCGCACCATTGGGATTGGGATCAGTTATGTCATTGACTAAACCTGCTCTTCCACGGATGTGGATTTGTATCCAGACTTCCCCACATCTGGCGAATACGCCAATCTGTCAAGATTTCACTGTGTTTTTCGTCAGGGGAATTCCGCCACGAATTGTGGCATTAACCTAACAACATTCTTAACTCAAAGTTAATCCTATGCGAATTTTTTGTACTCTTTGTCTTGCTGCGCTTCTGCTGATTGGATCCTCCTTGGATAGTGCAGCACAAACCGACGATGTAGAATCCCGCCCCAAGGTCACCGTCACCGATAGTGATATCAGCGCCGGTGAAAAGGTCCGATGGACTTCCGGTAATGTATACATTCTGGATGGTCTTGTCATTGTTGAAGATGGCGCAGAACTGCACATTGAAGCAGGGACCGTAGTCAAAGCGGAAGAGGGAACCGGGGCGGATGCCTCCGCACTGGTAGTCGCCCGTGGTGGACAGATCTTTGCCCAGGGGACTGCTGCAAATCCCATCATCTTCACCTCTGTCCAGGATAATATCTCCAGTGGAGATTTACTCACTTATGAGGACCGCGGACTCTGGGGTGGGATCGTTATCCTTGGTCATGCAACCACCAATAACCCTGGCGATGCCGCTGGTGATTATAAAGAGATTGAAGGGGTGAACGAACTCGTTCCTGATGGTGATCAACGCGCCGAATATGGCGGAACGAATGATAATGACGATTCTGGTGTTATCCGCTATGCATCCATCCGTCACACTGGAATTAACATCGGTGAATCAGACGGCAACGAGATCCAGGGGCTCACCCTGGGTGGCGTTGGATCCGGCACGGAACTTGAATATATTGAGGTCTATGCCAGTGGAGACGATGGCGTGGAATTCTTTGGCGGCACCGTAAACCTGAAATACTTCGTGAGTGTTTTCAATTCCGATGATGCCATTGACTGGGATCAGGGCTGGCGCGGAAAAGGCCAGTTCTGGTTTGTGCTTCAGGCACCAGACAAAGCCGGTGCCGCTGCTGAGCAGGATGGTGCGGGAGGAGATGAATTCCATAAGCCCTACGCAATCCCGCGGATCTATAATGCCACCTACGTCGGTGCAGGATCCAATGCCTCTCCTGAATCAGATCGTGGTGAAATGCTCATGTTCCGGGATAATACCGGTGGATTCTATCATAACTCCATCTTCACCGAGTTCAACACAGATAAGGGAGGGCACGCAATTCAGATTGAAGATATTGATAATACCGGAAGCAAGACCGAAGACAGCCGGCAACGGTTTGAGGCCGGCGATCTCGGTCTGACACACAATATCTGGTGGGATTTTGGAGCAGGATTTGCCCCTGACACATGGATTGCAGCCAGTGACCCCCTGTTTGTTGGCGCCTTTATAGAGTACCTGATCGCCAATGAGAACGATACGGCCGATCCTGTACTCCGGGGAATTGAACGCGGCACCGCAGGGACAGGAATCCTTGATCCGAGGCCCAAAGCTGCAAGCCCCGCATTCACGAATCCCAGAGCGGACTATCCAGAGGGGGATGAATTCTTTTCTGCGACCGACTATATCGGTGCATTTGGCAATGAAAACTGGCTCCAGGGATGGACTGCACTGGATGAACTCGGATATGTTGCAGACAGCGGCAGCTCCACTTCCATTGAAGACGTTCTTCTTACCGAAGAACTCCCCTCAGAGATTTCGCTTGACCAGAATTACCCGAATCCTTTCAATCCCTCCACTGCGATTGAATTCAATCTTGATCACACACAGAAGGTCACTCTCGGCGTATATGATCTTACAGGAAGTCAGGTGGCACTCCTTGTTGACGGTCAGCGGACTGCGGGTACGTATCGTGTGATGTTTGACGGAAGCCAACTCGCAAGTGGCCTGTATCTCTATCAGTTACGTACGGCGAACCAGATTCTCACCCGTAAGATGACACTGCTCAAATAGAGCAGACATCCATCCTATTGGAACAAAGGCCGGGTTTCTCCCGTGAGAGGAGCCCGGCCTTTTGATTTTATCCCTCCCCATGCCAGACCCTATCCCGGAAAAACTTTCAGGAATCAAACGCCTGGCTCCACTGCTCCCGATACTTGGATTACTGGGCGTGCTGTTTTGTTTTTTCGTAAGTCTGGAACTTATGGGGACATCCATGAAACTCCTGGGCGAAGGGTTTGCAGCACAATTGATTGAGACCACAAGTAATCCCTTTGTGGCACTTTTTATCGGGATTCTCGCAACCTCCCTGGTCCAAAGCTCCTCAACCGTCACCTCTCTGGCCGTATCTGCGGTAGCTGGTGGCGGCCTGACCGTCGCCGGTGCAATCCCCATCGTTCTTGGGGCAAATGTTGGCACCAGCGTCACGAATACGATTGTTTCGCTAGGTCATATTGCCCGGAAGGATGAATTCGGCCGCGCAATGGGAGCAGCAACGGTTCACGATTTTTTTAACCTGCTTGCCGTTGCCCTCTTCTTCCCGCTTGAGTTGACCTTCGGATTTTTAACAAAATCCTCTGCCGCTCTTACCGAGGGAGTCACCGGTGTCGGGGGGACCGAACTGTTTGACTTTGTTGGCCAGATGACTGCACCGGTTGTGGATCGTCTGGTCACGCTGATGCTGAATTCAGGTGTACTTGTACTGATCCTCGGAGTGATTCTGTTATTTCTATCCCTTCGTTATCTGGTTGTCCTCCTGCGGGCCCTGTTTCTGGGGCGCTCGGAACGGCTCATTAATAAATATCTGTTTGGGCCGGCCCCCATTGCTCTAGCCTTTGGCACACTGGTCACAATCATGGTGCAAAGTTCTTCGATCACGACCTCCATCACGGTCCCGCTGGTTGGCGCAGGCATTGTGACGGTTGCACAAATTTTTCCCTTTGTGCTGGGAGCCAATATCGGCACCACCATCACCGCCCTGCTTGCAGCACTTGTTCTGGCAAGTGGCGGAGACACACTCGGAATTGCTGCACTGCAGGTCGCCCTTGCGCATCTGATCTTTAATTGCTGCGGGGTGCTCGCTTTTCTTCCAATCCAGAGATTGCGGAAGATCCCGATCCTAATGGCCGAGCATTTGGGGACACTGGTCGTAAAAAACCGGGCATGGGCTGCGGTGTACCTTGGATGCATTTTCTTTGTGATCCCTCTTTTGGTCATCCTCTTCACGCGCAATCTCGGTTTCTGAGATCTCTCCTGCTCCGTATATGCGGACAAAAGCGGAGCATATAAAATGGGAGCGCCCCCGCAGCGCGGACCTGGAACTCATCCAGGGTTGATCACAGATTCAGGAACGGTTCCAGCCTTTGTACCACCACCCTTCCCGGTCTCGGAGGCAGACAATATGCGCAATATGGTGAAGCCCGTGCCACGCATAGATGATCAGAAAATCCTGACAGGAACGAATGCCGTCCTCCGGGTGATGCACCTGACGTTTCCAGTCCTTGTCTTTCATTGCCCGCATTAACCGGCACCACCGACTGTGCAGCGCATCCAATAGTGCAAGGGAGTCCTCTAACGGCCCCTCACATGCATCCGGCAGACGTGCCCATTCATCCTGATCGTAAGCCTTGATCTTTGGCGAATCCTCGGTGAGTGCCCACCGAAACCGGATGTAGGCATTGAGATGGCTGTCTGCAACATGATGTACAAGCTGGCGGACCGTCCAGCCACCCTGCCTGTAAGGAGTATTTAACTGGGCAGGACTTAATCCTCTGACCACCTGACGCAGAATTCTCGGAGTCATCTCAATCACATGAATACGACCCTCACGATATGAATCAGAAACTTTGTCCGGCAACTCCAGAGGCCCCAGAGGATATTTCAGGGAGTGAGGTTCACTCATGATATTATGCGGCAGATTGCATTGGAACCGATGTTATCGGGAAAACATGAATGCAATTTTAAGTTCTTCTATTGAAGCGTCAAGGGAACTCGGAATGACCGGTATCAAATATCTCCCTCCCGGGGTCTGACTAATAATTCCTCCACGACCGTCCGATTGCTCAATTTCCAGACATCCATAATGCAGCGGGCAATATCCTCCGGTGGCATAAACCGCTCTTCCGGCAGCGGGCTCCCTTCCCAACTTGGAGTAAGCGTTGCTCCTGGAAGTATTGTGGTGATGCGTAGGCCTGATTTGAGCGTCTCTGCACGAATCGCTCTGGCGAGTCCAATCAGTCCATGCTTTGCCGCACAGTAGGCGGATGCACCTGCGTAGCCCTTAATGGAGGCAACCGATCCCATAAAGAACACATGCCCGGCATTCCTCCTGATCATCGCCGGAAGCAGGCTCTTTGTGATGAGAAAACATCCCGTCAGGTTTGAGTCTATCTGCTCTTTGAATAGAGCAGGCGACGTGGCCAGAAATGGCTTGGGCGCAAAATTCCCTGCATTATTGATCAGTACATCCGGCGGACTCTGAAATCTTTCCAGGATCACCTGCCCGGCATTCTTTACCTGTGCTTCATCGGTGATATCACAGATGAGAGGATACGCGCCCGTAGACTCTGCCACCGCCCCTAGACGGCGTTCCGAGCGACCAATCAGGATCATTTCGTGCGCCGCGTCCTGATAAAACAATTCTGCGATAGAGGTGCCGATACCGCTACTGGCACCGGTGATTACAACTTTTGCCATAGTAAAAAGATTTTATGATCATCATTGCCAGCTACATACACGGAAGATGCGTACAGAACGGGATTTCAAACTCTGAACGAACCCCAACGCTCCCATGTTACGCAGATCGCTGTTACAGGATCGCCTTCATCCTGACTTCGACGGTTTGTTTTTGAAAAACCCCATGTCTAGCGTCAACAGAGAAGGCGGATGATGGCAACTAATAAGGGATTTCGTTCACGGTCGAGGTGACCCATCCTCAAATTTTTTTGTGTACCGGGGGGCGCCAATTACCTTTATTGCAGAGGCTCTGCCGGATCAAAAGCTTCGCAGCTGGATTGGGACGCATGTGCGGATGTTTGAATTTTTTGGGACCGTGCCCCAAATTGCCGTCTGCAATAATCTCAAATTGGCCGTGACCCGCCACCGTGAAAAAATCCAGGAATCAACGAAACCTGCCTGGATTTTGTGCGCCGGTACGACACCAATGATTTATCTGGACAAAAACAGTGTTCGGACTTCACGACTAGCGAGAGGTGCTAGTGTCAACCTGACATCAATCCGTCTCCATTCGCAGTCGATACGAGCATCTTGCAAAACTCTCAGTCTTGAAGGTTTTTGTTCGCCTGATTGCATCCAGGAGCACTTTTTGCATGGATTATTAGTTTTTCAAGAACTTCTTAGGATTCGATTTTCGCCCCTGCGGACCTTCTCAGTTGACGCTAGACAACCGCTTATCACCATAAACCCCAAGAGCACCCCGGCATCTTTCGGTACCGGGGCGCTCTGTTTCTTTTAACCAAGTCGTGAGGCGACTCAGTGCAGGTTACTTCACCAGCGTCATGCGACCGGTCTGCACATACCGGCTCTCTGCTCCGGTTGCAATCATCCGGTACAGATACGTGCCGGAGGCAAGGTTCACCGCATTGATCTCCATGTTCCGGTTCGCACCTGCTTCAAACTCCTTCGCCGGCAGGATCATCACTTCCCGGCCCAGCATATCCACCACCTGCAGCGTGACCTGTGCGGACTCTGGAAGATCA
>JAJECE010000112.1 GCA_022822185.1 Rhodothermales bacterium | reverse complement strand
GATGCATACCGCGGACGGGTTTACCGAGTGGGGATTCTCAGGTTCGCTGCAGATGGGCCATGCGACGGAAGGCCTGATGATGCGTCTGCGTCCATCGTGGGGACGCGGGCAGGGGATGTCCATGTACCGGCAGCAGACGATTTTGGATGCGGTGCCGCTTGGGACAGATGTGTATCGGACCGAATTGGAGCTGGGATACGGGATCCCGTGGAAAGAGGGGGCCGCGCGGTCCGTGATGGGGGTGACCCAGTTGCCGCAGGGAAGGATGTACCGGCTCGGCGGCGAACTGCGTCCGTGGGAGCGGCTCTCTTTCTCAGTCTTTGGATTGGCGCATGGACGCAAAGCCGCACTGGGGGATATCGGCGTGAATGTACAGGGAGCGCTACGATATTGATTCGATCAAAAGCGGATTTACAGGTTATTGCCCTACCATTCGCTGGTTCTGCCGGACTTGCACGAATGACCGGGAGACTTGGGGAGCGTAATGAAAGGAGATTGCAATGACCGACAGCAGAAATAAACCCCGAGCAACAGGGGAGGTCACGGCCATCCACCGGAGTGATCCCATGGGAGATCTGGTGGTCTTGCGCTGGTTCAGCATCGTTTTGCAGAATAATTCTCCAACGCTTATCCTTGGCAGTATTCCGTGGTATATCTGAGGCCTTTTTGTGGCAATTGACAGGATGATGTCTCGTGACTCTCGAATTTCTGTTTTTCTTCCTGCCCTTCGCTGTTTTTTTTTGATTCAGAAGGATATGGGAATGATGCTATGTCAGCGGTCCCCATGTGAAGATAGATGAAATTAAATGGGTGCCGGTTTTTCGTAACGATATGGGGTAGGTCTACTTATTATGCAAAACAGCTGCTCAATAGATCCTGCAAAGAATAGACACCGTTGAGAGATTGGTCTCGTCCAATCTCTTTACCGAACAACGACCATGGGGATTGAATGTACAACAGTTTGTCCCCGCATGACACTTACCATCGTGCAATTATAGATTCCATTGGACAAACCGCTGATATTGATCGCTAAGGTATGTTCTCTGCCGGGACCGAACTGTCTCTCCGAGGTATTGATCACGGTTCGACCAAGCAAATCTGTCACCGCCACTTCGATCTTTGCCGATTCGGGAAGATCAAATATAAGGTTCGTTGTCTCTGACGATGGATTGGGATAATTTCCATGAAGCGTGACGGATTGAGGTCGTTCGGCATCTTCATTCGTGCTAACATGTATATCGGTTGTGGCATTCGCCATATTCGAGACAGGTCCTGTCCCAGCCGCGTTGATGGCGCTGACACGGTAATGATAGGTCGTACCCGGCATAAGCTCGGTATGAACATAGGTCGTGGCAGCGCCGCCTGTGTTGGCCGCCAGATCTGGCCAGTTTGTACCAGCATCGAACGATATCTCAATCTGATAGTCTGTAATAACTGCACCTCCGGTGCTTGATGGAGCAGTCCACGATAGATTGATCTGGGAACTCCCTGATGCAATTGCACTCAGGCCTGTCGGTGCATCTGGAACGGTTACTATTACCACATGTGTCCCGGTCGTGGCATGCGCCACATTCGAGGCAGGTCCAATCCCCACAGAGTTCACTGCACTCACTCGGTAGTAACGTGTTGTATTCGGTGCCAGACCTGTATGTGCATAGGTCGTGGCAGCGCTCCCCGTATTGGATATGAGATGCCGCCATTGTGTACCTGTGTTCGTAGAAACCTCAATCCGGTAGCCCGTAAGGACGGCACCACCGCTACTGGGTGCAGTCCAGGACAGGTTGATCTGGCTTTCCCCTGATGCCACTGCGCGCAGCCCTGTCGGCGCATCTGGTACGGTCGCTACGGGGGGCTCTGTCATCGCATGCGCCACATTGGAGGCAGGGCCTGTCCCCGCAGAGTTCATTGCACTGATCCGGTAGTGACGTGTTGTACCCGGTGCCAGACCTGTGTGTGCATAAGCTGTGACTGCGCTACCCGTATTCGCGATCAGATCCGTCCACGATCTGCCGACATCCGCTGATATTTCAATCTTGTAACCTGTGATGGATTCTCCGCCAGTATTCGACGGTGCCGTCCATGACAGATTAATCTGGCCTCCCCCTGATGCAATCGCACTCAGGCCGGTCGGTGCATCCGGAAAAATGGGAGGGGGTAGGGGGGCATCCGTAGTGGCATGCGCCATATTTGAGACGGGGCCCGTCCCGATGGAATTCATTGCACTGACTCGGTAATGCCGTGTCGTTTCCGGCGAAAGGCCCGTGTGCGTGTAGGTGGTGGAGGCATTACCTGTATTGGCCGCCAGATCTGACCAGTTTGTGCCCGCATCAGCAGATAGTTCAATCTGATAACCGATGATAGCTGCGACTCCAGTATTTGACGGCGCAACCCACGACAGATCAATCTGCGAACTCCCTGATGCGGTCGCACTTAGCCCGCTTGGAGCGGTTGGAGCGGTCGCCGGAGGTGCTTTGGTCGTGGCGCTTACCACGTTCGAAACAGAACCTGTCCCCACCGAATTGATTGCACGGACACGATAATGATATGCTGTGCTCGGCGTGAGATCTGTGTGGGCGTAGGTTGTAGCAGCATTGCCTGTATTCGTCACCAGCATGGACCAGATTGTACCAGCATTCAGGGATACTTCAATCTGGTAGCCTGTAATCGCTGTGCCTCCCGCATTTAATGGTGCTGTCCATGACAGATTGATCTGGCTTTCCCCCAATGCAGTTGCAATCAGTCTGGTCGGGGACATCGGAGCAGTCGCTGTTTCCGTCGTGGCATTTGCCACGTTCGAGGCAGGACCGGTTCCCACGGAATTTATTGCGCTCACACGGTAATACCACGTCGTGTTCGGCGTTAACCCTTGGTGCATATAGATTGTAGCGGCATTGCCCGTATTGGCGACAAGATCAGACCAGGTTCCTCCCGCATCCGCTGATCCCTCAATCCGGTAGCCCGTGAGGGGAGTCCCTCCATCATTCGGTGCCGTCCATGACAGACGGATCTGATTTTTTCCTGATACGGCCGTGCGTAGCCCACCCGGTGCATCTGGAACGGTTGCCGAAATAGATATATCGTTATCCTTCACCGTGACGCGGGCCATATAGTTCGGTGCCTCGGCCGCCTCATAGCCCGTACCGCTCTGTATGGTCGCCTGAATGGAACCGTCCGCTTCGTCAACGACATCATTGACCGTGTCAACAGCGAATGTGGCCGTGCCACTGCTGCCTATCATCACCTCTTGCGTGCCCAACTTGGTTGAGGCGGCAAACAGCCCCGTCTGCTCAATCATGAGGTTTATATCCAGATTTGTCCCAGGCGCGGGCGTGGCGCTGAGCGTGAATGAGGCACTGCTTCCCTCTGTCACGGCCTCGCCCCCGGAAATACGGATAACGGGGATGTCATTGTCCTCTATGGTCACACTGGCGGTATGGTCCGGCGCCTCTGCAATCTCGTAGCCCGTACCGCTCTGTATCGCCACCTGGATTGCGCCGTTATCTTCGTCAACCACATCGTTGACCGTGTCAACATCGAATGCAGCCGTGCCACTGGTGCCTATCGTCACCTCTTGTGTCCCCAACTCGGTTGATTCGACAAATGTTCCCGTCTGACTGACCGTGACGCTTATATCCAGTTCTGCCCTGGGCGCGGGCGTGGCACCGAGCGTGAATGAGGCAATGCTTCCCTCCGTCACGGCCTCGCCCCCGGAAATACGGATGACGGGGATGTCATCGTCCTCTATGGTCACGCTGGCGGTGTGGTCCGGCACCTCTGCAATCTCGTAGCCCGTACCGCTCTGTATTGTCACTTGGATTGCGCCGTTATCTTCGTCAACCACATCGTTGACCGTGTCAACATCGAATGCAGCCGTGCCACTGGTACCTATGGTCACCTCTTGTGTCCCCAACTCGGTTGACTCGGTAAACATCCCCGTCTGACTGACCATGATGCTTACAGCCAGATCTGCCCGGGGAACGGGTGTAGCGCTGAATGTGAATGAGGCACTGCCTCCCTCCGCCACCGCATCGCCCCCGGAAATACCAATCACAGGTACGTCATCGTCCTCTATGGCCACACTGGCGGTGTGGTCCGGTGCCTCTGCAATCTCGTAGCCCGTACCGCTCTGTATCGTCACCAGGATTGCCCCGTTATCTTCGTCAACCACATCGTTGACTGTGTCGACCTCGAATGCAGCCGTGCCACTGGTGCCTATGGTTACCTCTTGTGTCCCCAGTTCGGTTGACTCGGTAAACGTTCCCGTCTGCGTGACCATGACGCTTACGGCCAGATCTGCCCCGGGGGCGGGCTTAGCGCTGAGTGTGAACGAGGCACCGCTTCCCTCCGTCACTGCACCGCCACTGGAAATACTGATGACGGGTGCGTCATCGTCCTCCACGGTCACACTGGCGGTGTGATCCGGCGCATCTGCAATTTCGTAGTCCGCGCTGCTCTGTATTGTCACCTGGATTGCGCCGTTATCTTCGTCAACGACATCGTTGACCGTGTTAACATCGAATGCAGCCGTGCCACTGGTGCCTATCATCACCTCTCGTGTCCCCAACTCGGTTGATTCGGTAAACGTCCCCGTCTGGCTGACCGTGACGCTTATATCCAGATTTTCCCTAGGCGCGGGCGTGGCACTGAGCGTGAATGAGGCACTGCTTCCCTCCGTCACGGCCTCGCCTCCGGAAATACTGATGACGGGCCATCCACCCTCTGGAGCAACAAATCCGTTCTGTCCAAAGACAGTACGAATATCGGCAGCATATTGCCCGTTATTCAGGGCTTTATCGGCCGTCACGAGGGCTTCAACCATATCGGGCAGTTTAAAGTTATTGCGTCCCAGATACGAAAAACCGGCCACATGCAGACGGTCCGCATTCGCGCGGCCAATTCGCTCCCACAATTTCATCATCAGGTTCGCCCAAGTTTTTCCGAGCAAATGGACACTGCATCCAATACGACATTGCCGTTGGATCTTGCGGTAGTCGAGATTCCCGTCAACGCGGCGTCCGCCCCAGGTATTCCCATCCCAGGGAAAAACCTGCCTCCAGTCTCCTGCAGGAACCAGTCCACGATCCATAAGGTCCCGGCGATAGGAGACCGCCCAATAGTCGGCAAATCCCTCACCCAGAACCCCCCATTCCCCCGTTGGCGATGTGCTAAATCCAAGATGGTGATGCATGATGGCATGGCCGTACTCATGAAGAATCACGCCGGCATCCTCCGCACTGTCAATACCGCCATATCCAAAATGCAGGGATCTGCTTGCCGGCAGGTAGAAGGCAGAGTTACTAAAAGATGCATGGGGATTTGCAGATACCGGGCTGGACGGTGGAGAACTTCCTACACCCAGAGACTGGACGTAGCGCTCGCTCATGTCAACATAGTAGTAGACCATGACCGCCTCAAATTTTTTATTGTCCCGCGTATACTTAAAGTCCTTCGGATCACTCTCTACGGGGGCATGCTCACCGGTAATTCTCACCCACGGTCCACGCAGCCGGTAGTTTCCGTCGTCACCTTGTTCAATATCCTGAAGTGTGACGGTCTGGAGCAGAGCAGACAGTGCTTCGTTATTCTTATCATCGTTGTCTGTGTAGTCGCCTTCATAGGACTCTCCGGATGCAGTCAGCGGGTCATACAGCCACACCTGCCCCTCCCCATCTACTTTGGAAGGGGGCGGATCCGGGTGAGCGTGCGAGTGCACGCGCTGATCCAGCAGTTGGATCAACTCTCCGGTATTGGCATCCAGAAGGACTTCCCATTCTTCCAGGGTGTCGTCCGGCCATGCAACCGTCCGCCAGACCAGCCTCGGCGGGTGGCCGGGCAGGACAAGAAGTTCGGCGGGGGTTGAGATTGCTCCATCTCTGGAGACGGCACGCTGTGCCAGAGATTCGGCCTGTGCTGCGCTGAGCGCAGGTACAGGATGAAATGCATCAACGCGTTCCAGATGGGGGGCGTAGCCGCTGATGGCCATCACGGGCAATCCGGCCCGGTTCAGGTTTACATGTACATAACGGCCGTAAACCGGAACACCGGCCAGCGTCTGCTGAAAGGTCAGGTGATGGGCTCCATAGGTCTCTTTTTTTTGCACCAGCTGCAGCGCCTCCGGCGCACCAATCCCGAAGTCCTCCCCATCCCGTGCGAGCCATGACCTTACAGTAGATTCCAGCGTGGACTCTGGAGTCATATCCAGGCTTAGCCGGTAGGCGGCCCGCAGGATGCCCAGTTCGTCATCGATCCGCCCGTTTGCCACCTGGGTACTGGAAAAGTCTGCCCAGATGTCACGCTCGACAACGACGCGAAGAGAAGTTTCTGGAAGTGACTGGACGGCCTCCAAACGATGATCCTGTGCAACTGCGGTCACCACATAAAACAGAGTCAGTAACAAGGTAATGGGTGAGCGCATCATGCAGAATGTTTATTCATTCAGATGGAATACAATCCCCGCATATCTCTGCAATTTTCCGAGGGTATCTAATCGCTCCAAGAGGAGATAAATGCGTCCGAAATGGCCATAAGTTGCAGTCTGCTGGTAGATTAGTTTTTGAATTCGAGGAGATCAGAGATCTCGGAATACGGAATCTGTCCTCTTTAGTTTTAGGATCTGTAAAGTGAACAGCAGGCTGTACCCGTAGGCTGCTGTTTGGTTTCCTGTTGTCGTTTCAGTGCCCGAAACAGGGATTTCCGTGTCTGATCCTCTGGGATTGGGACGGAGAATTATATTAATGCATAACTATTATATAAAAAATGCTTAGCACAAACAATTTCTCCCAAATCTGCGGTTTTGCCGTTCTTTTTGAGTCTGAATCTGTTTGATATGATTCCATCTAAGATTGGACATTTCGTATCAAAGTTTGCTCAATCCATTCTCCCGAAGAACGATGGAGCGCATCGCCGCATCTGCCTCCAGCGTCGCGGAACCCATGCCTGATGTCTTACCGCGCAACAAACCCGCCTTCTTTAACACCGCTTCGTGCGCCTCTAAGCTCAACCGCTTTCGCGTCCTGGCCAACGTACTGTGACACGGGGGAGACTCTATTGGAGTGTTCACTGTACATTCCTGCCAATACAACGTACTGTAAGACGGGGAGACTCTGTAATCTCATACTCAAAAAAAATCCGCAGGGCCAGCGAATGATTACACTGCCGCGCTATCTCACGCTCCAACCCATCTAAAAACCCCACCAGCAACATCCGAAAATACACACCCGGGGGAATTCCTGAACGACCTTTACCGTCCGCACAAAATTGATTGCGAAGATCCTCTACAAACGCGTCAAATCCGTTCCTGCAAAGCAATTTATTGAAGGCCTCATAGAATGGGTTGGATGCGGAACAGATCTCGTGAGTACACACAAACAGTTCCCCCCTGTCTATGCTCTTTTCGCTTTCCCGCAGCCGTGAATTGGAATGGTTGAGTTTGAACCTATGGACACAACTGCAAGGTACCGTTCCATGGTTATAATCCCTGGAACCTAGACTTCATCCACGGGCTGTTAGAACTTAGCGGTATCCCTTTTTAACCCAATTATAACCGCTTCCATGGAAGCGGTTATAATGTTTTGGTGTGGCATCCTTTGGACGAATTCCCGGGAAAATTTCACAATGCTGTTCTGGTTGATTTTCCAGGGTCGGGATGTCTGAATGGGTGTGTGGGGATGCAGTTGTAGCTTTCTTGGCAACCGCATGTTCCGTGAGTCTATTCGATTGATTGGATTTATCAATGCGCTACAGTATGCAATGATGTTTGCGTATAATCTTGTCCGATCTGTGTTGTCATGCTGTGCTGGATGGAGAGCGGTTTATTTTATCTAAAATCGTGCAAGATGGAACGCACGAACGGATTTTTCCTGAGTTCTGTTGGTTTTCGCGGTTACAACGTATTATCGGTTCGTGGACTTCGTGCTTGGGGGGTGGCGTTGTTACTCTGTTACCTGTTCTTGCTGGAATGAGGATGGACACCATATGTCGCGGTCCAGACGGCGGGATTGGTATTTGAACCGTCCCCGGTGCAGGTGGATGAGGGGGACAGTACGCCTTACACGGTGAAGCTTGCGACACGGCCGTCAGGTTCTTTTGCAGTGTCGGTGAGTATAGCTGTTTCTTCTGTAAGTGGCAGGACAGGCAATAAATATCGGGATCCACCACACTTCAATTTGGACAAGAACCAGTTGATCTTTACACAAGAAAACTGGAAGAGGCCCCAAACGGTGACGGTGAGCATAGGTGAAGATGATGACTGGTCCACCAACTGGGCTGCATTTCTGACGCATACCGCACTCGGGGCAGACTATAGTGGTGTGACGGCAAAACAAGATGTTTGGATTCGGGACAATGATGTTGCGGGTCAAGGGACGGTCACAATTACTTACATATCACAGGAAGTGTACGAGGGGGAATCAGCACAGTTCTTAATGCGGTTTAGTCCTGCGGTAAAGCAGGACATCCTTGATCCGCAACTTGCGCTCACATGGGATGGTAATTTTCGGAATACTGGTAATGCTCTTAACGCGGTTGGCTGTCATACCGTATACGCCGGGCACTCAACCAGTTATCTGTGCAGGGTTCAAACGGATGACGACGCAACAGAAGAGATGGACGGTTCCGTCACGGCAACAGTCACGCACAGCCGATTACCTGGTTATCGGGTTGGTTCCCCTGGCTCGGCCACGGTCATAATCAGGGATGACGATGCTCTGGGTGAAATGCGGCCGTTGGTGTCTGTCACTGGAAAATCTGCTTCAGTAACCGAAGGTGGGGAGGCTGCATTCAATGTTGAAGTATGGCCTGTACCGACTTCACCGATAACGGTCAATGTGTTTACTGAAGACCACGGGAACTTTGTCTCAGCGGCAGACCTAGGTGCGAAGAATATACAGGTGGGAGGAGCCAGTCGAAATGCGACTTATGCGGTGAAGACGATAGACGACAGCGTTGACGAGCCAGACGCAAACCTATATGTCACCTATCATCAGGTCAAGACTACAAGATAAATCCTTCCCTTCATGGATCCTTTATACTTATAAGGGACAACGATGAACTGTCGGTCGAAATTACCGGGGTGCCCGAAAAGATCAGTTCTACTGCCAATTTGACGGCGACCTTCACATTTACCAAGGAGGTGACGGGATTCGGGGCTAACGCTGTAAAGGTTACCGGTGGACTGGAGGGGAGTTTCTCGGGGAGCGGTGACACCTATCAAGTGGTGGTGACTCCGACCCAGGGAATGGATCTGACGGTTGAGGTAGCGGCGAACTCGGCGACTGCTGCGGACGATGCCACCATTGTCGGTCCCGATATTCCGGTTTCAGTGACAGCAGTCTGGGATGCTTCTACGCCAACGCTTTCTATTAGCGGGCCCACAACTTTCAACTCCTCAACAGCCAGCATCGCGGCAATGTTCACCTTTTCGGAGGCGGTAACTGGATTTGAGACCCCGGATGTGAGGGTGACCGGCGGTACAAAGGGCGAGTTAACCGGAAGCGGTGACACATACAGTTTGGTGATCACGCCGCATGGTGGATCGGATGTGACGATCACGGTGGGGGCGAATGTGGCTACCGACGGCACCAATACTGCCCCCGAGCGAGCGGTTACGCACACGGTTACCTATTTGGATATTCTAGTATTTCCTTCAGATGTTGGTATGTGGGAGGGACAATTCAATTCTAATAGACTGGCGGAAGTATGGTTAAATCATGCGCCGTCGTCAGATGTAACCGTGACCGTCAGTGGTTATCAAGGGGCAAGTCTGCGTGTTCCACCCGACCCGTTGATGTTGATCTTTGGGCAGACGGACTACAATCGTCCTAAGAGGATAAATCTTTCAGCGGGAGAAAGTGACAACTTTGTGGACGAAAATTTCACTTTAAAACTAACAGCTTTGGGCGCGGCGGAATATGTGGATGTGGGTGCAGAAGCCAGCTTTGCAGTAACGATTCATAAGGCGTGGTCGTGGGTAATATTTAATCCCATGAACTTCTCAATGGATGAGGATACGAGCAAGGATCTTGGGATAAAGTTAAAATTAAAGCCGTCGGGTGATGTGACCGTGACGGTTGATAAGATCAATTCATCTGGTTACCTGAGGGTTACGGATCCCAGCGAACTGCCGCTGACGTTTACACCCACGAATTGGAATACGTTCCAGAGCATAAACTTTACGGCGGATATAGATGGAGATATGAAAGATGAGAGTGCGTCTGTTCACTTCACAGCCTCTGGTGCGGAATATGATGGGTTCCACTTTTATAACTATTCTATCTGGATCATAGATAAAGATAAAGCGGTATTCAAATGGGATCCGCCGCTTCCAGCAAACGTAGTGGAAGGTGAAGTGGTGACACTGACGGCAA
The DNA here is from genome assembly GCA_022822185.1 of Rhodothermales bacterium. GTDB lineage: Bacteria > Bacteroidota > Rhodothermia > Rhodothermales > Bin80 > Bin80. The sequence continues at coordinate 68,972 of JAJECE010000112.1, read as the reverse complement.
CACTGGATAGACCTCTCTCAAATGCGTGGGTGATTCCGATAAGGGCTAGGAGTACTGGAGGTAAAGATCTTTCTAGTGATTTGGAATGGCTTTTTCGAAATCTTACGATAAAAAAGGGAGAGAAAACTGCTACAACCACGCTAAAGGTACTAGCAGATTCTGAAAATCCAGAGTCTGATGAACACTTTTGGCTAGGATTTGATGTTAACACTGACAGGCCGCAGGATGTCTATGTAGATGGGCAAGCACAGAATTGGATACGGATTTTCAACCGTTTTCCTGAGATTAAAGTTGCCCCCTCTGAAGTGGATGTAAATGAGGGCGCTACGGTAAGTAATGCGTTTGGAGTTTCGCTGAATAATCCACCGTCGGCAGATGTGACAGTAGCGATTAAAGGTCATGAGGGGACTGTTCTGGAGGGGTCTAGTCCGGTTTCTCTGGATCCGGCGACCTTGATGTTTACGCCGACGAACTATGGCACAGCACAGACGGTGACGTTGGTGGCGAAGGAGGACGATGATGACATCATGGACGACGAGATAACGTTGACTTTTACGGGTTCGGGTGCATCAGAATACAACATGTCCACCGAGGTGGTAGTCACGATTAAGGATAATGATGAGGGCGAGATTACGGTGCCGGGTACGGTGCAGGTAGATGAGGGTGCTTCCAAGATGTTCACGGTGAAGTTGGCGAATGCCCCGAGTGGGGATGTGACGGTGACGCTCAGCGATGACGGGGACAGTGATCTGACGGTGCAGGGCGGATCGCCGCTGGCGGTGATCCGCAGTCTGACCTTTACGCAATCGAACTGGAGTGAGTAGCAGACAGTGAGTTTGTTGGCCGCGGAGGATGATGATCTGGTGAATGAGACCGAGATGCTGATGTTCGCGGCCTCCGGCGGGGATTATGACGGGGTGACAGCGGAAGTGGCCGTGGAGATCACCGATACGGATAAGGCGGCGTTGGAACTGTCGCGCACCTCTCTGACACTGCAGGAGGGCGGGGGCTCGGCGACGTTCACGGTGAAGTTGACGAATGCGCCGAGCGCCAGTGTGACGGTGGCGCTCAGCGATGACGGGGACAGTGATCTGACGGTGCAGGGCGGGTCGCCGCTGGCGGTGATCTTGAGTGCGGCCGAGGATCTGGACATCTTTGCGGAAACGGAGGTCTTGACGTTCGCGGCCTCCGGCGGGGATTATGACGGTGGAGATTGCAGCAGATCAGCTGCCGGACCGGGTGGAGATGGGCAGCGACGCTTCGGCAGAGATCAGGATCCTGGATAATGATACGCCGCCGCCGGTGGAAGTACGCCTGTCCGTGGATCCGGCCAATGTGAGAGAGGGAGAGATGGTGACGGTGACGGTCAGCCTGCCGGAGGATAAGGATATCGCCAGCGATCTGACGATTCCACTGGTGCTGACGGATGTGAGCACGGATGCGCGGGATTATGCGGTTCCGGTTCCGATTGCCGTGCAGATCAAAGCGGAAGAAGAGAGCGGCAGTTATACGATTGCGACCCTCGCCGATGCGGTGGATGAAGGGGACGAAGCGTTTACAGTAACCTTCGGAGAATTGCCGTCCAGGGTGGTGGCAGGAGATCCGACCTCCGTTCAGGTGGTGATTTTGGATGATGATCAGGCGGGGATGGATGTGCCGACCGCGGTATCCGTGCTGGAGGGAGCATCCGAGACGTTCAAGTTCTCGTTAACCTCGGAGCCGGAAGGTGAGGTGACGGTCGAAATGAACTGGCCGGCGGGCACGGATCTGACGCTTACCCCCGTCCGGCGGATCTTCACACCGGACAACTGGCAGGTGAAGCAGCAGGTGACACTCCGCGCGGCGAACGATCTGGATCGCGTACCGGATCCGGTGGTGACCGTGGCCCTGACGGCGGTTGGAGGCGGGTACGCCGGAATCACCGAAACGGTGGAGGTCACCATTATCGAAAATGATCTTCCGGGTATCAACGCACCGGTTGCAGTGACGATGGCAGAAGGCGGGTCGGCAACCTTCGAGGTTGCCCTTGTTGTCGCGGCTTCCGGTGAGGTGACAATCTCAATTCCATGGGCAGTAGGGGACCTCACTGCGTCCCCGATCTGCCTGACCTTCACGTCCGGCAACTGGAGCATGCCGCAGCAAATCACGCTGACGGCGGCAGAAGATGATGATTTTTTCACGGACACCGAGACGATTGTGCTGAGTGCAGGTGGGGGCGAATATGCGGGGGTCACGCATGAAGTCGAGGTCACGATCACCGACAATGATGCGGCAGGGATCGTGGCGGCGGACGAAGTGACGATCACAGAAGGGAGCACGGCGGTCTTCACGGTCCACCTGTTGGCACAGCCGTCGGGGAATGTGACGGTGGACCTGGCTGGATATGCGGGGACGGACTTGAGTCTGGATCAAACCTTGCTTACCTTCACCCGCACAGACTGGAATGTTCCGCAGACGGTGACCTTGACCGCCGCGGAGGATGATGCGGATTACACGAACGATGAAATTCCTCTGGTAATCACAGCATCCGGAGGAGGATACAGCGAGACGCACACCACGCTGGTCACAATCATGGACAATGACGAAGCGCCGCTGATGGTCTCCATCCTCAATCAGTCTGGACTCGAGAACGAAGAACACCTCCAGCTGCGCATCCAGTTGAACCGGCCTTCTGAGGAGGTGGTGACCGTGCAGTATGCAACCTCCAATCAAACGGCCTTGGCCGGAGATGACTATACGGCCTCCCGCGGGGTGGTGATCTATGATCCCGGCGCAATCCGCGGCGTGGTGGAGATTGAAGTCAACGATGATGAGGTGCCGGAGCCGGATGAGACGTTCCATGTGACTCTGTCCAATCCGAGTGCGAATGTGCAGATTGACCGTGAGGTCGGGATCGGCACAATTCTGGATAATGATGGAAATGCAAAGCTTCGTGTAGACGATGCGCTGGTGCTTGAAGAGGATGGCAGGGTCCGGTTTCGGGTGTCGCTGTCGCATCCGCAGCCGGAGATGGTGTCGGCAGAATATCAAACCCGTGATGGGACGGCCAAGGCAGGGGAAGACTATGAAGCGACCTCCGGCATGGTAACGCTGGCTCCGGGAACCATCAAGGCCATAATTGCGGTACCGATTCTGAAAGACGGGCTGGACTGGCAGGAAGAAACCTTCAGTCTGCATCTGATGTCTTCAGAGAACGCAGAGATTGAAAAAGCTGTGGGGGTGGCAACCATTCAGGAGTCCACGGCGGTCAGCGAGGGAATTCTGGAGGCATATACGGCGCGGTTTGTGCGGACCGCCTCAATACAGATTGTGGAGGCTCTCGGAGACCGGTTCCGTTTGGCAGCAGACGGGGCCATGTGCGGCGCAATGCAGCGTGCAGAGACGGCGCAGCTCTGGCACTCGGCTTCTTCCTGGGATCCGTCATTAGGCGAACTTCTGGCGGGCTGCCGCGTATCTCAGAGCATGGTTCTGTCTGGTGGATCTCTCAGCATGTGGGGGCGGGGGCATTCCGGCAGTTCAATGGAAAGGGAGAGAACGCGCTGACCCTTCAGGGAGAGGTGACAACGGGAATGCTGGGGGCAGACTACCGCTGGAAAGGAGGATGGCTGGCCGGCGTGCTCCTTGCACACAGTCAGGGAGACGGGTCGTTTGAGGTAGTTGCACAGTCCGGCGAGATTACCGCAGGACTGACCGGAGTCTATCCGTATGTGTCGTATACACATTCAGGATGGGATCTATGGCTGGCCGGCGGAGCAGGACGCGGGCAGGTGGAGGTACGGGAACTGAAAGGAGATCTGGTGTCCCGGTTCGGGGCAGCGGGAATGCGGGGAACGTTGACAAGGGGCCGCTGGATCGGACTCAGTTATCAGGGGGATATTCTGGTGATCGGGGCAGAAATTGCAGAGCACAATATTACCGCAGAGGTGTACCGGATCCGTGCAGGTCTGGAAGCCAGTGCACAGATCGTGAGCAGCCTCCGTCCCTATGTGGAAATGAATGTCAGACAGGATGGCGGGAGCGCAGAGACGGGCACCGGACTGGAGCTGGGCGGCGGGCTCACTATCCGGCATGGCACCTGCAGGCAGAGGTGCGCACGCAGGGACTGATCATGCATACCGCAGATGGGTTCACCGAGTGGGGCCTGTTGGGGTCCCTGCAGATGGGCCGCAGCAGGGAAGGACCGATGATGCGTCTGCGTCCATCATGGGGACGCGACCAGAGAATGTCCATGTACCGGCAGCAGACGATCCTGGATGCTGCACCGATGGGAGCGAATGTCCATCGGACGGAACTGGAACTGGGGTACGGGATCCCGTGGAAAGAGGGCACCGCGCGGTCGGTGATCGGAGTGACCCAGGCGCGGCAGGGAAAGATGTACCGGCTGGGCGGCGAACTGCGTCCGTGGGAACGGCTGTCTTTCTCGATCTTTGGTCTGGGGCAGGTTCGCGAAGCTGCACTGGAAAACATCGGCGTGAATGTACGGGGGCGCTACGGTATTGATTGACGGTGAATTCGGATACGCCAAGATCTTCGGGATGCGTTCAAAATATTGATCACTCCAGCAGCATTGGAATCTCTGTTTGGTGTCCAAGTCATCCCCTTTCGGTCTGCACGTATCTGTGGTGATGGGATCCAATTTGAATGTCCGTGCCATAAGGTATGCCGGTTGATGGAAAGAAGGATGCCTGGCTGAAAATATTTTCGAAGGCATCGCTCTCCATGTGGCGCATGTCGGATGATCCAAATTTTGAACGGAGTTTTTAAGGTTGTTGGAGAATACTGATTCAAAATGCCTATTTTACCCGGCAGACTTTATATACATCCCGATGTTACGTACCCAAATTTGGCAATCCATTTTAGGACTGATTACGCTCACGATCATCTGGCCCATATCAGGATCAGCCCGGCAATCCTATGATACAACCTACTACAGCGCGTTGGAATTTCGAAGTGTCGGTCCCTACCGGGGTGGGCGCTCTGCCGCCGTCTCCGGAGTTCCAGGGCAGCCCATGAAAGCCTACTTCGGCGCAACCGGAGGAGGGGTATGGCAGTCGACAACCGGCGGTGCCACCTGGGAAAATATATCCGATGGCTTCTTCGGAGGAAGTATCGGGGCCGTTGCTGTCAGCACCTGGGACCCGAATGTGATCTATGTGGGGGGCGGAGAGAAAACCGTGCGGGGAAATGTATCCCACGGATATGGCATCTACAGGTCTCTTGATGCCGGCCGTACATGGGAGCATAAAGGATTGTCAGACAGTCACCGGATTCCGCGAATCCGCATCCATCCCCGGGATCCTGATCATCTCTATGCCGCGGTCATGGGACACCTGTCGGGCCCCAATGAAGAGCGGGGAATCTACCGGTCAGTGGATGGCGGTGATTCATGGAAAAAGATCCTCTTCATTAATGACGAAGTCGGATTTGTCGATCTTGCCATGGATTCATCCAATCCCAGAATTCTCTACGCAAGTGCCTGGCGGGTGATTCGAACCCCCTATAGCCTGGAAAGCGGCGGAGAAGGGAGTGGAATCTGGAAATCAACCGACGCAGGAGATACCTGGACCCAGATCACGGGGAAGGATAACGGCCTGCCAGATGGCCCCCTCGGCATCAACGGGATTGCCATCTCTCCGGTCAATCCAGATCGGATCTGGGTCATCATTGAAGCGGCGGAAGGCGGGGTTTTCCGATCTGATGATGGCGGCGAAACATGGCGAAAGATGAATGAAGATCGCAATTTGCGACAGCGTGCCTGGTACTACACACGCATCTATGCAGATACCAGAAATGAAGATATCGTGTATGTACTGAATGTGCAGTTCTGGCGATCAAAAGACGGAGGACATACCTATTCAAGTATCCAGACCCCCCACGGCGACCATCATGATCTGTGGATTAATCCAGATGATCCCGATCATCTCATCATTGCCGATGACGGTGGGGCGCAGGTGAGTTTTGATGCGGGGGCAAACTGGAGCACCTACTACAATCAGCCCACTGCACAATTTTATCGTGTCACTACGGACAATCACTTCCCATACCGTATCTATGGTGCACAGCAGGACAATTCAACAGTGCGCATCCTGCATACATCGGATGGCCTGAATGAGCGGGAATGGGAGCCGACTGCCGGCGGCGAGAGCGGCTGGATTGCTCCCAAACCGGATCAGCCGCAGATCGTATACGGAGGGTCCTATGGAGGCTACCTCACCCGCGTAGATCACGATTCGGGCGAGCGAAGAGCGATCAATGTATATCCGGATAACCCAATGGGGCATGGTGCGGAAGGTATGAAGTACCGGTTCCAGTGGAACTTCCCGATCCTCTTTTCCATGCATGATCCCAATGTGCTTTATGCGGCAGGGAATCACCTCTTTCGAACTACGGACGAAGGGCAGTCATGGGAGATTATGAGCCCGGATCTCACCCGCGCAGATTCAACCAAACTCGGCCCAAGCGGAGGCCCGATCACCAAGGATAATACAGGCGTAGAGTACTATGCCACCATCTTTGCCGTAGCAGAAAGTCCGCATGATGCAAACGTGATATGGACAGGCTCCGATGATGGACTGGTTCATATTACCCGCGACGGTGGAGAGATCTGGACCGATATTACGCCGGAAGGGATGCCGGAATGGATGCAGATCAATGAACTGGTTGCACATCCAATGAATGAAGGGGCAGCGTATCTTGCCGGTACCCGATACAAACTTGATGACTTTTCTCCATACATCTATAAGACCACCAATTACGGGGCGGATTGGGAACTGATCGTGGACGGGATGGATCCGCAGCACTTTACCCGCACAATTCAACCCGATCAGGTGCATCCCGGGCTCCTGTGGGCCGGGACCGAGTCAGGTCTGTATATCTCGTTTGATGATGGGGAAAACTGGACATCATTCCAGCAGAACCTGCCGATTGTGCCCATCACAGATCTGGAATGGAAGGAGAATGATCTGGTTGTGGCAACCCAGGGGCGGGCATTCTGGATCATGGAGGATGTGACCCCATTGCACCAATTATCGAGGATTCCCGCCTCAGCATCTGCATGGATCTACGATTCAGATTTCATCTGGCGAACCGGCGCAAGTGTAAATCTGCGTTACTGGTTCAGGGAAGCCCCGGATTCAAGTATGACGAGACTGGAGATCCTCGAATCTGACGGAACCCTGATCAAGGATTTTGATGCAGACGAAGACGATCTTGCAATTGAAGCCGGAATGAATGTGTTCAGATGGAATACGCGCTATGAGGATGCCGGGTCGTTTGATGGACTCATCATGTGGTCGGGGAGCGTCCGAGGCCCCAGAGCAGCCCCGGGAACGTATCACGCCCGACTCATTGTCGGAGAGGATTCGCTGGAGACGACCTTTGAACTGCGCAAAGATCCGCGCTCAAGTTCCAGTGTGGAGGACCTGCAGATGCAGTTTGATTTTCTCATTGGAATCCGTGACAAACTCAGTGAAATACATCTGGCCATCAAGGATATTCGTGCCGTACGTGATCAGATTCGCAGATTTACTGCAAACCTGGATGAAGCGCAAACCGGCATCAGGGATGCGGCCAAAGCCCTGATTGAGAAGATGACCGGCATTGAGGAGGCACTGTACCAAACGAAAAATCAGAGCCGTCAGGATCCATTGAATTTTCCAATCCGATTGAATAACAAATTGGCTGCGGTCGCCGCGAATGTGTCAATAGGGGATTACCGGCCGACAGATCAGGCCATGGAAGTGCGGGATGAACTTTCAGGACGGATTGATGCAGAACTGGAAGCTCTGCAGATCATATTTGAAACGGATGTGCCTGCCCTGAATGAAATGATTCGGCAGGAAAATATTCCGGCCATCCATCTGGAATCCAACTAAGTCTGATAGAAGATGGAGTTTGACGTGCGGCAGAACGTGATGAACGTAAGTACAGATCACGATCCCTGCAAGGATTCCCTGATCTGTAAATCACAGCATACCGTCTCAGTTACTGTCAAGTGGATTTTTCTCTGTGTCTAGACGCTGTGCCTCCCTAACAAACAGGGAAACGAGTTCCTGTACAACATTCAGGTTCGCATCACTCATGTTGACCATGGCTGCCACGACTACACCGGTATCCGGTTGAATGACAAGGAGAGAGGTGCCACCAATGGCCCCTCCGCTGTGACTGAAATAGCGAAGACGGTCGGAACGGGTTTCCACCCGCCAGCCAAACGCGTACCCGACAGGTTCGCCGGTGATGGTTTGCTGTTCGGTAAAAAGCAGTTCCCTGGCTTTCTGGTCAAGGAAGGATGGGTCCAGATGGGCAATTCCGAATCGAACAATGTCTGTTGGTGTAGACAGAAAGCCGCCTCCAGCCCATTTATAACTGTTATCCACATAGGGAGCATTCAGCAGTGTTCCGTCCTCGCTGCGGACATAAAACCGGACGCGGTGCGCAATCAGGCGGTCCGGATGATCCGCCACCGTATTCAGCATACGCAGTGGAAGAAAAACCTCCTGCTTCATATGGTCGAGGAAAGATTCGCCCGAGGCACCCTCAATCACAGCACTGAGAAGGTTCCAGCCGTAACTGGAATAGAGGTATTCCGTACCTGGCTCATGTATCAGCGTATCCGCTGAAAAAATAGCCAGTCCGTCTTCAACGGTGGCATAGGGGACCAGCGAGAGCATTTCGCCGGGGCGATATCCCCGAATCCCCCCAAGATGTGCGCCCAGTTGGCGAGGGGTAATTGGCCAGCGTTTGATGGGGAATCCCGGCACATACTTCCGGATATCTGCGTCCACATCCAGCCGTGACTGACTGTAGAGTTTGGCGGCGGCTGCCGCGGTAAGCGGCTTTGAGATACTTGCGATTCGGAAGCGGCTGTGCGGCCACAGAGGCACCCGTTGCTCCAGATCCGAAAAACCGACGGCATCGGACCAGATGAACTGCCCGTTCACGGCCACAGCGACGGCGATCCCCGGGAATTTCTGTGCCTGCCATGTTTCGAAAATCATTTGATAGGCAGAGTCCACAGCAGACCGGTATGGATCTGGAATCTGGGCATATTGTGCTGCAGCACTCTGTAGCAGCAGCAGGGGGAGCAGCAGCAGATAGCGTCGATAATACATGATTGGTTTTTGCATTCAGCAGGAGCAAAATTACGCCATTATCTTATATCTGTACTCAAACATTTGATTGGATTCTGCCGTTAAAACGTATTTCAACTTAAGGAATAATTTTATGCATCGCACCAAATTGATAATTCCCGCCATTCTTGCAGCCCTGATGCTTGGGTGTGGCATATCCGATGAACCCCAGACGGAATCGGAGGAGTATGTTCGGATCGTGAGTGCTTTCTTTGCCGGGGTATCTGCGATGGAGGTAGGGGAAGATCTGCGTGCTGCGGCGAAACTGACACTGGTTACCGAACTCGCTCCCGAGGAGCCGGCCGCCTGGGCGAATTTGGCACTGATGGCGATGCGCCGGAATGAACCGGATGTGGCATTTGAGCATCTGGAACGCGCCCTGGAACTGGACCCGGAAAACAGCGAAATCCTGCTTCTGGCCGCCGCTCATGCGCGAATGATCGGCGATAGCGATGAACAACTGCGTAACCTGCGCAGGGTTGTGTCCGTTGATTCACTGAATCTGCGTGCACTCTTTGCACTCATTGAAATGCTTCCCGAAGACTCGGATGAACGCCGGTTCTCTATGCGTAACCTCGGGATTACAGCTCCGGAGAATACGGCCGTCTTACTCCATCAGCTTCAGCAATCTGCTTCGTCAGGCGCACTGGACCTTGAACTGCTGAATATATTTGGTTCCTTCACATGGGGCGAAGATGTGCGCGGGCAGATTGAACTGCTCCAGCGTGCATCCTCCGATGAAGAGGCCGCAAGACAACTCGGATTTTTGCGCAATATCCTGCTGACCGAGCCGCGATATCGCCAGGATCTCGCCGAGGCACGCGTACCCGATGAACGCGTAGGGGATCCGGTGACCCGGTTTATCCGTCTGGAAAATCCATCTTCCTCCCCCGCGCCACGGGATGACTCTCTGCAAATTGTAGCGGATCAGCAATTCATGGTTTCAGATACATCTCAGGAATGGATTGCTGCAATTGCATTGGGGAATGAGGCATTGCCGGCGGTATTTTATGCCGGGGCGGATTTGGTAAAAACACTCCGGGGGGAAGCGTGGCAGGCACCGGCGGTGCGCGGGCATGATGCCGGGGTCGGGGTGGATTATAATTTTGATTTCAGAACCGATCTGATTCTGGCCGGAGCAGAGGGGCTGCGTGTGTTGCGTCAGGATTCGCTGGAACAGTTTGTGGATGCAACCAGTGAGTTGAATCTGAGCACGGCGCTTACCCATGCCGCCTATACAGGCGTCTGGGCGGCGGACATGGATCTGGAGGGAGATATAGATCTGGTTCTGAATGATGCCGAAAACGGACTGCTGACGCTTCGGAATAAGGGAGATGGCACCTTTGAGCGCTCCGACTGGTTTCCAGTGGAATCATTGATCCTTGCATTTGAGTGGGCCGATCTAGATCAGGATGGCGACCCGGATGCGGCAATGTTGGATTCAGAGGGTAGATTGAAGGTGCTGGCAAATGAGCGGCAGGGCCAATTCATTCCCGTGTCGAACCCCATAGCGGACGATTCTCTTCTGGATGTAACGGTCAGCGACAGTAACAGTGACGGCAGGATAGAACTCCTCGTCCTTAAAGATACCGGAGAGATTCTGCGTGTAACTCTGGGAAGTGATCCCGCCGTGGAGATGCTGTTGGAGGGGGCGTTGCAGACACCGGATGCACAGCTTTTGACCGGAGACCTGGATAATAATGGAGGCATTGATATGGTGGTGACCGCAAGTGGCCAATCACAAATTTTCCTGCAGGATCACGATTATGCATTCTATCTGCAGGAGACGCTGACCGAACTGGAAACGCACGCGCTCAGTGCAACACGGTTTGCCGGGAGACTGGATATGATAGGTTTAAATGCTCAGCGCCAGCCGGTCCGGTACGGGGTCATCCAGACCAAAGAATACCAGATGCTCCAGATTCAGCCGCGGGCCGCGCAGGCGGTTGGAGATCAGCGGATTAATTCGTTCGGGATCGGCGGAGAGGTTGAAGTCCGTGCAGGACTCCTGTACCAGAAGCAGCCGATCACCCAGCCGATTGTGCATTTTGGGCTTGGAGAACAGTCGCTGGCCGATGTTGCACGCATTATCTGGCCCAATGGATCGGTACAGGCGGAATTTGATCTGCTTTCGGATGAAATTGTCAGCGCAACCCAGCGACTGAAGGGCTCCTGTCCATGGCTTTTCACCTGGAATGGGGAGGATGTGGAGTTTGTCACCGACTTTATCTGGCGCTCACCGCTCGGACTTCGGATCAATGCACAGGAGACCGCAGGTATTATGACCACCGAAGATTGGGTGAAGATCAAGGGAGAGCAGCTCCAGCCGAGAGATGGACACTATGATATTCGGATCACCGCAGAGTTATGGGAAACTCACTTTTTTGATCATGTCTCTCTGATGGTTGTGGATCATCCGGTTGGTACGGAGATTTTTGTAGATGAACGATTTGCCTTCCCTCCGCCGGAGTTGAAGGTCCATCTGACCTCGGAACGCATCCCCATTGCGGGAGCATGGAATGATCGCGGAGAGGATGTACTGGAGACCGTACTGGTTCAGGATGAACATTATGCAGACTTCTTTGGACGTGGTGACTATCAGGGGATTACCAGAGATCATTATCTGGAAGTGGAGATCAGCGAGGCAACCCCGCAGGATGCCTGGCTGATTGGTCGAGGCTGGATCCGGCCAACGGACAGCTCCATCAATGTCGCCATCAGTCAGGGGAACCATGCCCCTCCCAGCGGATTACGTGTGGATGCGCAACTCCCGGATGGATCCTGGCAAACAGTACATGCAAATCTGGGGTTCCCCAGCGGGAAATCCAAAACAATCCTGATTGATTTAGCGCCGGTGGTCAGGAGTTCGGGGGCCCGGAGACTTCGCCTGCATACAAACATGGAGATTTACTGGGATGCACTGTATACTGCAGAAAAACTGGAGGATTCCGCTTTGCAGGTCACGCACATGCTCCCCAAAGAGGCAGATCTCAGATATCGCGGCTTCTCGGTCGTGAATGAGCGAGATCGCTCCTCCCCCGAACTGCCCGTATACGATACATTGAGCGGTACTGCACAGATCTGGCGTGATCTGGTTGGGTACCATACCCGTTTTGGAGAGGTAGGTCCGCTGTTAGAACAGATTGATGACCGCTATGTCATCATGAATGCAGGGGACGAAATGCTGCTGCAATTTACAGAGATGCGTCCGGTCGCCGCAGGTTACAAGAGAGATTTTGTCCTGATCGGGGATGGCTGGGTGAAGGACGGGGACTATAATACGACGTTTTCCAGAACTCTCCGTCCGCTGCCATCGCACGGCGATCCTACGTATGATGAGATTCCAGGGCGATTAAAGGACGACCCCGTCTATCAGCGTTATCCATCCGATTGGCTGGACTATCATACCCGATATGTTGTGCCGGAGAATCATGCGAGGGGGTTGGTTTTTCCGAACGAACGGGATGAATAGCGGCGACAGGCCTGATGCAGAATACCAGTCGTGAAAGTGGTGCGGGTACAGGGGCTGTGTTACGAGATCAGATCCAGGAAAATCTCTCTGCGGCGTTGAAGTTGGGGTATGAAGGGGGGGATATTCCACGGGGGCTCGTCAGGATTGGAAGCAGTCTTGAGATGGGATGTCAAATTTCAAGACTAAGGGCTGAAGAAAAAACAACTTATCCTCTGATTTTTCCATGAAGACACCGGAATTATGCGATTTTTTGCGGTTTGATGGAATGGTTCCATTGGTGTATGGTCTGATGGGACTTCAGATCAGATTTTCCGTGCGCCGTGGAAAGGCGCAGGCAAAGATTAATTCGGGAATGTCTTTTTGCCTGTGTATCTAGTCCGGTAGATGCCTGTGGAACAGATATAGCATCTGTAACTGCACGGTCTGCACGGGGGCCTCATGTAGATAAACTCCATTCTTTGCCGGCGGTGCTGTGCTGAATGGCGACTGGGGGCTTTTTGCGGCGATAGTCGGCAGGTGCTGGACGCGCACAGGGAACTCGCCCCCCGGTTGAACATGCGCAGCACCTGGTGCGGGGAATCCCGCCGGGATTCGGGGTGTCTAATCTCTCCCGCAACCTCCAATAGCGATGAATGACGGTTATACCCCAGACTGGGCCGACGATATAGACGACCGGGGAAAAACCGAGTACTTCCACGGGAGAGAGAAAGTGCTGGGTGCCTTTCGAAAGCGTTTGCAGTTCACGGTGGATGATAGTACGAAGGGGACGACGTTCCTGATTCAGGCCGCGCCGGGTGCGGGCAAGACCGCACTGCTTTATGAGTGTGCGCGGCGGGCCAGAAAGCGTGGATGGGAGACGCTGAAGATAAACACGAAGGCGCTCTGGGACACGGATGCCATGTGCCAGTTGTTAGAGCGTTGGGAAGTCTGGCGGGCTCTTTTGGACACAATCGCTATAGAGGCGGGATTTGATAAATGGATCAAGGGAGGGGCGGGAGCGAAGTTCAAACTCCCCGGTCACACTCCCCAGAGTATCATCAGGCTAGGGAAGTCCCCGCTCCTGCTCGTCTTGGACGAAGCACAGACACTGGGCGGAGGGATGACATCTTCGGATGCGCGTCACGAGACGGTGAAGGTGTTTCTGGATAGACTCCATAACGGCGACATGGGGCGCCCTATGATGCTGCTCGTGGCGGGGCTCGGTGGGACGAAGGTGGCATTCCAGAAAATGGGCGTGTCCCGCTTTAAGCCCGGCTGCTGCGTGGATTTGGAGCCTCTAAAGCCGGATGAAGAGCGGAGGGTCATCGCAGACTGGCTCCAGCTGGAGGGGAAGGCCAAGGGAGACATCAGGCCCTGGGTGGATGCGATCATGGCAGAGACGCACGGCTGGCCTCAGCATATTGCCTGCTATGCGCAAGCCGCGGCGCTGCAGGTGCGGGCGGACCGCAGGCGGATGACCCCGAATGGGTTGAATGTGGTGATGGAGACGGGGCGGAAAGAACGCACAAAATTCTACAAAGCGCGGGTGCAGGGCATTCAGGACAGCGTACTTCGATGTATTGCTCACAGTCTCCGGGATGTGCCGCCCCGGTACAGTTTTGCCAGAGAGTATCTGACGGACGCGCTCACGGATGCGTACGGGGAATCCAAGGCGGAAGAGTTGTTCCGGCGGATGGTGCACAAAGGCGTGCTGGAAGAGTTCGATAACATGTATGTCATCCCGATCCCGTCCATGCAGGCCTGGCTCGTTGAGAATTTCGGGAGGGGCAACCCCCTCTGTTCCGTCCCCCGCCGGACCGGCCGCTGCGTACATGGTCATTGTCCAACGACGAGGGGCGGCGCATCGGAGGGGGCCGCGTCTAGCGACACTTCGCGGCCGTATTGTCCCTAGCCCATCTTACTCCGTGTTTCTTGGCTGAATCAACAATACGGCCGATCACTGAACTGGACGGTATGGTGGCGTGGACACAACTTTCTGCTCTGCCGCAGCGGGATTTCCGAGATTGCATTTATGGCCAGAGCAATCGTGATAACTCCACGTTGGACACACAAGATGGTGCGTCGTTGGACGGAGATGCTTGCGGTTGACTGGACTTAACCGCAGAATCTGTCAAACCACTGACACAGTAACTGCTGTATCTGGGCTGAACCATGATTTAGTCCAATCAAAAAAGCGATCACAACAATTCCGTAACGTATGAGATATTTGATCCATTTAGGGAAGGGCTTATATTCATTTTCATAGATTCTTGCAGCCCAATTCCCCGATGGCGGCTGCAAGTGATCCGATTCTTTTTCTGAAGATGGTTGACTCTTTAATGCCTCACGAAGTTGATTCAGAACGTCTTCAATGTTTTCTTCCGTGCTGGGCATTTGCAAAGTCTGGTAGTTCTCTCAATTCATTTTTGTAGTAATCAGAAATTATCTGATCGGGGATGGGTATTGCGTGAACTACCTGCCCAAATACATTTCTCTTTACTTTCTGATACCATGGAGTTCCATGCTTGTGGGTTATTGTAATTAACTGCCCTCCCGATAACCCCTTATATACATACCAGACCATGTCTATTAACTTAAACACACTGGGCTCTTTTGAGGCAAGATCCTCAAGTTTCCCCGAGATGTAATTATCTGCCGACTCTTCTCCAATTAGAAATCGTTCGAGTCTCTCGCAAAAGGAATCGTAGGTTACTTCCTGCGACCCAAAGTCTTTGAGCAAGACGTACACTCGGTGAACAACCGGGCCATATTTCCATGCCTGAATTTGGCCAGAACTGTTATCAATTAATGGACAGTTCAACTTGGCTAATACCCATCCATGGCAAATGTAAACCAACTTGTTGATCTGGAGGGGCGTTAAGACTATCCCGTCAAGCCCCGCCTTCTTGAGTAGGTAAGCAATGACCAAATAGTCTTCAATTGGTAACTTTGCAGGACTCATGGAGATATGCGTCAATTAGATTGCACATTCAAGGAACACTTTATGCGCTGTACAGCGTAACTTGTTCCAGGTTTCACTGGGAAGGATAGTTACGGCTTGTAATTCTGCAACCAGAGTGATCTGCGCGGTAATCTGATCGAAGAACTTCGGCCAAACCCATCTTCACAAAAATATGATGGAACGGCGGGGAGATGGGGTTTCAATCATTCTCAAAGGAACTCATGAGATTACTGGCAGCATGCCTGAGTACAAAATTGTTGATAGAACAAACTTAGTCCTGGTGATCCCGTCTGCCCGGCTTGAACTTGTGCTTTCAGATGCTGTTACCACGGTGCATTCGGCAGGAGAGCCGATGGTCGGTGCGGATGTTTTAGTTTTCTTTCCCAATAAAACCCGGCATCGGGCGACAACCGACAGCAATGGTGAAGTAGACTTTGATTTGTATACAACCCATTTGCCGATGACGGTTTACGCTGCAATGCCGGGTTATACGGCAGGTTTGATACGGTCGTGGACACCATCGCATGGAGGGTTATTATTGGAATTGAATTCGCTTGCGGCGGGAGGCGCAGTCATTTTTTCAAATGCTTCAGGCCATATCCCTGGGCTGCATGGACGGCTGAATCCCAAACGGAACAATCTGGATCAGACCTACCTGTACACGGACAATATTGCAGTAGATCAGGGCAGGCAGCAGCCAGTTGTCTTCCGGTTAGGGAAACCCTTGAGACTTACAGATGCGTACGGGGTTGAGATGATGAATGCCAATTGTTGACATCACCGGCCGGGCGGCACTCATTGAATACCGTCTGCTTGATCAGAAAAATGAATAGGCGGGATGAGGTTCAACGGTTGAAATACCGACGGATGACGGGGCATTTAAGTTACCCTTAAATAATTTTGAGATCCATCCCCGGATCCCATATAGGCATAAGCGATCCCCGGATGGAGATGAAAGGAAGGTGTCGGTTCCGCTCACAGTGCATCGGACCCAGTTCCGCGTTTCCTGCGTATCATCAGACATGAGTATCGTTCACCAAAACTGAAATATCGGGATGCCCCTGATTGATTTACGTCACCAGATCACGATCCGGACGGGAGATGATCTGGTCTCTCATTTAAAGTCCTTTGAATTGACCCCCAGGTTTTCTGCAGGGATCTGGTTCTTTTCGCCGGCAGACTCAAGATTTCATGCCAAATACAAGCCGGATGAATCTATGGAAGCCCGTCTGGAAATTGCCGCATCATTGAAGGATTACGGCCTCCACGCATTGGAAGCACACTATCCGAATGAAATTAATGAAGACAACCTGTCGCTCTGGCAGGATTTCACCCGGGATACGGGCATTCGGTTATTGACCGTCATCCCGCTGTTGTTCTATGATCCGGAATTTGAATTCGGTTCGCTCTCCAACCCCGATGACAGGTTGCGTCAGATGGCGATTGACCGCACTGCACGCGCATTCCGTCTAGGGAAGGAACTGGGATGTGATTTTTCGGTCGTATGGCCTGGGATTGACGGGTACGAAAACCCGTTTGGCATCAATATGGCCCATATGCGCCAAAGATTTGCCGGGGGATTAGCCGAGGCGTTGGATGCGGCACCCGGTTCTCGGATTGCATTTGAGCCGAAGCCCTATGAGCCCCGCGGTCGGATTCTCTACAGCCTCACACCGGAAGGCGTACTGCTGGGAAAGCAGGTTGAGCAGATACTGGAGCATCCCGTCAATCGAACTCTGCTTGACGAAGGCCATAAACTCGCGTGCATGAATCCTGAAATCGGACACCTGCTAATGGGGTTTGAAGATATTGCCTATGCATTGAGCTGGCCGCTGTCCGAGGGGCGTCTGGCACACACCCACTGGAATAGCCAGCCGCTGGGGAATTACGATCAGGATTTGAATGTGGGCCTGATCTCGCCGGAGCAGATGGAAGCCGGCCTCTATGTGCTGAAAATGCACGGGTATGAGGGCTGGTACGGACTCGATATTAATCCGGAGCGTATGCCGGTGGATGTCGCACTCAAGATTTCCATGGATGCCCTGCGGGCGGCGTGTGATCGGATCAATGATCTGGATCATGATCTTATTGTTGAGGCCGTGGAGACACCAGATCAGCATCGAGGCTTTCTAGAGGCATACATGGTGCGTGCAAGGGCCCCCCGGCGTACCGTTCTGCCGCCGCTCAAGGACACATTGACCTCTCTGCGCAATTAATTCGCCCAGACTTTCAGATGAAATTGGGGGATTGCAATCCGGAGTGTTTTCCCTGTTGATGTGGACATCGTATAGTGGCCTTCCATGCTTCCCTCAAAGGATTTGAGAATACAGAAACTGTTATAGTAATAGGACTCGCCCGGCTTGATGAGGGGCTGCTTCCCAACCACCCCTTCTGCGTCCACCTCTTTTGCGGCCAGGCCCTGTTCGTGGATTCGCCAGTATCGCCGAAGAAGCTGGACAGGATCCCGGCGGTGGTTCGTAATTGCAATGAAGTACGCAAACACAAATCGGTCCAGGAAATAACTGGATTCCCCGTCAAGATAGACGGGGGACACCGTGACAGAAATTTTCTCGGTAACCGAGGTGTAGTGAACCATGTTAATCAGAATGCTCCAAGTTACGAAAATCTGATCCTTTCCCGTTATACGCAACACACAGATAGACCGGCAGTTGAAGTCGGCGTTCATGGTAGAAGAAAACGCCTAAATCATTGACAATCTGATGGAGGATGACTCCCTAAATATCGTTACTGAAACGAAATCTGTAAGATCTCTCAGCGAAGCAACCGTGCTTTTTGCAGGGGATTCCGGTGATGGGATGCAATTGACCGGCTCCCAGTTTACTTTAGCAACGGCCTTTGCACAGAATGATCTGGCCACCTTGCCGGATTTCCCGGCCGAAATCCGCGCCCCCGCCGGGACGACTTACGGAGTGAGTGGCTATCAGTTGCATTTTGGTTCGGTCAATGTCCGTACTCCAGGAGATGAGGTGGATTTGCTGGTAGCCATGAATCCGGCTGCACTGAAGGTGAATTTATCCCGGGTTCGACTCGGCGGGGCCATTATCCTTAATGTGAACGCATTCAAATCCCATAATCTGAAACTTGCCGGATACGGGAAAACGAATCCGTTGGAGGATGAAGAACTGCGGAAGAACTACCGGGTTTTCGATGTTGAACTGTCTCGAATGACCGAGGAGGCGCTCAAGGACTTCGGGCTGGACAAAAAGGTTGTGGATCGCAGCAAGAATATGTTTGCGCTGGGCTTAACGCTGTGGCTGTACTCCCGCCCGCTTAAGCCTGCACTGGACTGGTTATCGCATAAATTTGCCAGTCGTCCAGAACTGCTGAGTGCGAATCTGCATGTACTGAAGAAGGGGTTTCACTACGGTGAAACCACAGAAGATTTTATTGTGCAGTACAGGGTGTCTCCCGCTCAGCTGGAACCAGGGATATATCGCGCAATCCGTGGAGTGGAGTCTCTGGCACTGGGGCTGGTTGCTGCCAGTCATCAAAGCAGCCTTGACCTGTTCTACAGCAGTTATCCGATCACACCCGCATCCGAACTTCTGCATCAGTTGAGCAGGCATAAGAATTTTGGTATCAAAACCTTCCAGGCTGAAGATGAGATTGCCGCAATCGGTGCCACAATTGGTGCAAGCTTTGGCGGGAATCTAGGAGTCTGTGCCACCAGTGGTCCCGGATTGACGCTCAAAACCGAGGGGATTGGATTGGCGGTGATGATGGAACTCCCCATGGTGATTATCAATGTGCAGCGAGGTGGGCCGTCCACAGGATTGCCAACCAAGACAGAGCAGAGTGATCTCCTTCAGGCCATGTATGGTCGCAACGGCGAAGCGCCCCTGCCGATTCTTGCGGCATCCACCCCTGGAGACTGTTTCCATGCGGCATATGAGGCGTGCCGCGTTGCCGTGCGTCATATGACTCCGGTAATTCTGCTGGCAGATGGATATGTGGCCAATGGATCTGAGCCCTGGCGCATCCCGTCTGCCAAAGATCTGGACGACTTTCCAATCTCGTTTGCGCGTAAACCCAATCAAACGGTGGACGGGAAGAAGACGTTTCTACCCTATCTGCGTGACGAGGCGACGCTCGCAAGGCCGTGGGCGAAGCCCGGTACACCAGAACTGGAGCACCGTTTAGGGGGATTGGAAAAACAGCATGAGACGGGAGAAGTCTCCTATGACCCGGAAAATCATGAATTCATGACAGATCTTCGTTCGGACAAAGTCATGCGGGTTGCCCGGTTTGTTCCACCGGTTGAGATCTATGGGGATTCCGAAGGAGATATCCTCATTATCGGATGGGGATCTACCGAGGGAGCGATCAGGACGGCGATAGATCGGTTGCGGGATCTTGGGCTGAAGGCCGGGGCCGTACAATTGCGCTATATCCACCCGCTTCCGTCTGATCTGGGAGGTGTGCTGGGATATTTTGAACATCACCTGATCCCTGAGCTGAATAAGGGGCAGATGGTTCGTATTCTCCGGGATCAATTTCTGTTACCCTTTGTTGCCTTGAATAAGGTGCAGGGGCAGCCGTTTAAGGCAAGCGAGATTGTAGATGCTGCCGCTCATCAATGCAAAAAATATCACTGATGCCAAAACTACCACCTGTAAAGAAGCCAGCCCTGCCGCCGGGTCGGCGGCCAGGTAAATCGGGACCTCCCAAAGCCAGAATTGATCGCAAGGCCTTCGCAAGCGATCAGGATGTACGGTGGTGCCCAGGTTGCGGAGACTATGCAATCCTGGCCAGTGTTCAGCGGTTGATGCCGCAACTAGAGGTGAAACGGGAAAATGTTGTCTTCATCAGCGGGATCGGCTGCTCAAGCCGGTTCCCCTATTACATGAATACGTACGGGATGCATTCCATTCACGGACGTGCGCCGACCATGGCTACCGGCTTGAAGGCCTCACGGCCGGATCTTGATGTCTGGGTTGTGACGGGAGACGGAGATGCTCTGTCTATTGGCGGCAATCATCTGATCCATGTACTGCGCCGGAATGTAAACCTGCAGATCCTGCTCTTTAATAATCAAATCTACGGGCTGACCAAGGGGCAGTACAGTCCGACAAGTGAGATTGGCAAAGTGACCAAGAGCAGCCCGTTTGGCTCCATTGCGCCCCCGTTTAATCCACTTTCACTTGCTTTGGGCGCTTCTGCTTCTTTTGTTGCAAGAACCGCAGACCGGGATACCAAACATCTGATACAGATACTTCGGCGTGCACATACGCACAGGGGGAGCGCGTTCATTGAGATTTATCAGAATTGCAATATCTACAATGACGGTGCCTTCTTTGAATTCACAGAAAAGGCAACCAAGGCGGACCGGACGATTTATCTTGAGCATGGGAAGCCCATGCTGTTTGCAAAGGGGACCAAGGGGGTCCGGCTGGATGGATTTAAGCCCATTGTCTTTGATCTTGATGCAGGACATTTTTCGGTTGAGGATGCGATTGTCTACGACGAGAACAGCCTGGAACTGTCGGGGATCGTGAGCCGGATGTCGCAGCGGCCTGATATGCCGTGCCCGTTTGGGGTCCTGTTCAGCGAGGAGCGGCCGACCTATGAGCAGCTTTTACAGGAACAGATTGCCACCGTGACCGCAAAGCGCGGCTCTGGCGATCTGGATACACTTCTGCGTGCTGCAGATACCTGGACGATCTCATAGGACAAAAGCTCCAATGAAACGCCCCCGGTTGCAGCTGGGAACCTCGTCTCTGGTCGTTGCAGCTTTTGTGGGACCCGGTACGGTGCTGACGTGTGCGACCGCAGGGATTGATTTTGGTTACACGCTGGGCTGGGTTCTGCTGTTTTCGGTTGGCGCAACGTTTGTCCTTCAATCTTTTACCGCCGGCGCGGGAATCCTTTCCGGTCTTGGTATGGGGGAGGCACTCCGGCAGTACACCCGGGATTCATCTATGCGATGGGTGGTGATCTCGCTGGTGGTTCTGGGACTCTGGGCGGGTACGGCAGCATTTGAGACGGGGAATATTGCGGGGGCCGTCGCAGGCATGAGCAGCCTGGTGGAGGTGCCGGAAGGCACATTGGTGTTCCTGATTGGCGGACTGGCCGCAATGGTGCTTTTTTTACAGTTGCGTCGGGTAACCGGAATTCTGGCGGGTCTGGTGCTGCTTATGAGTGTGGTATTTCTGGTCACGATGTTTTTGGCACCTGTAGACTGGTCGCAGGCATTTCAGGGGCTGATTCTTCCGAGCATTCCGGAAGGCGGGGTGCTGCGCAGCGTTGCACTAGTAGGGACAACCGTCGTGACCTATAACCTTTTTTTGCATGGGAGCGCTGCTAAAAAGTATTGGACCGGCTTTGATTCGCAGATTTCCTGGCGGCGTGAGTTGACGGGGATGGCAATTTTTCTTCCACTGGGTGGAGTGATTTCGGTCGCCATTCTGCTTTCGGGTGCAACGCTGGAGACGGGTTCGGTGGGTTCGGTTGCAGCGATTGCGCCGGTCATCCGGCCGGCGGCGGGGCCATTTGCCGAGTTGTTTTTCGGGATTGGTCTGTTTGCAGCGGGAATCACATCTGCCGTGACCGCGCCGCTGGCAGCGGCATGTGGAGTCCGTGAAATCTTTGGATGGCCGGATGATCCCGGACATGCGGGGTTTCGAGTTGTGTGGATCTCCGTACTTTTAACAGGGATGGGCTTTGCATTTTATGGGCGCAATCCCCTGGAGATCATTATTGCAGCACAGGCGGCGAATGGGCTTCTGCTTCCCTTCATCGCAGGTTTTGTGCTGTTGCTGGCAACCCGGCAGAAGGCCGTTTCTCTGCCACGCTGGTATCTGGGACTTGGAGTTCTGGTAACGCTGATCTGTGCGATGATGGGGGTACGCACCCTCCTGTGGGTTTGGGGACAGATGAGTTAATTATCGTCTCCAAACGCTTTGTTGAGTTCACGAATCCGTTTGCGTTCGGTCCAGACAGCGACAATGATGGACCCCTCGTAGAGCAGGTAGAGTGGCAGTGCGGCCGCAAACATAGAGAAGGGGTCGGCCGGGGTGACGAATGCACCGACAATGAAAACGCCCAGGAACGCGTATTTGCGGGCTGCGCGCAGACGTTTCGGGGTGGCAATGCCCAGTTTTGAGAGGAAGTAGATGACAACAGGGAGTTCAAAAAGGAGGCCGGACCCAAACGCCCACCAGGTGACACTGCTGAAATAGCGGGTAATATCAAACTCGTTACGGATAATGTCGGAGATATTGAAGTTGTTAAAGAAATTGAGCGCCAGCGGGGTAATGACCAGATAGCCGAACAGGATTCCGAGCACAAAAAAGAAGGTTGCAAAGACGGAGACAAATTTCATGCCGGCCTTCTCCCTTGGATAGAGTCCCGGCTCAATAAACTTCCAGATATAGTAGATCAGGATCGGGGAACCGGCGACAATCCCCACGGCCATCACAATCCCTATAAGTGCAAAGAATTGTCCGGTTACCGTACGGTTTTGCAGATGCAGGTCGGTAAACTCGAGACCTAGAAGGCGGTAGGTAATGAAGTCCCCGCGTGCGGGTCCCATGAGAACCACATCCACCACCCAGTTATGGAAGATGGCGGCAAAAATGGTCATAAGGACTACCCCGCCGACCCCTTTAATGATCGTCCAGCGCAGATCTTCAAGGTGATCCAGGAAGGGCATCTCACTACCTTCCGGCAGCACATTTTCACGCGGCTCTGCGACGGCCCCGGTCTCTGCTTTCTGAATGGCAGCAGAGGTCTTTGCCGCTTTACGACGCGCCAACAGTCTTCGCCAGTTGAAGCCCATTTTTCTTAAGCACGAACCGCCGAGTCAGAACTTCCCGCAGTAGTTTTTTGATTGAGTGCCAACTCCATCAATGCATCTACCCGGAGGCCCTCTTTTTCAAGTTTTGCCCGTCCATTCCCCCAGGTGAATTCAAAGACGGTGAAAAATCCCGCTACATGAAACCCTTCACTTCTGAGTTGATGAAGTGCGTGGAGTGCGGATGCTCCGCTATTGAGCAGGTCGTCAAGGAGTATGACGGGGAGGTGAGGATCAAGGGGGCCTTCAATCAGGCGCCGCCTCCCATGTGGTTTGCGCTGCAGCCGGATAAATCCACCCAGAAGGTGTGGGTATCCATCGGCATGGATGGTTGCACAGACCATTGCATTGCCCCCGAAGCCGTAGCCGGCGACCTGCCTGCATCCCGTCATACGTATCCGGTCCGCAATCAGGTTGCCCAGTCTAGAGGCGACGCTGCCATCAAGGAGGGGGATCCGCATGTCCAGAAGCCAATCCACTTTTGTACCTTCAGGATCAATGATCCTTTCCTGTTCACCAGACACCAGCGCCATATCGTAAATCTCTTCCGATAGGCCTGAATCATGTAAGTAGGTCGATTCTGCTATTTTTCCGACCGTCATAGATTTCTGTGCAAGGGTAGCGTCTGTATACAAAAGCTGGCCTCATCGGTTCAGGAAAAGTGATCCCGAGGGGCGCATCGCAAAGCATGCTGCATTCATTCTGATTGATCACATAAAAGGTAGCCCGACCATGAAGCAGGTTTGCAGGGGGTCAGGCCGTTACAAAGTCATAGAGCGGGTAGGCTTCACAGAGTGCATGGATTTCAGTTTGCACCCTGTGCCGGACAGACGCATCCGTTGGCGCACTCAGGACACGGTCAATCAGCGTGACCACCACTTCGATATCTGTTTCCTGAAAGCCGCGCGTGGTGACCGCAGCGGTTCCCAGCCGGATTCCACTGGTCACGAACGGACTTTTATCATCAAAGGGGACCATGTTTTTATTTACGGTAATATGTGCGGACTGCAAAGCATGTTCTGCATCTCGTCCGTTGATGTTCCTGCTGCGAAGGTCGACCAGTATCAGATGATTGTCGGTCCCTCCGCTCACAACTTCATAGCCGCGCGACAGGAAGGATGCGGCCATGACGGCTGCATTTTTTTGCACCTGTCTGGCATATGAAATGAATTCGGGCTGCAGTGCCTCCTTGAAAGCGACTGCTTTGGCGGCGATGACATGGACGAGGGGGCCCCCCTGCATTCCAGGAAAGACCGCAGAGTCAAGCAGTTCGCTCATTTTCCGGACGCGGCCGCTTTTTGGGGCAACCTTGCCGAAGGGGTTTTCAAAATCACGCCCGATCAGCAGCATCCCTCCGCGCGGCCCGCGGAGTGTCTTGTGTGTCGTTGTGGTGACGATATGTGCATGTGGCAGCGGATCATTCAGGACACCTGCGGCAATCAGTCCGGCAGGGTGGGCCATGTCCATCCAAAGGAGTGCATCGACTTCGTCGGCAATGGTTCGGAATGCTTCGTAGTCAAAATCACGCGAATAGGCGCTGGCTCCAATGGAGATCAGTTTGGGATGAACGGATTTTGCTTTATCCCTTACACGATCCATATCAATACGCCCGTCATTTTCTACCCCGTAGTAGGTTGGCTGAAACCAGATGCCTGAAAAATTCACGGGGCTTCCATGTGTCAGGTGTCCGCCATGTGCAAGGTCAAGTCCAAGGAAGGTGTCTCCGGGTTTCAAACAGCTCAGATAGACGGCAGCATTGGCGGAGGCCCCTGAATGGGGTTGCACATTGACCCAGTCACATTGAAAGAGTTGTTTTGCACGACTGCGGGCCAAATCCTCTGCGACATCTGTAAATTCACATCCTCCATAATAGCGCCGGCCCGGCAGTCCTTCTGCATACTTATTTGTGAAGATGGAGCCTTGGGCCTGCATGACACTTCGGGAGACAAAATTTTCCGAAGCGATCAGTTCCAGGCCGTAATTCTGCCGGTGGACTTCCTGTTCAATAGCGGCGTAGATTTCGGGGTCTTGTGATGAAAGATGATTCATGTGAATGACGGATCAATTGGTTATTTGCTCCCCATCATGGCGTAGATGAGAATATTGGTTCCCATTTGGAGTGCGGGGGTACGGATTTCAGGTGGCAGGTCGTGCACCGATTCGGGTTCCCAGCCATCGCCGAGATCACTCTCGTAGCTGTAGAATACACAAAGGCGTCCATAGCGGTCAAACAAACCGAATCCCTGGGGCGGTCGGCCATCATGCTCGTGGATTTTTGGCAGTCCATTCGGGAACGTGTAATGGGTATGATAGATGGCGTGATCAAAGGGAAGTTCGGTGAACTCCTGCTGCGGAAACACTTTGGCCATTTCACGGCGGATGGCTTCATCCAGACCGTAGTTATCATCAATATGCAGGAAGCCTCCCTGTTCCAGGTATTGACGCAGCCGGGTGGTCTCGTGCTCTGTGAACACGACATTTCCATGTCCGGTGAGATACAGGTACGGGAAGGTAAAGAGTCGGTCATTTGAGAGTTCCACCACCTCGGGCGCTGGCGCAACATTCAGCAGGGTTTCAGATCGAATATGGGCTAGGAGTTCCGGGAGTGACTGTTCGTCACTGTACCAGTCTCCGCCTCCGCCATATTTGACGCGTGCGACAAAGAGCGCATATTCCTGCGCCTTACACGGGACGGCAAGGAGCATACACAGATACAGCAATCGGGTCACGAAACCGGGGAGCAAGTTTTCCGCCGGTTGTACGACCTCAACTCCAACTTGATTGCATTGCAGGCAATTTCAGATCCCGTGACACTGATTCAGCGTATTTATGCGGATTCGTACTGGTTTCCCTTGCCGCCCCGAATCTGGTTGAGTCCAGATCAGCAATAGAGCAGACACCAATTGTACAGAGACATGTGCAATCGGGCTAGGAGCATCATGTCAGATCAGCGAAAAAGGCCTTTGCCTGTTCCGAAATGCCAACGTATGTGCATGCCATTTTGGGGTCTGGGGACTTTTTATAGAGACAGGAATTTCAACATCTGGAACCTGAGCATGTGTGAAGGGGCATAGATATCGCAAACTTTTCTGATTAACGTTATGGAAACACCAATGATCATCTCAATTGCGGCCATTGCTTCAGGAATTGTTGCTCTGTTATGGCGAATGCATATCTCAACGATTAAGCGAATAGACAGTGTGTATCACCTTCTCAAGGATAAATATGACCATCTTAGCGAGAAAATTGATGCTCAGGGTCTTGAGATGAATAGAAGAATAGATGCGATTTACAGGCTGTTAGACTCGTTGAAGGATTTAATAGTTGCAATGAACGGTCGGCTCTCAAGGATAGAAGGTGTGCTTTCAAATAGATCATGGGAGGTTAATTCTTTAGGTGGCTCCGCGTCGTTTCCAGTTACGCAAGGCCAGCGGTCCATGGAAACGTCTTGCACTTAGTCCCTTGCGAGGTGCTGACAGAGTTTAGACTCGCTAAAGGAGCCGGTGGGATACTGTTAGTTGGCTTGTCCAGTTCTGGGACGAGAATTTCTCTCATCTGGATCTTCTTCGTTTCCCCATATTTGAGGCTGCATTTCTGGCAGGAATCTAGATTTGGGGGTTTGCGTGGAGTTCAAATATGTCCACAGTTTTTGGGCTACTCCATTGGAATGCATCACAAAACCATCGGGTACGGCCTGAATCATTGCCTACCAATCCAATTCAGATAAATTAATGGTCGTTTTCGGTAGAAATAACCCATTAGGTGGTGTTCCCTTGCTCTTATGTGTATAGGGATGCAGCACCGACAGGCAGCGTGGGGCTAAGCATCGGAAGTGGTGAGCGCGGTATTTGTGGAATTAAGATGGCGGAATTTGATCAAGCGTATTGGTTTCACTGTACTTGGATGGGCATTTCATGAGAATATGTTCCGCCTCAAAGATATTTCCATTCAGACGGCCCTCCACGACCAGTTTTTCTGCATTCTCAAAACTGGCTGGCTTTGTGTTGTGATAGTGGACTTTTCGTACGGTCCCTTCATCATCCTGCATATGAAACGTGAAGAGATTGACTTCCGGGTCGTAATGTGCGGTTTCCGGCTGTACCCAGTAACCAACCACATGAGCATGTGCTCCTGAAGCTTCCGCTTCGGAGAAAAGCATATAGCCACTGACCTGTTCCCCGAAGTTGAACAGAAGCAGTGATGCAAATGCTACAAGGCTGATCAGGCTGATAATAGTACGAGGCTTACGCATGGTTTGAATAATCTGGCTGGTGAATTCTACTACGGTTCGTCCGAATAGTCCCCGTGCAGTATTTCAGAATCCCAAGTTTCCGATTCGATTGGCGCTCAAAATGGTTCAAGTATGCCTCCCCGGTGATGGATGCATGGTGTTTCTGTAAAAAGTAGAGGAAGGATACATGTGATCCGAAGTCTGTCAAGATGTCACCGATCTGCCATCTTATCGGGAATATCATTGAGCGATTATTGGACGTTTGAATCAATCGCTGTGGAAGGTCCAATGTTATGCGCATTCATGTTCATTGCTTCATTGTGTGCAATTGCCCGGCGGATGGCCAAGACCTCTTCATAGTCTTCGCTGAAGATTCCATGGGGCGAATTTCCCATTTGACCGCGTTCATTTATCGTGATTTTCCTGAGACCAGCCCCATCGTCAGGATCCACATAGAGCCAATACACAAGTACATCCTCGGGCGAAAGTCGCTTTTCTGCAATCCAGCGCCGCGTACGAAGCAGTATCATTTCCGAGTGGGTCTCAAGAATCGTGGATCGTTCACATTTCGCGAGATTTTCCAGAAAAAGTTCTGCGACATGAGCATGGGCGGCGGGCTGAAGTCCAGTTTCTGGATGTTTGATGATGTCAACTCCCGGCTCCGATTGGTTTGCAGTCAAGGCGGCCACCGCAACGGGTAAAACCTGTGAGAGTCCGGCACCAGATTGGTCAAGGGGGATATTAGCACCGTTAGAATTTGATCTTACGGTTAGGTCAAAGTATCGACCCTCAGTTTTAAGTTCAAGGCTCACCCCAAAAGCTTTTCGATACCATTCCCTGACAGAATCCCATAGATCATTGTTTGCGGCTAAAGCCATAGGCGCATGCATTCCATTTGTATCATGCGCACCAGGAGAATAGGATTCCGTCGTAAAATGCGATGAAGCA
Organism: Rhodothermales bacterium; assembly: GCA_022822185.1. Taxonomy (GTDB): domain Bacteria; phylum Bacteroidota; class Rhodothermia; order Rhodothermales; family Bin80; genus Bin80. The sequence goes on along the minus strand of JAJECE010000112.1, from coordinate 40,439 downwards.
ATACGACGTGGACACTTAAGATAGCGAACACCGTTGGCCCATTTTCTGATTTCCTCAATTTGAGGATCAATCCAGTTTGGGAGTTGATGCGTTTTCTGAGGCAATACCCCTCTCCAGGCGATAGGACGTTCATCCGGCTCTCTTCCCGATACAGATACATCATACAGAGATTGCGGATCAATGCTTTTTCTTTGCGCTTCAATGCGATCTGTTCCGCTATCCAAACATCAGTTTAGAATCTGGCGATCGTCTGGTTTTGGTGATTTTTCCACATTTTGGACTGTTACGTTTAGAAGAGATTCATTGCTCCCATTTGCCAGTTCAGCAGACAGGGACAACTTGCCATGTATGGCATGTCCATTCACTAAATCCACAAAGGTTCTCCCGTGACGGATCTCATCTGCATGGATCAATAGCGGTTCATGGCTATCATTCCCCGAGAGAACAAGGCTGCTCACCAATAAATGAATTGCCCGGGCCAGCGCTGTTTTGCCGGAATTATTCGCCCCAGCAAGAATGGTTAAAGGGGCAATTCCAAAGTTTATATCCTCACGAAAACACTTGTATCGCTTGAGATTTAACTTTTGAAGTTTCATGGCTGTAAGCGCACAGATAATCCTGACGAGATGTCAACGGTAGTTTCCTTGCATGGTTTGCGGTGTCATGCCGATCAGATACCATCAAGGTTGCACGGCCCCTTTGGTCAGATGTTCAGGCAAAGGATAAACAGGTCAGAATGTGACCATCTACCATCTGTGCTTGCGCCAGCAGGATTCAGAATCATGCGGACGATCAAATCGCATTGGCATTCACTTATTCGTGTGTCTCTTCCCGTTTGAGAAGATGTTGCACCGAGGACTCAAGGCGATTAATTTTCCGGTCGGTTGCATAGATGAAGATCACGATCCCCGTCCAGATGATCAGGACAACCGCCAGAACAACCATCAACTTATCATTGTCCAGCATCGTCGCTTCAAAGTCGGAAGTCTGCAGGAGTAGAGAGAACATAATACGGTAAGTCATGAATGCTTTTCCAGAATAGATTGCAGGGTGTCCGAGGCATGTGCTAACCGGACGCGTTGCGTATAGAGCAGCCATCCGAGTCCGATGAATCCAAGGACCGCCGGGTAGAATACCACGCGCATGATCGGATCGGTAATGTCACTGAATGCCGGATTCCCCTCCGCACCAGGGTGCAGACTCTCCAACTGGCGCGGAAGCACATACAGCAGAAAAGGCACGGTTGCAAATGCAAAAACATTGTAGACAGCGGCAATCCTTGCCCGTATGACTGGATCATCTAACGCACCCCGAAGGGCAAAATACGCACAGTAGATCAGTACTTGGACTGCGGCCATGGATTGCTTTGGATCAAAATTCCACCAGATATTCGTCCCCTCATACCAGGTAAACCGTGCCCACATACTCCCGGTTGCCAGGCCTAACAGCCCAAACACAATCGCCACCAGCGCGGCAGTGCTGGACCGGAGGTCACTCACCGGGTTCTTCGTTCGCAGGTGTTGAATCGCATGAACGGCAGAAAGAGCCGTCAATGCCATCATCGTAAACCACATCGGAACATGGAAATACAGATTCCGGGCCGTGTGCTCCAGCATGGCTACATGTGGGATATTCAGCCATGCTCCCGCAAAAGAAAATGCTCCCAGGAGAACGAGTGTTACCCAGATGATGATGATCAGGCGGATGCCCTTGTAGTTACGAGGCATCAGGTGGAATTCTTTTTAGGTTTCCCAAACATAGTCGAAAAGAAGGATAGACGCGGCAATCACAACCCCGGAGAAACTCACCATCGTCACTAAGGATCCAATCGCGGCACTCCATCCATCTGTGGCAAAAGATTGCCCTGTAAAACTTAAATGAGTGGCTTCAACGGCAGAAAGCAGTAAAGGGATCAAAATCGGGAAGAGCAGCACGGGAAGCAGCGGTCCGCCGCGTGCCGTTCGTGAAATAATTGCCGACAGAAGCGTGGCCGCTCCCGCAAGCCCCAAAGTCCCCAGACAGATCGTCAAAACAAAAAGGCCCGGCAATGCCACCTCAACATTCAGCAGCACCAGAAATACCAGCGAGGAAACCGCATTCGCACACAGAAGTGTCAGGAAGCCGTAGCAAAGTTTGCCGAGATAGACCATCTGCGGCTGCGTATGCAATCGCAAAAAAATTACAGTTCCGCGTTCCTGCTCAGACAGAAATGCGCGTCCCAGTCCCAGTGCTGCCGTAAAAAGGACTACAACCCAAAGTAACCCGGCCTTCGTTCCAGAGGCAAGGTCAGTGCTTGCTGCTGCAAATGAGACTACAAACAGAGTGCTGAGTACGAAGATGAGCAGGGTGCCCAGCACGGATTTATTACGCAGTTCCAGGCGGAGATCCTTCAGGAGCACCGCCGTTGCCCCGGCAATCCAGCTGGATGGCTCGTTGGACATGCTCATGGTGCGTGACGCGCTGCTAATTCCTCAGCCGTAATCAAACCTTCGGGCCGGGGCAGAAAGACGGGGTGTCCACGGGTCGGAGGAGCAAAGTCGCCGACAAATTCAATTTCCGTTTCCAGATGGTACCCGGTCTGTCGGGCGACCTCCTTTTGAACATAGGCGACAAGTGCCTGGAGATCGGCTGCAGTTCCGTCTGCGTGATTAATAATAATGTTGGCATGGCGGTGTGCGACGACCATGCCTCCAAAACTAGCCCCCTTAAGGCCACATTCGTCAATGAGCCTCCCGGCTCCAATGCCCTGAATTTTTTTGAAGATGGATCCGACGCTCGGCTCTGTCTTCAGGTCAGGATGCCGTAATGCACGCCAGGCGAGGTTTTCCTTCATGATCCGGTAGATGTCGGCCTTATCTGTTTCCCGGAGCCGAAATGTAGCGCTCAGCACAATGTCATCCCGCCAGTGCAGAATGGATTTATCGTACCCGAACTCAAAATAATCAACCCCGACACGTTTGGATTCATTTTTCTCGGTCAGAAGATCCGCATAGTCCAGCACCTCTTCAATGAACATCGTACGTTCACGGGCCGGGGCAGGGGAGAGAAAATGGAGATTCTGCCAGAGCGCACCGCCGACGGTGGAGGGAATTCCAACGTAGTGCTCAAGGCCGGAGAGAGACTGTGCTGCAGCAAGTTCAATAAGTGCAGGATATACGGTTGCACCGCTTTCTGCGGTAACCAGATTTCCGTTAACGCAGATTCGACCGGCAACATTATGGATCACAACACCGCGGAAGCCGGCATCTCCAATAATAATATTGGCCCCCTTTCCCAGCAGAAAATAGGGGACTTCCAGTTCACGGACAGCCCTGACCGCACACTCCAGTGCAGAAGCACTGGCGGTTTTTATGAAAAAATCTGCCGGCCCCCCGACCTGCATGGTCGTATAGGGAGCCAACTGGACGTTCTCTTCAATCGCAGCCTCTGTGCCAATTAGCTTTTTAAGCGTTTGTATCATGTTAATAAGGCGAAATCAACCGTGGAACAAGTGATCGGGTAAATCGTTGAAGCGGTTTCGTACACATCACCAGACTTCCTTTAAGGATAAGAAATGAACAGCAGATCAAGTATGCCGAACATGTCTCGCCTGTTGACGCGAGGAGCAATACTCGCCGCAATCGTCCTTGTTATCGGTGCAATGGCGGCCGGTTGCATGACCACGACACTCGTCTCCGGTGAGGCGGGTGTCCGATATTCTCCCCTCGGAGGAACGGATCGGGATGATGTATACGGTGAGGGGATCCATCTCCATGCACCGTGGGTCACGGTCATCAAATATGATGTTCGCGTGCAGGAGAGGCTTGAGAATATGGAGGCCCTCTCCTCAAACGGGCTGTCAATCGGCACGGATATTTCGGTACGTTGGCGTCCGAGTTCGGATTCGCTTCCAGTGTTGCATATAGACTACGGGGTTGATTATTTCCGGAAACTCATCGGTCCGGAGCTTCGAAGTGTCGTTCGTGAGGTGATTGGGCAGTTTACTCCCGAAGAGCTCTATTCCAGCCGGAGAACGGAATTGCAGGATCAGATTTTTTCCAGGGTGAAGGAGAGTGTAGAGAGTGAAAATGTAATCATTGAGGCGATTTTGATTCGGGATGTACGGCTTCCAGAGCAAATCAAGATGGCGATTGAAAATAAGTTGAAAGAGGAACAGGAGGCGGAGAGATACGAGTTCACCATTGATAAAGAACGCCTGGAAGCAGAGCGCAAGCGCATTGAGGCTGAAGGGGAAGCTGCCTATCAGCAGATTATCACGGCAAGCCTCACGTCACAATTCCTCCGCTTCAAGGGAATTGAGGCGACGCAGCAACTGGCGAATTCACCGAACAGCAAAACGGTCATCGTTGGCGGTGGTGGAGATGGGCTTCCTCTGATCCTGGGTGGTCAGTAGTTTTTGGCGAATGGAATTGGGCCGGGGAGTCCGGGGCAGTTTGCCGGTTTCGTTATAAGGTTGTATGCGAAAGTGGGGCATTGCCCGTCAATGTGTAGGAGGCTTGACGCGTTGCTTTGCCTTCTACAGATTTGGTCCGTCGAATCCCGAAGACGGCTTCGGAGCGCTGATCTTACAGGTGCAAGTTCGTCTGGAGCAGATCTGCCTGACATTCATAAATGATGCATGCGGGGCAGATTGCCTCCGCATCTGATGACAGGGGGAGTGCACTGTAATTACAGGAGACCATTCGCAGAATGGATCCCGATTTTCTATTGGTGGATTTGTCAACACAATTCTCAAAATCGTGCACCGCAGCCCTGATCCCCTGTCTGGAAAACCTGACCTGACCCGCCCTGATCAGGGAAATGCCCAAATTGTGAAGTTTGTGTGAATTCGAGAAAAGTTTGTGATAATAGGGGGAAAAGCGTTTATATTACACAAAAATTACGGTTTGATCTGAGCTTTGCGGGCAGGAAAGGCTGACTCTGTAACGTCACGGGTTTCGGAGGGAAGCATGCCTGCTGATTCAGATCTGTACTGTGTGTAGTTTTTTTGATGCTGCGAAGCAGCCTATGTTTGAGATGCGCATTCTGTATACGTTGGGTTTGATCGTCGTTTGGTCGGCTGGAAACGTTTTTGCCCAGTCCGGCAAGATTGCGGGCCAGATAACCGACGAGTCCGGGGAGGGGCTTCCCGGAGTGAATATCTTTATCCCCTCGACTCTGCAGGGGGCAACCTCGGATCTGGATGGATACTATACCATCCTGAACGTATCCCCCGGCACGTATACGATCCGCTCATCATTTATTGGCTTCACCAGTCAAGTTGTTGAGGGGGTTCGAGTCAATATTGAACAGACTACGACCGTCAATTTTCAATTGATGGAGGATGCAGTGGGGCTGGAAGAGATGGTCGTGACGGCGGAACTGCCGGTTGTGCAGGCGGATGTGTCCAACAGCCAATTGAATGTCAGTTCTGATCAGATTGAGGCGTTACCGGTCTCGAGCGTGAACAGCGTCGTTGGTCTGCAGGCAGGGATTCAGGGGCTTTCCGTGCGTGGAAGTGGTTCCGATGAACTCTCCTTTATGGTCAATGGCCTGACCTTAAGAGATGAGCGGAACAATGCCCCCTACACCAGTATCAGTCTGTCCTCTGTGGAAGAAGTGCAGGTTCAGACGGGCGGCTTCAATGCAGAGTATGGGAATGTACGTTCAGGTGTCGTGAATGTGGTGACCAAAGAGGGAGACCGGAACCGCTATTCGGGGAATGCGATCTTTCGTTACAGTGCCCCGGCACAGAAACATTTTGGACCTCGTGCGGATGACCCTGATTCCTACTGGATTCGTCCATTCATCGACTCGGATGTTGCGTGGGCCGGTACGGAAGCCGGAGGATGGGATGAATTCACCCAGGGCCAGTATCCGCGGTTTGAAGGATGGATTGCGATTGCCGAGGAACGGCTGAAAGATGATGATCCTGCCAATGATATGACTCCTGAGGCACTGCAACAGGCATTCCTGTGGCAGCACCGTAAAGCGATGGAGGTGGTTAAGCCTGACTATAACGTTGATGTTGGCTTTGGCGGACCGGTTCCTTATCTCGGTCAGAGTTGGGCAGGACTTCGTTTTTATGCCTCATTTCGGGCAGATCAGAGCATGTACCTGATTCCATTGAACTCGGATCGCTATCAGGAATGGTCCGGACATGTGAAGGTGACTGCGGATGTAATTCCGGGAATGAAGGTTACATTTGAGCAGTTAAGGGGGCGTATCACAGGTACCTCAACCAGTCGGGCCGGGCAGCCGGGGATTTTCCGGTCCCCTGCCAGTATTGCCGGCCAGTTGAGCCGTGTCAGTTTTATTGATGCCAGAATTTACTCAACCGACTACTGGACCCCCACGGAGGTCAATAACTCAATGAGTGGGTTGAAACTCACGCATACCCTCAGTAACTCTACATTCTATGAGGTTCGTGTTAACATTTTCCGCTCAAAATATGATACAAATCCAGGGCGGCTGCGGGATGAATCGCCTGTAGTGCAGTTCGGGGGAGTGGGATTTGACGAGGCACCATTCGGGTTCCAGCCAAGGCCTACCTTTGGAGTAGACGGTATGCGTACCGGCGTAGGCATGAGTAATGCCCGGGATACCAGTATCGTCACGGCCTACAATATCAAGGGGGATCTCACCAGTCAATTGAACCGCTTCCTGCAGATCAAAACCGGGGTTGAGTATAATCTCTCGGATTCGAAAGTGAACTACGGGCGTTATGATGCATTCCTGCCAAGCAGCAACTCGCATTCCCGGTGGGACCGCACACCGGTGCGCGGAGCCGCCTATGCGCAGGGTAAGCTTGAATTCTCGGGTATGATTGCGAATCTGGGACTTCGGCTGGATTACTTTAATGCAGGGGGGGACTGGTACGAGTTTGAGCCATTCAATGCCGCGTTCAGTGCGCGGTTTGCTCCAGGCATTGACACGCTCTTAACGCAGGAGCCGACGCGCCACATCTTTGCCCTGAGTCCGCGGATGGGGGTCTCGTTCCCGATCACAGAATACAGCAAACTTTACTTCAATTACGGACACTTCCGCTCGCTTCCGGATCCGAACAATTTATTTCTGTTACGGGAATTTACCGAAACCGGGCAGATCAGCCGCGTTGCCGATCCCAATAATCCCCTGCCGAAGACCGTTGCCTACGAACTTGGCTATGAACAGTCACTTTTTGACCAACTGCTGATTCGAATGGCCGGTTACTACAAGGATGTTTCTCTGCAACCCTATCTGACCGAATATATCAGCCGGGACGGGCAGGTGAATTATACGATCTCTGAGCCGAACTCATTTGAAGATATTCGGGGCTTTGAATTTACGTTATCCCGGAATCGGGGCCGCTGGATTCAAGGCTTTGTGAACTATACCTATATGGTATTTACGTCGGGGTATTTCAGTCTTCGCCGGAATTTTGAGAACCCCACTGCACAGAGAGAATTTGCGGAAAGTGATGCGGAGCGGCGCCGTGCCTCCTCCAGACCGCAGCCCCGTCCCTATGCCCGGCTGAATCTGGACTTTCTGACTCCAGCCGACTTTGGGCCGCGCATTGGGTCCTATGCGATTCTGGGAGACTGGCGAATCAGTGTGATCGGTAACTGGCAGCAGGGAGCAAAATTCACCTGGACCGGCGGCGGTGCCGTCCCCGGTGTCATCAACAATGTTTCGTTTCTGGACTATTGGAATGCAAACCTGCGTTTCACCAAAAATATCGTTGTTGCAGGCAGGCGTGCACAGTTATTTGTGGATATCTTCAATGTGTTGAATACCCGCAGGCTTTCCTTTAACGGGTTCATTGACGGGAACGATCAGTTGTCCTATCTGCGATCTTTGCATCTCCCCGAGTCGGAGGATTATCAGACCAATATTCCGGGTGATGACAAGATTGGTGCCTACCGCAAATACTCGGTGGCTTATCAGCCAATGCTTCGCATTCCGACACGGGAGAGTGTGACTGCTCCCAATGAGGGGGTCATTTATTGGGAATATGAGACTCGGCAGTATCTGGTTTATCGCAACGAGACCTGGGGGGCAGCCGATTCCGGTGTGGTTGATCAGGTGCTGGAGGACAAAGCATATATTGATATGCCCAATCAAAGCTTTCTCACTTTCCTGAATCCGAGGGATATTTTCTGGGGCATCCGGTTGTCCTTTTAGATCATGACGCAATCCATCACAACATGTCTTTTCCGGTGCTTTGCGCTGTGGATCTTCCTCATGTTCTCCGTTTCCGGTTTTCCTGTTCAGGCGCAGTTTATCAATAAATGGCTGTCAGCAGGCTCCATGCATAACTGGTACTCGGAAGTGGGGAGTGAGTGTGAGGTATGCGGCTTTGTGGGGGAACAGCAGGATGGACTTCGCTGGCCGGGAATTTATCGGTTTACAGATATGCAGGCGGCCAAAGCACTGTGGATCGGTGCCGTGAATGTAACGGATAATCTCGGAACGAATTATCCCTATCGGGTGGTGCATGTCGGGCCGCGCGTATCCGGCGGCGGAGAGTTTTTCCCGATCCGCTTTGAACTGATCAGCCGCCTGCCTCCAACGGCGGTGTTAGTGGACGGGGCCATTACCGAGCCGGAGGCCGCCATGGTCACCGAATACAGTGATCCGTCCATTACCGCGGATGTGATGATTGTGAACGAGGCTAATACCCTTTTGGGGATCACAATGGAGCGAAAAATCCTCCAGTTTACCCAGGAGTATCATGATAACTATCATATCCTTGAGTACACGTTTACAAATACGGGGAATACCGATGATGACTCCGAGATTGAACTTCCCGACCAGACACTGGAGGGGGTGTACTTCTTTTTTCAGTGGCGGCTTTCGGTGGCCAAGGAAACCCGGTATGTGATCGGCAACGGTACAAGCTGGGGGCTGAATGCCATGTTGGATACCCGGGGGGATGGCGTAAAGGAGGATCCTCCCGGCGAAGATTTTCGGGCCCAGTTTGTATGGCACGGCAAGTTTCCCCCCTTCAGCACCTATGACAATATTGGCGGACCGATTCTGCCGGATGCACTGCCGGCCCTGAACATAGCCCCTACGGACACCACAGGCCGATTGGGTGCATCCCAGTTTGTAGGTGTTGTCACTCTGCACGCAGATACCTCGCCTTCGGATCAGACCGATGATCCGAGTCAGCCGAGTACAACCTCCTGGATCGGCTCCGATGACCCCTACACATCCCAGAATGATGCCTTCAATCCAACGAAAATGGAGGTTGAGTATGCGGTGATGTCGGCGGGACATAAATCCCCGCGTCATGCGGATGTGGTGGAGCCTTCGGGGCTTCCGGGCTTTCTGGATCCAACGGGGGACCCGAGTCTGGGTACGCCAGGGGGATTTTCGAATGCGAACGGGTACGGTCCCTACACATTGGCACCCGGGGAAAGTGTCCGAATTGTCGTCGCAGAGGGCGCATCCGGCCTGAGCCGGGAAGCGAATTCAGCGATTGGCCGTGCCTATAAGGACTCCGGTGCGAATAACAGTACCCTGATTACGTTGGATGTTCATGGCCAGTCCCATACGATGACCAAGAATGAGTGGGTATTTACGGGGCGGGATTCATTATTCCAGACCTTTCGGCGAGCGATTGCCAATTACGAATCAGGGTATGCGATTCCCCGTGCTCCGGCCCCCCCGGGCATTTTTGAGGTGAATGGGGGCGGGGATCGCATTCAGTTGACCTGGGCACCGCACAGCACGGAACCGGTTCCGGATCGCTGGGAGGTTTATCGTGCACAGGGCCGTTTTGACAGCACCTACACCCTGGTTCACACGGCTTCAGGTGGAGACACAAGTTTTGATGATACCACGCCGATTCGCGGGATTGACTATTACTATTATCTGGTTGCAGTACAGAATGCCAGCCAGAATGATGGCACGGGGCTTACTCCGCCGGGACGGGAATTACGAAGTTCCCGGTATGCCACCCAGACCTATACTCCGACTCGATTAAAACGACCGGCGGGCGAGTCACTGTCGGATGTCCGGATTGTCCCGAACCCGTTCAATATTGGATCCAGCCCGTTTGTACGGTTCCCGGATCAAACGGATAAGTTGGCGTTTTTTAATATCCCCGGCCGCTGTACGATTGCGATTTATACAGATTTGGGCGAGCTCGTGGATGAAATTGAGCACACCGACGGGAGTGGGGATGAGTTCTGGGATCATACCACCTCATCCCGTCAGGTTGTATCCAGCGGTGTTTACATTGCCGTCATCACCGATCTGGATACGGGGGAGAGGATCATCAAGAAATTTGTCATTATCCGCTAAGGTCTTATGAAGCGCTGGGCTGCCATATTGATTCTCATGCCTCTTTTGACGGCACTGCCTGTGTCTGCACAGCAGGAAAAGCTTGCGCAGACTACCATGAAATTTTTGTCGGTGTCGGTGAGTCCCCGCGCCGCAGCGCTTGGAGACGCGCTTACGGCGATTGACCATGGATCTGCCTCGCTCTTCTACAATCCGAGCGGAATGGCCTGGCAGGAGAGTAATCTAGATGTAGCTCTTGGGCAGATGCAGTGGATTGCGGAGATCAATTACTCAATGGGAAGTCTCTCTTTCCGTCCGGGCAGCGGTCGTCTGGGGGTACTCGGCTTTTCATTTGTGATGGTGGATTATGGGGAGCTGGAGGAAACGATCCGTTTTGATAATGAGCAGGGATTTCTGGATGTCGGGAATTTCTCGCCATCGGCATGGAGTTTTGGTGTGGGGTATGCGCGGAAGTTCTCGGACCGCTTCTCGGTGGGCGGGCACATCAAGTGGGCAAACCAGTATCTGGCAAACTCGGTGTCTGCCATTGATGATGCGGGAGAGTACACGCGTGAGAAGGTGGAGGAGGGGGTATTGGCCTATGATTTTGGGGTGCTGTATAAAACGGGATTTCGGAGTTTGAATTTTGCGGTCAGTGCCCGCAATTTTGCCCCGGAGATTACGTTCAGCGAAGAGAGTGTTGCATTGCCTTTGACACTCAATATCGGGGTTTCCATGGATATGATGGATGTGATCATGCAGGGATCCAATATGCACCAGTTATTACTCTCGGTGGATGCGGCGAACCCGCGTGATTTTTCGGAGCAGATCAAGGCCGGGATGGAATATGTTTTTCTGAACACCTTTATTCTCAGGGCAGGGTATGCGTTTCCAACGGATGAACAGGGATTTAGTGTGGGCTTAGGGTTGAAGCAGTCTCTCCGGCGGTTCGGGTTCGGGGCAGACTATTCCTATACTGATTTTGGAATTTTATCAAATGTACAACGTCTTGCTATACGATTATCGCTATAGGGCGGGGCGTTGGTCCCCGCTGATTTTAGCACTGCCGGTGTGCTTCGTGCTGCTTTTGGGTTGCGACTCTGGCACTGCACCGAGTATTTATGATCCGGATCGCGGCAGTTTGCCGGATCCGGTCATTGAGTCGGTCGCGCCGGAGGGGCGGGCCTTGGCCGGGGTGGATATCGTGACGCTCACGGGGCAGAATTTTTCCAATGAGGCCACGGACAATCTGGTCTATTTCGGGGATGCCCGGGCGGATGTGGTGGAGGCCTCGGGCACGCAGCTCCAGGTTGCCGCTCCGAATACTCCCGATCCAGAGCTGGAGATTCGGGCGGTGGTGATCGGGGCGGAGAATTTCAGTAATCGTGTGTCCTATGGGCTTGACCCGCCATTTGTTGAATTTGGCGAGGTGAAAGATTTTGAGGATGTCTTTGGCATTACGACGGATCCGGCGGGGAATCTGTATGTATCTCTGCTGGCGTTTAGTCTTCCGGTCGGGATTGTCCGTATCTCTGCTGAGGGAGAGCGGAGCGATTATATTACCCCATCCACCTTCGTCTGGGTCGACATGGAGTTTGGGCCAGACGATTATCTGTACGCGGTCCGATCTGTGCGGGCGATATTCCGGTTTGCAGGAAGCGGGGCAAGCCCGGAAGTATTCGCGGTCATTCCCGCCAGTACGGTCCGGTTAAATACCCTCACGATTGACCCTGATGGAGGAATATGGGCCGCGGGGGATAACACGGAAATTTACAGTGTCACGCCGGCCGGAGACATCAACAGCTATGCGTTTGAGGCAGATGTTCGAGACATTGCCTTGTTTGGTGACCACCTCTATGTGGCGGGAACGCAGGGGGATCTAAGCGGGGTATGGCGTTTCGGAATGGACTCTAATCATATCCTTCGGGAACCTGAGATGTTTTTCGATGTTACCACCTTTAATGGTGCAACGGCATATGCCTTGGAGTTTTCTGCAGCCGGGCAATTGTTCGTTGGGACAGATGCGACCGATCCCGTGATTGTGGTGGATTCCGAAGGGACGGGTCAGGTATTATATCCTGGAGTTTTTGAGCAATCTGTCCGGCAGTTTTCATGGGGATTGGATTTGCAGCTTTATGCGGCGACCAGTTCAACCGAAACTGCTGCTGCCGGCATTATACGTATTACAACGCGCGACTGAGCTATGGGGACTTTTTCTTTTGGCTTGAGGAGCATTCATCTTTACACGTTATCTCTTAACAAACTTTCTTTTTACCATGATTCGTAAAACGTTTCTATTCGTATCAATCCTGTTCATCACCGGCACGGTAAGTGCGCAGAACTGGATTGACCAGGGGCCATTCCCCCCTGATTCATCCTTCACGCTCGCTACTCACGGCCTTGCAGTCGATGGCGAGGGCAAGATTTGGGTTGATCAGTTCACGCGTACTCCTGCGCTGGATATGAAAGGCGATACACTGCGGGATGCAAACGGGAAATCTTTTATGTCTGGTCCAATTTGGGTTTACAATCCAGACGGGACTTTGGCAATGGAGCCCATTCACATTATTGGGGAAGATACTCTCGGCACCTTCGGGGTAGGTGGCTTTGTCGGAGGAATCAAAACCGATCACGAGGGCAATATAATTGTCGCGATTCGGCAAGGTGGGGTTGGTGGTATTTTATATCGGTTTGATCAGAATGACAAGACCGGGATCCCAAAGGATAAGCTCGTAGCCGAGGATTATTCTCATGCCTCACCCGGGATTGATGCGAGTGGCAATATTTATATTGCCAATGTAGGTGCTTCTGGAAGCGGTATATTTCAGGTCCCGCCCACTTTCGGTTTTGGGGGACAACTTGTTACGGAGAACCTTAAGTGGGGGATTGGCCGTAACCTAGAAGCATCCGCTGACGGGAATGCGGTATACTGGGCGAATTCGGTTGCAACACAGGCTCCTGGCCTGATTAAGTTCACTCGTTCCGATGAATTTTCGCCTTACACGACCAATTTCAATTCTCTCGACTCTACCGGGATCGTCCATCCAGGACTCACTTCTGAATCCAGTGCCCGTCATCCAACCAACGGATTGCTCTATTTTGGGCATGCCAGAGATTGTTGCGGAAGTGCTGCTGATTCCGTTGGTCTAACCTTCCTGACATGGTACGGTCTTGATCCTGCCACGGATGAAATTGCGGATAGCATTCACTTCAATTTGCCTACTGATTACGCTGGTGAGAACACCCGCGCCATTGCGTTTTCACCTGACGGACTCACCGCTTACCTGGGGATATTTAATAACGGACAGCCAACCGTTAAAAAGTTCATGCGGGGTATGGTCGCCGGCATTGACCGTGATCCAACGGAAATCCCGGACGGGTTTACCTTGTCGCAGAACTACCCGAATCCGTTCAATCCTCAGACCAGCATTGAGTTTGCAATGAAGGATGCAGGCCTGGCTACACTGAAAGTGTATGATCTACTTGGCAGAGAGGTGGCCACACTTGTAGACGAGCATCTGGCTGCCGGTAAGTATACGGCAACCTTTAATGCGACGAATCTCAGTTCGGGCACCTATGTCTATCAGTTGAGCACCGCCGGACATCGTCTCAGCGGTACGATGACGCTGGTCAAGTAATCCTTTGCTGAAATTTACATGAAAGGGGATCCCCTAGTGCGTGGGGGGATCCCTTTTTTTGTATCTTTAGTCAGGACTCACAAATTTTTCCGCATCATGCCTATTTTTCTGACCACTTGCGCCGCAAGTATTCAATCTGGACAGATCCGGGCCCGGTTTCTGTCTCAACCATTTTAGGGATATGAACTCAGGGGGTACTGTGGATGTTAAAAAATCCAGATATGGACTCCACAATACTTTTCCTAACCATGGACTCTTGTGAGCGGATGAGTTATTTTGTAATTGATGATGTGCCTGACACTTTGATCTTGATCCACAAACATGTCGTTAGAACCAACAAGCATTCTTTTTGCCATGATTCGTAAAACATTTTTATTTGCATCAATCCTGTTCATTACCGGCACGGTAAGTGCACAGGATTGGATTGACCAAGGGCCATTCCCTGACTCAACCACCCAATGGAGAGGTGGGCATGGTGTTGCTGTAGATGCCGAAAACAAGGTCTGGGTGATCCATTACTATCCAGATTTCAGACCCGCAGTTATCGCCGAAGATACATTGAAAAATGCAGAGGGCGGAAACATCCGCGTAAGTGGTATTGCCGTCTACAATTCGGATGGGACGAAAGCAGAGATTGGCCCAATCCATTCGTTCGTTCACGAAGGTGTCGGGGATACCCTCTTCTGGGATGCTGCTGATGGGCTGCGAAAGGATCTTCGCGGGATCAAGGCAGACCATAATGGAGATATTATTGTGGTTCTGGGGGGCAATGCCAGTACAATGTACCGGCTGAATCACAAAACAGGCGCGGTGATGAACCGAGTTGGAGATTTAAGATTCGGCTCGCCGGCTTCTCCAGGAATTGATGCGGCTGGGAACATCTACGTTGCCCCTGTAATTGCAGATGCACCGATTTCCATATTCAATAGCGATTTTCGGTGGATCGCTAACGTATCCCTGAATTCACCCGGTATTGGACGAAGTCTGGAGGTCAGTGCGGACGGAAATACGGTCTACTGGGCTTCTTATACGGAGCGGGGGATCTATAAATATCATCGTGAGAATGAATTCTCGCAGTTCGATTCATTGGGGTTGATTCATGAGGGGATGATTGTTACCTCCGCTGCACGTCATCCAACTACAGGATACATTTGGCTGGGGCATTCAATCGGGGAAAATGATGCTGTTGCGGACACTGCCGGTATGTTCGGCCCTGAAAGTGAATTGACCTGGTTTGCAATTGATCCAGCTCAGGATGACATGATTGTGGATCAAATTGAGTTTGACTCTCCCTTTACCTATTGTGGGAGTGGTCTTAACAGAGATGCTCGTGCGGTCGGTTTTTCCCCTGATGGGATTTATGCGTATGTGGGCATCTTTGATGTGATACAAGGGCTTGACGCAGCTGGAGATTGTGTATTTCTTGCTGCTGCCCCCAATCGTGGATTTACCTACAAGAAGTTCATGCGGGGGATGGTTACCGGCATTGATCGTGATCCGACTGAGATTCCAGATGGATTTACGCTGTCGCAGAACTATCCGAACCCGTTCAATCCTCAGACCAATATTGAGTTTGAGCTGAAGGAGGCGGGCTTTGCTACACTAAAAGTGTATGATGTACTCGGGAGAGAGGTGGCCACGCTCGTGGATGAGCATCTGATTGCCGGTAAGTACACGGCGACGTTTAATGCCACGGACCTTAGTTCGGGCACCTACGTCTATCAGTTGAACGTTGCTGGACAACATCTCAGCGGCACAATGACGCTGGTCAGGTAGTGATCCAGGCGAAGTACAAAAAATGAAAGGTATGCTCCATGCCCTCATATACGATGGATGGACATTTACTCCAATGGAAGAGTTACGCCGGTGTTTCAGTCGATAGTGTCTGTCCAAATACGGTAGGCTTCAACTCATTTCAGGGTCGTATAGGCTGCTCAGTGTGAATGTGCCGGGACCAATAGCCGATGTATACAATGTCTGGAAGCGTGGTATCCTTCGCTATTGAAGTCTGTTTTATTTGGCAGACGATGGACAACAACTGATAAATGGCAGGATTGATTGCAGGGCGATTTGCTTGGAACCAATGCTCTGTACGGACTGCTCTGCATGATCACTCCCCGCATCGGAAATCCCCGCGAACTGGACAGTTCCATCAGGAAGGAAATCCATTAATGCAGAGGTATGCCCCAAATACCACTCAAGTTGTAGGGTGCCTTCAGGGGTGATTCCAATCTCTGGGTGAGGGATGGAAGTGCCATCTGCAGTAAGGAAAAGTGCCAGCTCACACAGTGAATCAAGTTCCATGTCGGGATCGTCGGGGTCATTGTGCGGGGTTATGTCATGAAGATACCGGAGGCGTTTTACGATTTCCTTGTGACCTGATTGATCCAGGATTCTGAAGATCTCTTCACGGACTGTCGCATTTCTGAGTTGAGCGGCAAAATCACCAATTACAGAGCGTTTGGGAACTGCAGGGGCAGTTTCAGTCATCGCAGGGGCGGGAATTTTTAATGGAGTCCGTCATTGATCCGTTATGTGGGCGGGAAGGTTCTTGAAAACTTTTTTGATCGCCGGATCAAGTATGCGGTTGGCTGCCTTCTCAATGGAAAAATCAAAGTAGGCAGAGATGACAGCAAGCCCCATCCACATATCAATGTCATCTTGGTCCACCTTTAAGGGGGCGTTTGTCAGGAGTTTGCTCCAGCGGTTGTTTTTTGGCTTCATGTTTCAAATTTGATAATGATTGACCAAATCATAATACGACTATGCTAAGTTCCATCGCACAGCCAACGTTGTGCAAACCACATTTGAGCAGTCACATTCTCAGGAAGCATCTTCAGAGACTTAACGCATGAAAGTCTGCTACGATAAGATTTCCCCGATTCGGTTCTGTATGTGCACATCGCAACTTGACACCACTAACTCAATTTACGAAAATAGTTGCCCAAAATGACACGTTATTACAAAGAGTCTCGAAGGATAACCCTCATCGGCAACCACCACCTCTGTGACCAATCCCCTCTCTCAGAGACTGCTTTAATCCAAACCTCATCAGCGCCACCTTGGCGTAGGATGTCTCAATGCCGAACGATTTCTAGTCCAGTCTCCTGTAGAGACTTAATAAAATCATCGCTGTCAGGGCACTCGTCTATGTAATACGTAGGTGAGTAGGCATCCTGTGTATAATACGGTTTTACCGTAATCGTTGAGGGTAGACGTTTGAATGAGTGCAGAATTAATCCGGCCATTCTTTGTCATCCATATGGTTATGCACTAATCCTGATTGTGCTTATGCAACCCGGGAGTTCGCTGAAGGAATTCTTCATAAAGTTGAGTGTGTCTGCTTTCCATGGGGATCTCGTAGCCGGCAATGAAGACATGGTGGATCGTTGTCGTCGTTTCAAATGGATCCCCGTCGGCAACAAAGAAGGTTGCTTCCTTGCCGACCTCAAGAGATCCGAGCCGGTCATCCACGCCAAAAAATTCAGCAGGATTGATGGTGACGGCACGAAGTGCTTCCTCCGGGGGCAATCCATAGGCAGCCGCGAATCCGGCATGGTAGGGTAGGTTGCGCACATTGGCCGTGTCATCCGAGCGGAGGGCAATCTTTACCCCTGCTGCATGCATGAGGCCAGCATTTTTGTATGCCTTGTCAAAGCGGTCGCTCTGCCGAGTCGGAATGCTCAATACCGGCCCAACCAGACATGGGATCCCCGCTTCGGCGATCTTATCCGCAACACGCCATCCCTCTGCAAGTCCGCTGAAAAGTACACGCTCAATGCCGCGGGTCTGAACCCATTCAATGGCCGCAAGGATGTCCTTCGATGTATTGACATGAATAATGAGCGTCTGCTCACCTCGAATGACATCCCTTAATGCTTCCATGGAGGGGACATATTCCTGTCTGCGTCCATCCTCCGGGCGAGACTGATAAGTGGAGTCAATCCGGTGATGTAATTCCGCACTGTCCCAGGTGTCATTGAGCTTCTTCATGGCCTCGTCGGCCGCTTTCTTGATGTCTTCCTCGGATCGGGAATCAAACCGTCCCCTGCGGCCTGTAGCAGGAAAACGCAGAACAACTCCCTCAAATCCGGCAAACATCTGTTGCGGGGTATATCCGTGAAGGTTGATCAGCGCGGCCTGCCCAGGAAGCATGCCGCCGGATGGGACCGTGAGGACTGTCGTTACGCCGCTGACCCGTGTAACCGGAATCGCAACCCCATTCGGATTAACCGCGGTAAGGGCTTTCATCTGCGGTGACAGATCGCCGAGTTCCGAAGCGTCACGGGTTTCCGGTAGTGATCCCACCTCTACAAGCCCCATCTGTGTTCCCGAGTCAATCATGCCGGGATAAATGCTCAGCCCCTCCAGGTCAATCACCCTCGCATCCTCCGGGATGTCTATGTCTGTACCCATTTGAATGATCGTGCCGTCCTGAATCAGGACCGTGCCGTTTTCAATGGTTCCCTGCGTGACGGTGACAATCCGTGTGTTGGTGAGTGCCGTCACCGTATCTGTTTTTTTGGAAAACGGGGTGATCAGTAAGACAGTAGCAGTAAGCAGTGAATACAAAAGAGACATCATTAATTGCTTTCCAGGAAGTCATAAAGGTCCAGTGATCCTTCATACAGGCACTGGTGTGTATTTTCGTGCGAGTGCAGGACCGTCGTATCAACGGTACTTTCGGGATTTACGATCAAGCGCATATCATCGGCATCTTTTTCAATATCAAAGTAGACAATGCCGTCAACGACCGTCTTTTGATTGATTGCATAGACCGAGAGCGGGTGACGGTCAAAGATCGCTAAATCCCCCTCCTTACCGACCTCAATAGAACCGATGCGGTCACCAATGCCGAGTTGAATGGCCGGATTGATCGTGATGAGTGCCAGCGCCTCGTCATCGGTGAGGTCACCGTATTTCTGGGATTTTGCCGCTTCATGGTACAGGTGACGATTCAGTTCTCCCGAGTCGGAGTTAATAGAGGTGAGCACCCCGTTGCGGGTCAGGATTGCCGCGTTGTAGGCGGTTGAATAATAGACCTCAAACTTATATCCCCACCAGTCAGCAAACACGGAGGCGGTAGCACCAAATTCGGCAAGTTCAGGGGCAATCTTGAATCCCTCATTGACATGCTGCAGAGTGATTTGGTCAATACCAAAATCTTCCAGAACTCCCAGAAGCATCAGAATTTCGTCCGCTCGATAAGAGTGGCAGTGAATCATAATATCTCCATTGAGGATGTCCACCATGATCTCTAATTGGCTGTTATAGGCAGGGGGGATCGCACGCGGATTTGTTTTTATGTCCTCCTCGTACTGAGCCCAGGCCTCCCGATAGCGCTCTGCTTTTGCAAATGTCTCACGCAGTACATATTCAACGCCCATACGGGATGCGGGGCGTTTGTTGTTTCCACGGCCGTGTACGCGGGTGGGATTTTCTCCGAGGGCGAATTTAATGGTGCGCGGTGCCCCCGCCATGCGTAGTTCATCGGGGTCCAAAAGTCCCCAGCGGTGTTTGATCGTTTCATTCTGCCCTCCAATCACATTGGCGGAGCCATGCATCACATGCGAGGAGGTTACTCCCCCTGCCAATGCACGGTAGATGGCAATACTGTAGGGGTTGAGGACATCTCCAACGGAAACCTGAGCCGTGACGGGTGCGGAGGACTCGTTCACATTGCTGATGCCGATATGCGAGTGCGCATCAATAATTCCAGGCATGACATACATGCCTGTGGCATCAATCACAGAGACATCCTGTGGCGCACTCAACTGTTTACCGACCGCGGCGATAATCCCGTCTTGTATCAGCACATCTGAGTTTTCCAGGGTTCCGTCCGTGATGGTCAGCACGGTGGCATTACGGACAAGGATGTCACCAGTGGGGATTTCCTGCGCTGCAGAATTTAGCGCAACAGAAAGCAGTACGATGAAGAAAATTATTTTTGGTTTCATTGGATCAGTCGTTGGACTGTGATGGAATACTCTGGACCTGATGTTCGCGTACCGGATACGGAAACCGGCCCAACCTCAGGTACATCAAAAGAGCCACTCACGGAATTGGCATCTAATGTGAGCGAAGAACTGATCGTGCCAAATCCTCCTGCATCAAAGGAAAAGGTTAATACATGACCACTCAGAGCAATAGACTCAAGCTGGGATGCCTCTGGTGCGATGTCCACGATTAAGGTGCCGGACCAGTCATCATCTGATCCATTGATGGTGAGTGTTCCTGCAATCTCTCCATCGGGCGTGGAGATGGTCAGTGACCATGTTCCGGCAGGATTCGCTTCACCTTCGTCATCGTTCCCGGAAGATTTTTTTGGCGGCTCTATGTCATATTTGCGTCCATCCACGAAGACGTATTGAATTTGTCCATCTTCATCAAAGATGGAGCCTTTAGATACCACCAGATTCCCCAATTTCCCCACCTCAACGGTTCCCATACTGGAAGTTAGTCCAAGAATTTCCGCTGGTGTGGTGGTGAGCGCTGCTAAGGCAGCAGTTTCCGAAAGTCCTTCTCCGATCATCTGTCTGACATTTGTCAGAAGATCGGAAGCAGAGGCCCCGCCCGTAGAAAATCCAAAGGAAAGCCCTTCGGATTCCAGTGCTGCGGCATTGCCGACATGGGTTTTATAAGCGATGGTGCGGCGGGCTTCCAGGTTTGCTTTCTCCGATTCCAGATCCGTAAATGAGGTAACACGATGATCAGGGTCGTAGTCCAGGTGCATGATTTCAGGCAGTTCAACCGGAGCATCGGTTGGGGGAGCTTCGGTAGAGTCTGCCGGCGGCTCCTTTTTGTTTTGTTTTGGCTCTTTTGGAAGTTCAAGAGTTAGCAGAAGGGGCAGGTCTGCCGATTTTAGTTTATCTATCGCATCAAAACTTTGGCTGAGCCCTGTAAGTACGGCAGGGAATCCCAGTTCTTTCTGGACAGACAATACGCGGTGCAGATCAAGGACCCCATCAGTATGAAAGAAAATCGGCCGGTCCCCTTCCAATACAGGAAACATGGCATAGTGGACGGGATCGTATTGCGGACGCTCAAGCCCCGTTGGATCCTCACTGTATAATCGCTCAATACGGTGCCGCCGCTCAGATTCCTTATAGAGTTGACGCAGTTTTGCAATGACCGCCATGTCGGTGCCTGGATACATCCTACGTGCTCCGCTGAGTTGTGCATACAGCGCGGTCTCTCCACGATACACCATCTCGTTTGGGGTATCACCTCCCAGAAGAATGATGGCTCCGACACCGGGGAGCATACGGCCTCTGGGAACGACATGTGCAGCCGTGAAGCCGGCTTCACGCATGGAAGCAATGCGTTTGTCTTTAGGGTCAAGAAAAGTGCGCACATCCCGGTGTGGCAGGATTCCCGCCAATTCATTTGGCGGGTTGGCCGGATCGTCCGGGCGTTCCTGTTCAGGTTCCTGTTTTGGTTGAGGAATCCCTGTATGCGAAAGGCCATCAATGAAGCCGGAATAGACTGTCAGCGAATCTGCGGGTATTTCAATGGCATCAAAGGGGATCGCTGCATCAGGGCCGACTGCGACGATCAGGCCATCCCGAATAATCACATTGCTTCGTTCCTGAACCTGTCCGGGAGACGGGATGATTTTTGCGTTCGTAAGCGCAATGGTCCGCGTTACATCAGGAACCGACTCTCCACTATTGACCTGTGCCTTTACAGGCAGATTCATCAAAAGAACACAGCATGCTGTGACAGCAAAGACAAAGTAGTGAGTACGCATAGATAGACTGCAGTGAGTGGTTAAGACAATATACGGACTGCAGGTCTATCAAAAGCATGCTTATGTGATGTTCAACTTTAATTGAGATACACGCTGAACAATTTTCGCACGGTCCATAGACCGATATATTTCAGGCAGTGCCTCTTTGCTTGTACTTTCCAGTACCGCCACCAGCGCCTGGAGTTCTTTTTCCTCGGTATTCTCCGGCGGAATAAAGTCTTCTACAGCGGAGGTCAGGATTTCGGCGGTGACAGCACCGGGATCACCATGAATCGCAGCAGCTTGAAATTTCGCGCGTGTCAGCAGTGCCTCCATATCGGCCCCACTGTAGATCGTCTTTCCATTTAACAGAGCTTTGGGGATAGATGCTTCGGGAAGATCAATCTTTGTTCTGCGCATCATTACGCGCAGCAGTTCAAGACGATCTTCCTGGGTAGAGGGGTAAAAGAGCGCAATGTGTTCTTCCGCTCTTCCTTGGCGTTTGAGGTCAACCGGCATCAGGTCGGGGCGTGCCGTGATCAGGAAGAATATGATTCGTCCGCGGTGTTCCGGTTTGCTCATAAAAGAGGCAATTTGCCCGAAAACGCGCTTGGAGACCCCCGAATCTCCTTCCGTATCCCGATTTCCCAGTGCTGCATCTGCTTCGTCAATCATCACCGCAACCGGCGGCATGGCTTCCAGAAGATTCAAGATCCGTTCCAGATTGCTTTCGGTCTGTCCCTGCCATTGAGAGCGAAAGTTCTTAAGCTTTACCATGGGGATTCCAATATCGTTGGCAAAGCAGGTAATCATAAAAGTTTTTCCTGTTCCAACCGGTCCGCTCACCAGATATCCCATCGGCATAACCTCGTGCATTCCCTGCTTTAAGGCAGATGCCGCCTGACGCAGGTGCGCTTTTGCTTCTGAGTGTCCGGCGACATCATCCAGCCCAGTACTGGACTCCACAAATTCCAGCATCCCAAAGGCAGACTCCTCAATCAAAGACTTTTTGAGCGTGGATAGATGGTCAAAACTCAGATGGGTTTTGTTTTCCAGCGTGTCCGCAAGAATGGTTTGCAGTTGCGTATATCCGAGGCCGGGGGTGTTCTGTGAAAATTCTTCCAGCCCAAGATCAGAATGCTCTTCAAAGACGGGCATGGAATCTTTTGTCGCCCACTCTGCAAATGCAAGACGGTCTTCTTTCTCGGGGAGGGGGATACTGATCTCGGCAGTCCAAGGGCTTTGTACATGCTGCTGATTGAGGTCACTCAGGTTTTCTGTAATCAGGCAAATTGTAAAGTCGTGTTCCAGGAACAGCGGATCATGCGCCCAGCGCTGTAAATTTACGAGTGCACTTCGATCTTCAGCGGAATACATGGAGGCCTCTGCCATTGGAATAATGGTTTCGGCATAGTCAATGATGCAGGCAATCCGTTTTCGGGATCCGAGGCGCAGCCGGAAATAGTTGTCAAGGATGGATAGAACCTGTGACGGGTTACGGGGCCGTTTTTTTGCAAACTCGGTTCCATACAGACTGTCATGTCCTGAGATTGCACGGTTGAAGTCCTTTTGCATGTCTGCGTTAAGGAAATGGATCCCCGCCGCCCGGTCATAAAACACTACGATATCTCTGGCCGCAAACAGTTCATTTGCCAGGAAGTGGGTCAGTCCGATATAGTCAGTCCTCCCGGATTCGGGGTCTTCATGCCGCACAAGGTCGCGCACATTCCCATGAAGGATGAACTGAATTAATGTTTTCGTGAAGTACTTTCGGGCTAGCATCCGGGCCCATTCGGGGTAATGCGCGGTGTGCCGGTCAAATTCTGATGTCTGCTGTAGATCCTGCATAGTAATTTTGTGGGTTGCAGTTCCTGTAACGGGTTACTACGCTATAAGATACAGGATAGACCGTCACATTACGGAAAAGGAAACGTCTGAATATTCGTGGAATTGGAACCCATACATGCAATCCACATCGTTGTAAGTTCGGTTCTTACATGTACAGATCAGAAGTCAGAATGTAGGATTGACTGCAAAATTCGATGGAAGATGGGATAAGTAACTTTTGTCGAAGATCAGCATAAAATTCTATGTCTCCGCTGGGCCAGTGTATTAATGTCAACTAAGTCAGCACACTGGCATTTGGTCCCATGTGCGACCATCTAATACACGCCCTGTACGTTTTTTGAAGACTCCTCCCCACTGTTTGAAGAAAAATGGGACATCCTTCTGTAGACAGCTGTCACGAATTTCCCTGACCCAATCCGGCTCCATGGGTCTTGCACCCGGCCCAGATTCTCCTCCAACAATGACCCAATCAATCTCATTCAGTGGAATACCAGAAAGAGGGCCAAGCAGTGGCTCAAGTGACAAAAATTTGGTTTGTGCTCCAGTGGCTCTGAGTTCTTCAAGGCGAAATTGCCAGCGCTGCGACTCAATGCTGGTCCCAAGCCAAATGTTTGGGCTCCATGTTAGGTGCTGATTGAGATCAAGAACACGATTTGGCCTTTTTGTGAGTACCTGAAAAGTGTGATGCGAGGCTTGGTTCATTGTTTCAAAAACGGCTTTGATGAACGACAAGGAAACCTCCTCATGGAAGAGATCAGACATCGAATTGACAAAAACCAGGCGGGGTTTACGCCATTTCAATGGATCTTTGAGTGTGGAGGGATGCATGGTAACGGAGAATCCGTTACGGTATTTGTCCACCCCCATTGCCTGAAGTCGCTTCGCCATACGATCCGCATAGC
Organism: Rhodothermales bacterium; assembly: GCA_022822185.1. Classification (GTDB taxonomy): domain Bacteria; phylum Bacteroidota; class Rhodothermia; order Rhodothermales; family Bin80; genus Bin80. The sequence goes on along the minus strand of JAJECE010000112.1, from coordinate 16,074 downwards.
AGAATTTACATCCATGGCTGATCTTGGTACAGCCTGTAACCGGGTTCCAGGTTGTCTCTGTCCACTCAATGCCGGACTGTGTTGACATCACGAAGTCCCCACCCTAGACAGACCCAGAAGATGTTTCGCAATTCTCTTTGCGGCTCCAATCGCCTTATCACTGTCGCTTCCAACGCAGAAGATGAATTCGTATAGTTTTGAATTTTTAGAATTCTTAAGTTCAATGGATTCCTCAAGCAACCTGCGCTTGAATAGTCCTCGTAGCCGATCCTTGTAGATATTGATCAGGTTTGTAACACCTGGTGGTCGCTCAATGTTGCGTTCGTTGAACAATTCTGTTTGCGAACTTCTACGATATAGGTCTCGCCAGCTCTCATTACCATAAACCCGGGTCAATCTATCTGCCCATTGCGAATTAATCTCATCGGGAATATTTGATGTTGGCAACATCCGTGCGACTGCAGATGTAGGGAAAAGAATCCAGGTATCAAGTGCTTTATGGCCGGCAATCTTCTCCAATGTGGCCCAGTCAACTTGTGTCCCGAAAGGATCAAGGAATAGCACCCCTCGCCATTTCTGGCAATTCTCCTCAAGATTTTGGAGATAAGCATTCGCATCGGTATTCTCGATGGTGATCTTTCTATTCGGTCTGCTCCTCTTTAAGGACTGTAAACGGTCGCATTTCCCTTTGTCTTGTTCAATAAAGATCAATTCATCGAAGGGTTTGTCGGCTATATCCATGGCAATTTTAGCGGATCCATCTCTAAATGAATGCCAATCTGTTCGGTCAGAGCCCTGCATTTTAAGTTCCAACGATCCTGAACCGGCGAATGCGTCGATGTACAGTAAATCGAAATGCTGATTCTTGAGCGCAGTCGTATACGCATCAAGATATCTTTTCAGGATATCAAGTTTTGTTTTGGTCCATGTACCGCCAAACTGATCCATGGTTTTACCTTTCATGGCTTAAAAAATTTGTTGATAATAATGTGAATTAAAATATAAGATACATAAATCAACGTAAAAAGTTTCCATATCTCCAAACCTGCGACTCCGTTGGCGTGGAATACTCCGTCAGTTTTGTATTGATGGATGATCACATGGGGGAGGGGACAGGATGGTTGAGTACCTTGCAAGCCATCCATCCGGGGGTATGCAGGCAAGATGCCCCGTGAGTACAAAAGCACAGCATTTCCCCGGATCTGCCGGGGGAATGCTGGCTCAATCGGTTCAGCACTGCTATGCCACAGTGACGGATGAATCAAGATAGACATCCTGGATTGCGTTCAGGATGCCAACGCCATCGTCCATCGGACGCTGGAATGCCTTCCGGCCGGAAATCAACCCCATACCGCCAGCACGCTTATTAATTACGGCAGTCTTGACCGCCTGCTGCAGATCATTGGATCCAGATGCACCACCAGAGTTGATCAGCCCGCAACGCCCCATATAGCAGTTGGCAACCTGATACCGGGTGAGGTCAATCGGATGGTCGCTCGCCAGTTTCGTGTAAATGCGCTCATCAAACTTGCCGTAACTGGATCCACCATAATTCAACGCTGCATACCCTCCATTGGATGTGGGCTGTTTCTGTTTAATGATGTCAGCTTCAATGGTCACGCCCAGGTGGTTTGCCTGACCGGTGAGGTCGGCAGATGCCTCATGGTTGACACCATCAATCTTGAAGGCGCTGTTGCGCACATAACACCAGAGAATCGTCAGCATCCCAAGTTCATGAGCATACGAAAATGCTTCCGTTACTTCCTGAATCTGCCGGTTGGACCCCTCTGACCCAAAATAAATGGTGGCCCCGACCCCAATACAGCCCATATCCCACGCATTCTGGATGCTAGCAAAAGGGATCTGGTCATGTGTATTGGGGTAACTCAGCAGTTCGTTGTGATTGAATTTCAGGATGAAAGGAATCTTGTGCGCATACTTGCGTGCGACAGCCCCCAGGACACCATACGTGGAAGCCACGCCATTACAGCCCCCCTCAATTGCTAGGCGGACAATGTTTTCGGGGTCAAAATATACGGGGTTTGGTGCGAAGGACGCACCTGCGGAATGCTCAATTCCCTGGTCAACAGGAAGGATGGATACGTAGCCCGTTCCAGCCAGTCGCCCAGAATTGAACAGGGTATGCAGTGAGCGCAGCACACGGGGATTCCGGTCTGAGTCTGCCCAGACAGCGTCCACAAAATCAGGCCCTGGCAGATGCAGGTTCTCGTGCGGGATTGTGGTGCACGTATGCGTTAAAAGATGTTCTGCTGAATCCTCAAGGATGTCAGCAATTGTGGGATTAAGCACTTCAGCCATTGGTAAAGAAAATTGATTGAGTTCGAATTTAACGTATAGAGTGATGGAATCACCCATTCAGGGGCTTCTACGCTTTGAACCCGTTAATTATTCCGCAGGCGGAACTCATCGGGTACGCTCAAAGGAGTTTTTAGCCAAGTTTCGAGGTTTCGCCCGATATGTGATGCCAGTAATACTCCCTTGGATCCCAGCCCCGTCAGGATCCAGACATTGCGGGTTAACCGGCCGACCATCGGGAGCCTGGTTTCAGGAACACCAACCCGGATCCCCGCAGATGCACCTAAAATTTTTGCCGATGCCACAGAAGGGATCATGCGCTTTGTTAGAGCAAGAATTTTTGTAATCCCCTCATTTGTAGGTTCCAGATCCTTGTAGGAGTGTTCATAGGTGGTTCCGAGAATCAGTTTGTTCCCGGCTGGAACTGCGTAGCCGGCCCCGCTGACCGGAAGTGGCAGATCAGTTGACATGGATACATGCACAAGTTGCCCCTTGGTGCAGTGCAGGTACAGGTTTTTCAGTTTTGGGAGGAATTGGTATTCAGCACCGACTGCAAGAATCAGTTTCCTTGTTTGCAGGGAAGTCTCTGAATCCAGCATTACGGTGACCTCCGATCCATGGTCTTCCCAATCGGTAAGATTATGATGGATTACATTGCAGCGGGGCATCAGTGTGGTGACCATTTGATCCAATAACTTTGATATATCCGCCACCCCTCCCTTTGTGATGGTTGCGCCGAACGGGGCTGTGATGGATGGATACATTTCATCGATCTGGCCGGACTCAAGCCAGATCAATGAATCAGGATTGGTTTGGGAGATTACAAAAAAAAGTGAAGCCTGGGTCTCGTTAAGGGCAGGTCGCAGAATCCCGCATGGACTATACGTTTCAAGTGCATCCGCCCGGTGCAGCGTATGCTGAAAATCCTCATAAGCGATCCAGGCATTCGGAAATCCTCCCATGCGCTGTCCTGCCAGCGGGTTGACCAGTCCCGCGGCAACAGTAGAGGCTGCCGGAGCCGTTCCGGAGAGTAACGTGACTTTATTTGATTCGGAAAGCCACAATGCTGCACAGCTGCCCCCGAGTCCAGATCCCGCAATGATGACATCAACCATATAATTTTGAATCTAACGGGAACAGTTTTTCGTGATTGGAGTAGTACCGTGGCATTGCACTAGTGCCCGTAGCTCAGCTGGATAGAGCGTCTGACTACGGATCAGAAGGTCGGGGGTTCGAATCCTCCCGGGCATACAAAGGCAGTCGTCAGGGGATACTGGAAAATAGGTGTCTCCACAGGCGATTTTGAATGGATCAGAATCGATTTTTCGGTTGACTGAATGCCGAATTCTGGCGGGTTCCACTCTCATGGTCACCTTTAGTCAGAGGCATCGTAAACCGTTTCCCGCCAACACTGCTTGATGGAATATCGGGGATTTCTTGAATTGAGTCGGGTTAACGGCAAACTTCGCCAGGGTATGGGGATACTCCTGCAGTAATTTTTAGCACCAACCATCATCCGATACGATTTCCCCAAAATTTACAACCATGGTAAATCAAGTCCCGGAAGCACTAAAGGCTGCTTCTCAAATTCTTTGGATTGCAAGCCAAAGAGGCAGGTATCTCACTCCGATGCAGATACTCAAGTTGTCCTATATCAGCCATGGCTGGACGCTCGGGATTTGCGAAATGCCCCTGTTCCGTGATGATGTTGAGGCATGGAAATATGGACCGGTGGTGCCCGAAATCTATCATAAATATAAGAGGTACGGGTATTCACCTATTTTGAAAAATGTGCAGCGGCCGAGAACTATATTCGAGGAAACTCCACTTAAAATCATTAACCGGGTCACAGAAGTATATGGTAAGTACGACGGGCTTTATTTATCCGGTCTAACACATCGGCCGGGGAGTCCATGGGACATAACGATTAAGCGACACGGTGAGGGGGCAACCATTGAGAATAACGTCATCATGGATTACTACAAATCCTTTGCGCAGGAAAATGAGTAAGAAGTCAAGGTCAAGTGTCTAACGACATTAACTTTAATCTATGTTCAGGTCAATCGTGTTACTTCAGGACATCAGATGTTGCTCTTTGACGGATGCGAAGCTTAGCGGCTGACGCGCCCGGATGCGTCCCCCGAGAGCAGTTTTTCCACCTCGGCGACCGTTACCCGGTTGAAGTCGCCTGGAATGGTGTGCTTCAGGCAGGAAGCCGCAACCCCAAAATCAAGTGCGCGCTGATTGTCTCCTTCAAAGGTTAAAAGCCCGTAGATGAGGCCCGCACCAAATGCATCCCCGCCGCCAACCCGGTCCACAATCGGCACAACTTCGTAGGTGGGGCCATGGAGCAGTTCGGATCCGTTCCAGAGAACGGCAGACCAGGAATTGTGTGAAGCACTGATGGAACTTCTGAGGGTGATCACGGCATGCATGCAATGGGCAAAACGATCTGTAAGCTGTTTTCCCACCGATTCGTAGGCGGACGCATCCAGGTGGTCGCGATGAACATCTACGCCCTCAGGATGAATGCCAAAAACTTTTTGTGCATCCTCCTCGTTGCCGATAATCACATCACAGAAAGAAACCAGTTCAGGCATCACATCTGCAGGTGTCTTCCCCCATTTCCAGAGACGAGCCCGGTAATTAAGATCCACCGAAATGGTCAGACCCTGGCGGCGGGCCGCCTCCAGTGCTTCCTGAACGGTCAATGCAGCGGTTTCAGAGATCGCAGGGGTAATGCCCGTCCAGTGGAACCAGGATGCCCCCGCAAAGACCCGGTCCCAGTCAATCATCCCGGGTGTGATGGACGCGATCCCTGAGTGTGCACGATCATAAAGCACCTTGCTTGCCCGGGCAGATGCACCGGTTTCAAGGAAATAGATCCCCAGCCGATCCCCGCCCCGATGGACAAATTGCGTGTCAATCCCCAAGGCACGAAGGGACTGGATGGCACCGGCTCCCAGGTCACTGGAGGGGACCCGGGATACAAATGAGACCGGGATCCCGAACTGGGACAGCGAAGCCGCAACATTGGCTTCCGCCCCGCCATAACATGCATCAAAAGAGGATGCCTGGGTGAATCGCTGAAATCCCGGCGTGGAAAGCCTCAACATGATTTCACCGAAAGTAACGCAGTGTTTCATTCTGGATGGGGGTAAGTGTTCGTAATCGGATCAGAGAATAAACAGGATTACACGGCCCATTCCGGAATCGTTCCGGTCTCAATTCCAAAGACCCACAATATCAGTGAATAGGCACAGACGGTAATCAGTACAAGGAACGCGAAGTTAAGGGCAAGTCCTGCACGAGCCATCTCAAAGACCGTCACCCGCTCACTCCCGTATACGATTGCATTAGGCGGTGTCGCCACGGGAAGCATAAACGCACAACTGGCCGCCAGAGCTGCAGGAATAGCCATGAGCAGCGGATTTTCTCCGACCGCTAATGCCAGAGCCGCCAAAACGGGCAGAAACGTTGCGGTGGTTGCCGTATTGCTGGTGATCTCTGTAAGAAAGACAATGATTCCGGTTGTCAGAAGAATGATCAGGATTGTCGGGAACTGCTGCAGCGGCTCCAGGGATTCCCCAAGCCAGGAAGCGAGCCCACTCCCGGAAACCGCACCTGCCAGACTGAGTCCTCCACCAATCAGGATCAATGCTCCCCAGGGCAATTTCTTTGCGGTTTCCCAGTCCTGCACAAAAATCCCCCGCTTGAAGTCAACCGGAATGACAAACAGCGATAAGCCCCCAATCATGGCAATCCCGGCATCCGTGAGACCAGGGACCAACGGAGTCAGTAGCGGGCGTGTGATCCACAGGGTTGCAGTGATCAGAAAAACGATCCCCACAATTTTCTCCCCCTTCTTCATGGGACCAAGCTTGCTCCGCTCCCGTTCAATCAGATCGGTACTGCCAACCAGATCATTTTTTGCAAAGGAATAGAGAATTCGGGTGATCACGAAGAATACCAGAGGTACACCAATCAAAACAATCGGTACGCCAACGGACATCCATTTTGTAAAGGTAATCGTATAGCCGTATTCGCTTTCGAAGAACGCGCTGATAAATGCGTTGGGGATCGTACCAATGAGTGTGCCCATCCCGCCAATATTTGCTGCGTAGGCAATGCCTAACAGCAATGCAACGGCAAAGTGGTGCTTGAATCGTTCGCCGCTACTCTCCGTATCGGCCAGTGCAACGACGGAAAGGGCAACCGGCAGCATCATCAAGGTGGTGGCGGTATTGCTGACCCACATACTCAGACCTGCGGTTGCAATCATAAATCCCGCAATTAAAGCCCGGGGGCCTGTGCCTGCACGGGAGATAATCCACATGGCAATCCGCCGGTGCAATCCCCATCGCATCATGCCCAGAGCAATCATGAATCCTCCCATGAACAGGTAGATGATCGGATGGGCATACGGCGTTGCGGTTTCTTCCAGGGAGCGCACACCGAACACGGGGAATAACACCAGGGGCAAAAGTGATGTGGCCGGAATCGGGATAGACTCACAGATCCACCAGGTGGCCATGAGCAGTGCGGTTCCAGTTGTGTACCATGCAGCCACTGCCAGCCCGTCCGGCGGCGGCAGAATGAGTACCGCAATCATCCAAAACGGTCCCAGAAACAACCCTGCATATTGACGCAGCCCATAAGATGATGGTGCCTTCATAATCCCCTTTCGTGTATTGAAGGCCGCATCAGCTGTATTTGACGCAATCCGTTTTGTGTTCGGCATCTTAACGTCTCAGGAATGTGGTGTTTTTCCGCAGTTTGATACAGTTTATTCCGTATATCCGTGAACGGTGTACGAATGAATTGGCGATGAGTCTCTATGGTCTTGAACCACGGAAACATTCGCGTCCGCATGCTCCCGCTTGCCTCAGGATTGCCGCGAAAATCAAATTTTGTCCTGGGACAGGGGCGATCTTGCTGTCTATGTTTCGTCTTTATGCGGGTAGGGGTTGAATAGAGGCGGATGGCGGAGATGATGACGCGATAGGTCCCCTGTTGATCCGGTCTGTGACCGCCTTCACACATCTGTCCATTGTGCTGCCGCCCTTTTCCGGTGACGGCTTGGCGAATGTAGCGTCGGAGGGCCCATCGGCGGTGCCCTGTTCGCGTGTTGCTTTCGATCCGTGCGTGCACCGGCAGGGTAATGTTGGCCAGTTGTTTGGTGATCAGCAGCTGGCATAGAATATCGGGGAGATATCCAGATCTATCTTTTCTATTCTCCCGCATTATCTGGATGATGCCGGAGAGCACCGCATTCACCAGCTTCCGCACCCAACAGAGCAGCCGGCGAATCTCGCTCAAAGAACTTAATATCGGAAAAATCTAATACATGTCTCTGGAGCATCCCATCGAAGCGGTCGGGGTGGTAGACGAGTATCCAGAGAGCACTTCTTTCTGCCGGGCAAAAAGATTCAGATGCCCATTGCGGGGCGGATGAGATGGTCCTACCGGAGATGCATGGCTCATTGCTCAACTTCTCCGCTACCGTGCTCCGTCGTTTGGTCGACGTTCGGATAATAATAGTTGTCCAAAAACCAATCATGGAATGACTTGATCGGGATCGCATAGCGGGGGACTGCCTCCTTCAGGATACCCTCGTCCAACGCACGGAAATAGGCATCCTGTGCACCCTCCCGGTCATAGTCCTGCCGCAGAGCATCCATGATGTCAGACTCGGAGGCCCGATCCGAATCTTTAAACGCCTGGGCAATGCAGTGGGCATCCTTCTCGGGGATCCCCTGCATCAGACCCTCAAAAAATTGTTTTCGGTTTTCCTCTCCCGCTGCAAGAACCGTTGTGAGTCCTTCTGGGGTCATCACACCGCCATGTTGGCGCAGCCAGGCCACGGCCGGCTCCACATAGGACTGGATATGGCGGGGCCAAGCATAGGTCTCCGGGGCGATCGCATCCACCCACGCACCGGGATCCCCCTCTGCACCGCCTTCTCTCTGGAGCCAGTCCTGAATCACCGCACGGCACGCCGCATCGGTGAGCGGGTCCAGTTCAAGGTAGCATCCAGAGGAGAACTTGGTCACATGCAGCCGCGCAAAGGCGGCACGGCTCCGTGCCTGTCCGGCTGCAATGAGCAGAACAGGGCACTCCAGTTGCCCGTTGTGGATCGCCCTGAGGCACCGGGAGGCAGTCTTGAATTCATGCGAATGTTCAGGCAGTATTTCGTGGAGTGCCTCTGCTTCGTCCAGCAGGAGCAGGAGCGGATGCGGTTGCTCTTTGAGGACATCTATCGTACTCATCACGGTCGGGTTCGGGCCAAGGGTTTCCGCTTCGGACTGTCCTAGTGCGCTGCGCAATACATCTGCGTCCCAGAGTGCCTGTGGCCGTAAGACGGCAACCTGCCATCCTCGTGATCTGGCCCGCCGCCTAACCGCACCCAGCAGGCCGGTCTTGCCTGCGCCGGCCTCCGCCTGAATCAGGATGGTGGTTCCAGACTCTCCCTGGGTGATCTGTTCCATATGTTCTTCGAGTTTGCGTAATATTCGCCTTCTTCCATGGAAGTGCTTCGCTTCCTTAAGGTTATCCACTGGAGCAGGAGATGTGTTTCGGGGTTTACTCATTGTGCTGCGAGGCGGCTATACTTAACGAGATTATTACTTATAACTCGGACATCAGATCAACTTTGAGCGTGGGAATAGGTTTCAGTGGGGCTTAGATATGTGAGTGACCAAAGTGATTGAAGCATCTTCTGGTCTGGCAGACACCTGCCGCCCGATAAGATCATAGGAACACATGCACGCTGTTGGGGATGTTTCCTTGCAAACCGTGGGAGATTTGTGTCGTTTTTAGATGCCCATGCGTACAAACTCCTTAAATTGCGCCTTTCTTCCCGCTAAATAACCTCATTATCCCATGTCACCACTTCCATGTATTCTTGGCCTTGATGTCTCCACCACAGCATCAAAGGCCGTCTGTATCAATTCGGAGGGTGCAGTCCTTGCGCAGGCATCCAATGAACACCAGTTGTCCAGCCCGTTTCCGCTTTGGAGTGAACAGGATCCCGCAGACTGGTGGCAGGCCATGTGTGAGAGCATTCGCAGCGTTCTGGCATCCGTAGATGCAAATGCCGTACAGGCGATTGGACTAACCGGGCAGATGCATGGTCTGGTTCTTCTGGATGCTAGCGGAGAAGTGCTCCGCCCTGCTATGTTGTGGAATGATGGCAGGGCGGGTGCGCAGTGCGACCTGATCCGTGAACGGATCGGGCTGGATCGCCTGGTTGCAACTACCGGCAATGATGCCTTTACGGGGTTTACTGCCCCCAAGCTTTTATGGGTTCGGGATCGTGAGCCAGAGTGCTTCGCAAAAGTTGCCCAGGTCCTGCTCCCGAAAGATTATATCCGATGGAAACTCAGCGGTACCTATGCAACGGATCGGGCCGGGGCAGGAGGGACCTTGCTGCTGGATCTTGCAACCCGCACATGGGCGGCGGATTTGCTCGAAGATCTTGAGATCCCGGAAGACTGGCTTCCGCCAACCTGCGAGGGAACGCAGAAGACAGGTACGGTGGATTCATCCTGTGCATCGGAGACGGGCCTTCTGAAGGGGACCCCCATTTATGCAGGCGGCGGAGATCAGGCGGCACAGGCAGTGGGGGTCGGGGCAATTCATCCGGATACCTGGGCCGTGACGCTGGGCACATCCGGCGTGGTGTTTGCCCCTTCAAATCATCCTCGCACGGAATCACGCGGACGCGCTCATGCCTTCCCGCATGCCGTACCTGAAACCTGGCATATGATGGGGGTCATGCTCAGCGCAGCAGGGAGCCTTCAATGGTACCGGGATACGCTTGCAAGAGACATTTCTTTTGAGCAGTTGCTTGCGGAAGCGGCCACGGTAGCGTCTGGAAGCGAAGGGCTGTTCTTTTTGCCCTATCTCAGTGGTGAGCGTACCCCCCACGCAGACCCGCTGGTCCGGGGCAGTTTCATCGGGTTGACCGCACGGCATACCCGTGGTCATCTTACCAGGGCTGTTCTTGAGGGCGTTGCGTACGGATTAAGAGATAATCTGCAACTTCTCCATGATGCGGGGTTGCCGGTTCCCAGACGGATCAGGATTTCCGGTGGCGGGGCAAAGAGTCCATTATGGCGCCAGATCCTCTCGGATATCATGCGACATCCGCTGAGTGTGGTTGAAGTGACCGAGGGCGCGGCCATGGGGGCCGCATTGCTGGCAGGGACCGGGGCAGGAATCTGGGATTCCGTGCAAACGGCCTGTGATGCAACCATCACGGTTCAGGAACAATCCTCGCCTGGAGAGGCGGAAGCCGAATATGCCCGCCTGCACGAGCAGTTTAAGGAACTCTATCCCCGTCTGAAAGGGGTTTACAACGAGTAATCTCTATTTGTATTTGCTTTCATGGCGGTATCGAACTCCCGTTTTTCCGAGTGGAGCGTTCGCAAGCGCAGCAATGCTGAGCGGGTCCGGGCCGCGTTCCTGATAGAGGTAATAGGCTGCGCCGGCGACCATGGCTCCGTTATCCATGCACAGGTCCCTGGGCGGAGCAAAAATTTGGTATTCATGTTCTTGTGCGGCATGCTGCAGCGCTTTTCGCAGCGGTGTATTGAGTGCAACCCCGCCGGCCAGTGTAATCTGGCGGAGTTGATGCTTTTGTGCAATGCGCATGGTTTTGGAAACCAGCAGATCAATGATTGCCTGCTGAAAGCTTGCACACAGGTCTGCCTGATTCAGGTCGGGATCCCGGTCAATTGCGGCGGTGACGGCGGTTTTTAATCCACTAAAACTGAACTCCCCATCGGGGCGGTTCATCAGCGGGCGGGGGAAGGAATAGGCGTGCAGATTTCCATCTTTGGCGAGTTTCTCAATGGCGGCACCACCGGGATAGCCGAGGTTCAGATGCCGGGCGACCTTATCCAGAACCTCCCCGGCCGCGTCATCCCGTGTATGGCCGAGCAGTTCGTAGGTGCCATGAGAAACGACCTTGAGCAGGAGGGTGTGCCCTCCTGCAACCGTGAGGCACAGGAACGGAAAGCGAAGTTCATCGGAGCGTCCCATGAGGTTTGAGTAAATATGCCCCTCCAGATGATGGATTCCGATCAGCGGGATATCACAGGCCAGAGCAATGGACTTAGCAGCGGAGACTCCCACCACTAGTGACAGCATCAGTCCCTGGTGATGGGACACGGCCACTGCATCAAGATCTGCGAACGAAATCCGGGCCGTTTCCAGTGCGGACTCGAGGATAAAACTGATGTTCGCGGTATGTTCCCGGGCCGCAATCACGGGAACAACCCCTCCAAAGCGTTCATGCGCTTCGTATTGCGATGCAATAATATTGGAGAGTACTTGGTGCCCGTCCTCTACGACCGCCGCCCCCGTATCGTCACAGGATGTGTCAATCCCTAAAATCAGCATGGATCATCGGGATGCATCTTGTTCGACATGAGACGGCTGCAGGTAGGCAGGTGTGAGTGATTTGATGTTGGCCCCCTGGATCCCCGAGGCGGAATGCATAGCCTTAACCAAAGCATCTGGCGGAAGGCGATCCACAGATCGGTACATTTTGTTTCCCGGAAATCGTTCCTTAAAGGTATCCCCGTATTCAAGAATGCGGATTAAATCCGGATCTGTATGGATCTGCCGGGTCACCGTGTCAATGGGTGCCACGGCCATCTCCGAAGAACCAGAGGTGGAATGCTGTGCGTAGTAGCACTGGCTGCGTCCGGCATTCATGAGTGTCCAGGAAGGTTTGCCCTCACTCGCTGCCAATACGTCCAGGGTATAGAGAGGGATAAGCGGGATTTGCAGAACCTGTGCGAGGGTTTTTGCCGCAGTTACACCGATATTCAGGCCGGTCCAGGAGCCTGGGCCGACGACTACGGCGATCCGGTTCAGATCCCGCGGGGAACCATGAATGGTGTCCAGTGCGGTTTGGATTTGTTCGTGCAGGTGTTCTGCAGGGCGATCACGAAGTATACAGCTGGTGGAGAGCGTCGTATCCTTTGTGATCAGGACCGTGGTAAAGGGACCGGATGTATCAAGGAGCAGGGTTTGCATGCGTTGACAGTTTATTGAGCAATTCCCGGTAATGGGGAGATGTGGAGGATATGCTGAAGTTTCTCAGATTGGGATCCTGTCCGGGTGAAATGGAAATTTGTAAAAACCCGGTTGCCAATTTGTGCAGAAATTTGGAGGCCCATTCCACAACGAGGATGTGACTTGGGTTTTCGAACAGTTCCTGAAAGAGCATGTAATCCCCGTCCGTCAAGGTTTCTAACCGGTAAAAATCAATGTGGACCAGCGTTTGACCATTCAGAGGATACTCCTGAATCAGGGTATAGGCCGGGCTGACCACATGCGTTGAAGGAGGAATACCAAGTCCCTGAGCGAGACCCTGCACAAAGCAGGTTTTGCCCGCTCCAAGCGGGCCGTCAAGTCCCAGGATTGATGAATCGGGGAGCCACGACCCAATCCGCAGTCCAAGAGATTGGGTTTCAGAGGGGCTGGAAGTTACCAGATCAACCAAGTCGTTACAGAGATTCTTGCGCTGTGCAACGCGGAAGGCAGCAGACGGTTGCCGAGAGTTCGCAAATCTGCTGTATCTTTGGAGAACAATAAAACTCCTGAACCATGCGAATGCACTGGATATTGCCATTATTTCTTATTACCGCCTGCCAACCGGAAACGCAGGAGGCATCAACGGACTCCGAAGCAGGGGCTGCAACCGCGTATGCTCGGCCTGAGTCGCCGGAGGATGCGTCCGCCTATATCATTGCACCGCAGGACGGAGATGTTGTGCAGAGTGGAATGGTAACGGTCAAGTTTGGCTTATCCGGTATGGGGGTTGCTCCGGCCGGGATTGAATTCCCCAATTCGGGGCATCATCATTTACTGGTGAATGCGGCGGCACTTCCCGACATGAATATGCCGATTCCCGCCGATTCGACCCATATCCATTTTGGACTTGGTCAAACGGAAACGACATTGGAGTTAAGTCCAGGCACCTATACGCTTCAGTTACTCCTGGGCGATTATACCCATACTCCGCATGATCCGCCGGTGATGTCGGAACCGGTGACTATCATGGTTGAGTAGTGTGAACTGCGGCCGCCATCCACTTGTGCTGTGGCGGGTTACGCCAAGGCAGGTTGCTGCGGGGCGGGAGCATCCTGTCTGTCGCAGGATGTTGACGAAATTGATTACAGAGAGCGAATGAATACAGGTCCGCTTCGGCAGGGAGGCAGCATTTTATGGCTGCGCCGTGATCTTCGTTTAAGAGATCAGCCTGCATGGCATGCAGCACTGGCGGTGCCGGGTCCGGTTTGGCCGGTATTTATCCTTGACCCCCTGATTGAGTCTACCTATGGTGCAGCACCAAAATGGAGGCTTGGCGAGAGTTTACGCTCTTTGGCGGGCAGTCTGAAACAACGCAATAGTCGTTTACTCTTGCGCAGGGGGAATGCACTGGAAGTCCTTCAGGAATTGATTCGGGAGACGGGGGCAAAACGCATTGTCTGGTCCAGACTTTATGATCAGCAGTCCATGGAAAGAGATGAAGCGGTGCGGGCGGGCCTGGCTGCACAGAGGGTGGAGGTTCAGGATGTGAATGCAAGTCTATTGTTTGAACCGTGGACTGTACGTACGCAGAAGGGCGGTTACTACCGTGTGTATACGCCTTTTTGGCGGGCAGTACAAGGTCGAGGGGTGCCACTGTTTCCTTTAAGTATTCCGGACGATTTATCCCCCCCGCAGGACTGGCCGCGCAGTGATTTGCTTGCGGACTGGAAACTTGGTGCTGCGATGCACCGCGGTGCAGCAGTGGTTGCCCGTTTTGCAAGGGTCGGGGAACAGGCCGCCCATGACCGTCTGGATCACTTTACAGAAACCTCCATCCATTGCTATAAATCAGACAGAAATTATCCAGGCCGAAAAGCAACCTCAGGGCTGTCTGAGAATCTGGCTTACGGAGAGATCTCCCCCGGCACCATCTGGCGTGCCGGCGTAAATGCACTGCACATGGCCAAAAACCGAGAGGAGGCGGAGCATTTTCTGAAGGAATTGGTTTGGCGTGAATTTGCCTACCATCTTCTCTATCATACCCCCCATATCGTGAATGCGAACTGGCGGCTGGAGTGGGATAAGTTCCCGTGGCGTGAGGACAATGACGATGCGGAGATATGGCGGCGGGGCATGACCGGGATTGAGATGATCGACGCTGCAATGCGCGAAATGTATGTGACCGGCACAATGCATAATCGCACACGCATGCTGGTTGCAAGTTTTCTGACCAAACATCTGATGACGCACTGGAGAGTCGGGGAGGCGTGGTTTCGGGAGTGTCTGATTGACTGGGACATTGCCGCCAATGCGATGGGCTGGCAGTGGGCAGCGGGTTCAGGGCCGGATGCTGCGCCGTATTTTCGAATTTACAATCCTGAGATTCAGGCCAAAAAATTTGATTCCGACCACGGTTACAGGGACCGGTTTATTGCGGAGGGGCGTTTGGACCCTCATGAGGATGCGCGAAGTTATTTTGAGGCGGTTCCAAAATCATGGAACCTGTCACCGGATCAGACTTATCCGGATCCGATGATTGATTTAGGGTTCGGAAGAGAGCGGGCATTGGCGATTTACGGCAGATACCAATATCAATAGGGGCGAACGATCGCTGGTGCAGATTTGATGAGGTCAGCCACTGCCATCCACAAACTGGTGCGAAAGCGGTCCAATGAGTTCCCGAAAAACCAGAAAGTCATGTAATTTGGGAGGATCAGTTGTCAAAACGATGATTTTTGGAAAATCCTGATTTTATAGGGAGTATTCGGGTCCCATTGAGATGCACCATCCCGCTAAACCTGTTCAGATCAGGTATGTCCAGCCGATGTGTGCATTTTTGTGGTTCAGGGGAACAGTTTTAGGGCGGAATCCGTTTTTTGATGTAAGACGTTTATGACCATGAGTGATTATTCCGATATTGCCCCGCGAGGTCCCAGCATACGTGACAGGGGCCCCGCCAAGCATTTTCACGGACGAACAGGGGCATTGCAAAAATTTTCGGAGGCGATGGATGCGGCAAAGAAGGGAGCAGGTACGATCTTCCTGATTCAGGGAGCTCCTGGCTCTGGCAAGACCGCCCTGCTTGCCAAATGTCAGGAAGTGGCGGCGGCGAAGAAATGGCAGACTGCGCGGATTACACCCGAAGTCTTCTGGAATGCGAACGAGCTGCTTGACGCATTGGGGCAGGACAGGGATCCGGTGCAGAAAGAGAGTGGGTGGAGCACGGCCGCGGAGGGGGAAGCAGGTCTTTTAGGATTGGGAAGCGCAAAGGGTAGCGGAGCATATGAATCCAGAAAAGTACATGCCCCCCGCACCACACTGGAGGTGCTAAATGATGGAGAGAATGCACTGGTACTCATTTTAGACGAAGCACAAACAGTGGCAGAAAAAATCCCGAACGAACATCATCCTCGGGCCAAGATTGTTCTAGACAAAATTCACAATGGAGAGGTGAATCGTCCCATTATTCTGGCGGCAGGCGGTTTATCTACGACCAGCGAGGTCTGCCTGTTGCAAAATAGATTAACTTGACATAGTTAATTTTGCTCAAAAACTTCCATTTTTGCATCCGACTCTGTTCGGGATCCTTCCATCCCAAGCGAACCGTTCATCGTGGTAGGGGCACGGGGTTCCGTGGATGCCCTGCACGGATCCGACCGTGTGTATTAACGCAGCCGGCTCCCTTGCTTGGGTCGCACCATCGTGCATAAC
>JAJECE010000034.1 GCA_022822185.1 Rhodothermales bacterium | reverse complement strand
AAACCATCACTCTGACCCTGACAGGCGGTACGGGATACGATGTCGGAAATGCAAACATCCATACCCTGACTATTACGGACAATGATACCACGCCGGAGGCGGCTTTTGCTTCGGCATCCGCCAGCGTAGACGAAGATGCGGGTGCGCACAATGTAATCGTCAATATCGTTCCTGCGCCGCAGGCAGATCTTGCATTAAGTTATGAACTGGGCGGTGCAGCAGTCGAAGGAGAGGACTACAGCATCAGCGGTTCCGGAACGGTTGACGTGACTGCGGGGGAGACCTCGGTGAATATTCCGGTCATGATCACCGATGACAATGAGGACGAGGAGAACGAAATCATCGTCCTGACACTAACGAGCGGTGCGGGATACGAGGTGGGGAGTGTGAACACCCACACATTAACGATTACGGACAATGACACCACACCGGAGGCGGCTTTTTATTCGGCTTCCGCCAGCATAGCAGAAGATGCCGGTGTGCACAATGTGGCCGTCCGTGTCCATCCTGCTCCAGAGTCCGACCTGATCTTGATCTACGGTGTGGAAGGGGGCGCAAAGGAAGAAGCAGACTACAGTATTACAAACTCCGGGACCATCTCGGTCGCGGCCGGTGTGGATTCGGTGAACATCGCAATCCTGATTGCAGATGATAGCGAAGACGAGAGCGACGAGACGGTCATCCTGACGCTGACGAGCGGTGCGGGATACAGTGTGGGGAGTATGAAGGTATATACGCTGATGATCACAGATAACGATGCAACGGTCACCCTGTCCGCCTCTCCGAATCCGGTCTCCGAGGGAGAGGAAGTAACGGTCATGGCAACTCTGTCAGAGGCGGCTTCCAGTAAGACAAGCATTCCGCTTGTCCTGACTGCGGGTACGGCGGAAGAAGGCGATTACGGGGCACTCTCCGCCATTGTTATCAATAAAGATGAACGGAGTGGCACCGGCATGATCGTTACGTCTCTGGACAGCGATCTTGACGATGAAACATTCACGATCACATTCGGGACGCTACCTGCAGGTATCATGGCGGGAACACAGGCCTCGGTTGAAGTAAAGATCACAGATGCAGGTGAACGGACATCGATTGAATCACTGGGCGAGGAGATTCCGAGCGAATTTTCGCTGGCACAGAATTATCCGAACCCGTTCAATCCGTCTACGGCCATTGAGTTTTCGCTCACCAGGACCGGGCAGGTCACGCTTACGGTGTACGACATGCTGGGGCAGAAGGTAAGGACGCTGCTTGAGGGCGTACAGCCGGCGGGCCGCCATAGTGTGTTGTTCAACGGTGCGGGACTTGCCAGTGATACGTACATTTATGTTCTGCAAACCGAAAAGCACAGAGCCGTGAAAATGATGACACTGCTGAAGTAGTGCCGGCGAACAAGCAGTTCGGTGCCTTTTGGGAAAAATGCAGACTCTGTAACTTTCTGAGAGACCAAGCAATTGCCTAGGGGCATCAGCGGGAAGCGAAAAACAGAACGAATTTTCCCAAGTCACCGGATCGCCCGTGGATAAAGCCAGAGAGAATCTGAGCAATGCTTTTTAGTCTGGTTTTTCGGGATTAGACTGCTCTAAATGTCCACGTTGTGTACTCAGATCAATTTGCTGAGCAATCAGATTGAAATTATCCATCTAGCGGGGCTCATATGCTGCGTCTTTGTCCACGACCTCTTGAATCCGGCTCTTTTGCACGGTGGTAATCTAGTTCAGCCCCGCCGGCATGACCTCCTCCTGGATCTGCGTTTGCTTCAGGATCCCCTGGTCTCCCATCAACAACCACATACTTGAGCCCCAAACGTCTTCCGAATCTTAGTGTCTAACGACAGTAAATCTCACATTTTGATCCATAAACCATCCAGTGCCCGAAGCCTGCCTCCGCTGTGTGCTGGCAGAAGGGATTTTTTGTCCTCCCCTAATTTTGTCCACTCCAAGGCGCGAAACACACGAATCGGGAGCATTTTCCAGACACTGATTCAGGGAAATGACGTAAATTCTTGCGTCTAACCCGGCAAAAACAGAGGCGAACGAAGGGCAACTTCGGGGATAAGAGCCCATTGTTAAGTATTTTTTGTCAGTACATGGCAGGGCTAGCGGAGTACACCGTCTGCATGCATCTGTACGAAGTACACGCCGCTGGCCTTCAGTGCACTCTCCCACCGCACCTGATGATCCCCCGCAGCAGTCATTCCATTGAGGCGAATCAGAAATCCCAGTCTTCCTTCCTATTTGTTGGAGTCCACGCATCACACGCTCTCAGAACTCCATTGCACCGGGATTGTCTAGGGACACTAAGGAGGCATCAATGACAACTGAGATAAGGCATATTGTTCATGTACATATAATCCAGACGATGGCCGACGGAGAACAGCAATTCAAATTAAGAAATACTGCTACTTCGAGAATTATGGAGCCCCCATGATCGTGAATGGATTTCAAAACTATCAATAAACGATGATTCCAAATCATGCATCAAGCTTGGTGCGGGCCGCGACGCAATGTTGATCGTTATAATCAATAGTTGGAGGCAAATCTCTGCCTTGGTGGAGTGCGGCCAATATTCTGCCATGCAATTCCGTAAAGCGTGGTGGAACAGCCTCGCCAATCATCTTTCGAACGGGCGTGTGTCCCCATCTATCAATGGCATCTCCCCACTTAAAATCGGATGGAAACGTTTGTAAAAAAGCACATTCAGCGGGGCTCAGCACTCTATTTTCCCAGGGATGAGGTGTACGGTCACTGCTGAGGTGCCCACTTGCAGTCGTGATCGTAGCTGCTGGTTGATCCGGAGCCATTCGCCGATAGCTTGAATTACGGAATCCCTGAACCAAACGCCAGGCCCCATCCGGTTCACGGCAAATCGGGCGAAGAAGGGGTTCTTTACAGCGGGGACAGGTGGCGATTTCCGGCGGTACGTCAACATGACCGCATTTGGAACACTGGTCGGTCTCCCAGGCACTTGCACCACTTCCCGGAGGAATTGAGGCGACCATTGCATAGTAACGATCCTTCATCCGTGGAACTTGATGCATTGGTTCATTTCTGGACCGGGCGGACATTTCTGATCTGGAATCAAGCGAAGACAGGCCTAGTTCACGCAGGGCCTGATCAATAGTGACCTCCTCTGGAAGTCCCGGTCCACCGTGTGTCGGAGCGGGAAAGGGGGTTTTCCCGGAACGCTTAAGGATATCCAGAGCGGCTGTACCCTTGCGCACGAAGGTCAGGAACGCACGGTTTCTATTCTGTGGAACCCCAAATTCGCTGAGATTCACTAAGATCGGATAGACATCATAGTGATCCTTCAGTCGGCGACAGAGCAGTTTTGCAGCGGAAATCGGTGCATGGGTGGACGGGTCACGCACCTTTCGCCGTAGAAATGCAGGAACATTCTCAACGACTACAAAGGTTGGTTTCAATTCATTGGCTGCATGCGCAAGCGGAAGAACCAGCAGGTTCCTGCCGTCACGCGAACCCGCATCCGGGTCGGCCTCCAGCCCCCGCCTGCTCTGGGCAGAACTCATGTCCTGACAAGGCGGGCACCCGGTGAGCAGTGCCGGAGACTCAAGGCCATGTGTCTCTATGAATGCATCCACCGCAACAGGCCATGTTTTACGCAGATCTCCGTGAACAGACGCGGCATCCGGGTGGTTGATGGATGCAATCACTAAACGCCTTTTGATGATTTCAGCAATCACCGCAAACTTGAAGCCGGCCGCAGCATAGCCAACATCGCCGGCCCCGCAATTCGAAAAGAGACTAACCGCCTTCACTGTTCTGTACGCTCGGTAGACAGTTGTGTCGCTTGATCCCTGACCTGGTCCTGAGCATTGAGAAACTCCTCATTCGCTTTCACCGCTCTTGCAAGAAAATCATCCCAGGAAATCCGTTCTATCCGTCCCTCTTGATCCCTCCAGTATTGGTAGGCCAGTCTCATATTTCGCTCAGTAATGTGAACCTCATCACAGACCAGATCAACGATCCATCCGTCCTGAAACTTCCCTGCTAAATGCTTATTCTTCTCGAAAAACTCCGAGAATGCCTCCAGATAATTATGGAGTCGATCCCAGTCTTCGTTCCCAAATGAATGACCGACGGCCTTGATCTCAACAATATGGAGCTTTCGTCCCATATGGATCAATGTAAAATCCGGCCGCTTGTTAACATGACGAATTGCAAGGGTTACATCTTCACCAGACCGATCCCGATAGTACTTCTCGAATCGCTGAAGGAACAGTTTCAAGCCCTGGTTTACCGTGATGGGAGTCCATGTTGGTTCGATCAGCCAAGGAGCCTCCGCAATGACATTCTGAAGTACGGACTCGGCTGATTGATCGTCAATCATCTGCTGAAGGCGGCGAATCGCTTCAACACGTTCGTAGGCAAGTTGAGCATACGAGGCCATCTCCGCAATCCGGGTCTTGGAAAAAAGATCAAGAAGCTGCTCTACTCCCCCCTCTTCCCCTAACGCCTCTTGGCGGAATTCCCCAAGGGCCTCCATCAGTGCCTTATGGGGAGTCACAGATAGAATGAACTCGACGAGACCTCCCACATATTCCTGATCTTGCAACTCATCTTCTGCCGCAAACCGTCCGATTTGTTTTCCAAGTGCCACCGCCGTTTTGATCACTTCTGCGTCTGCGAAGCGGGTATTCGCTTTTTCTTCCAGTCCGGCAACCCCCATGAACAGGTCCTCAACACGGTCTCTGCGGGGCTTACGTGAGGCCGCCCCAATTTCCTTGATACGCTCCGCTCCCCATTTCCGAAGGGCTCTTCCATAATCCGATTCCCAGAGAATGTCCTGCCGGTCGGTTGTAATCAGGTCTTCCCCCTCGTCTTCATCAAGCCACTCGGCATGAATTTCACCTACCAGATAGGAGCGGAGAGTGAACTCCCCGGTAAAGCCCGCAGGCCTCTCAAAATCTCTGGTTGTAGCGACAATTTTCCCGCGGGTATAGATCCTGACCCCGGCTGACTCCTCATTTTTATAGGCCTCTTTTGCAAGTCCCATCCATCCTGTAACAGGAAGATTCCTCCCGTCTTTCAGTTCTATTGGATATTCAGAAAGTTCAACACGGGTATTCTCCATCAGCGGAACCCCAAATTCACTGACTTCAAAGGGCGGATTTTCTGCAGGATTCCACGTGTCCTCCACCTTAACCCTGAACGCAGCCTGTCGGAGTCCGAATCGAACCGCTAATTGTCGATGGAATGTAGTTAGATCAGGAACACGCTTGGGAAGAAAATTTTTGAGGCGTATAGTGGTTCCCTGCACTTTATGATAGGTCCGATCCAATCTTCCTTTCTCCATTTCGACCGGCTCGTCGCTGTGTTCCAGGATCTTATCATAGTCCATAATGAAGTGAGAAACGATGTAACCATCATCGGTTTTATCTCCACCAGCGGAAATGATCTCAATGATTCTGCAAATCCCGAAGGGTGCAAGTTTACCGATACCTTTTCGCCCCATGACCGGTCGGTTCAAATTCCGGGATGTTTTGCCTTGTTCAATGCGCCGGTCTTTTCCCACCCAGAGAAAATGCTCATTTGCTTCCGAGGGAGTCATTCCGTGCCCGTCATCCCGGACCTCAATCATATACTCGTATTCTTGAATTTGCCCCGTCTCGGGATTTCGCCGCGCAAGCAGTGTACTCAGGGGAACCCGTATACAAACATTTTCGGCATCTGCATCATACGCATTCGCCACAAGTTCAGCCACTACCGCACTGACACGATCATAGAGGCGAACTCCCAATTTGTCTACCGTCATACGGGAGATTCTTGTCTGGTAGACTTCCCTTTGTTTTATTGGCACCATGGAAGTTGTGAGAGGAATGAACAGGAACAGCAACAATGTCTAAGCACATAAAGTATAGGTGTTTTATGTAAAAATTTCATTGTGCCTGCAAAGTTCCGTACGGGACGATCCATGATCCGAGGAATTCAGAAAATCCTGCATGACTCCGCCATGGTAAATCATCGTGCGGAGTTCCCCCGCAGATGATTGCTTCGCGTTTCCACAGTGATTTATCCAGCGTAACCGTGTGTCTATATACGGTGGAACTGGATGATGATGCGCTGATACCGACACGAATCCCAATTAGATTCACGGAGATTTAAGTGTTTCTGCAACGAATACTTCGGAAAGCTGGGGGAAAGGGAGATTTAAGGACATCATCCGTGGCCGTGCGGCCATGCGGATTCGTCTAAAGATCCAGTGCATAGTGGACGAACGTATCGTCTCGTGAATAGCCGAGTTTCTCATAGAGATACCGGGCCCGCTCATTGGTTTTTTCCGTTGCCAGCTCCAGAGCAATGCATCCGCTCTGCTCAGCATGCTCCCTCGCTGCTTCCATCAATTGCTCCCCAATCCCCTGACCGCGCCAGTCCAGTGCTACATATAAGTCATTCAGAATCAGGATTCGCCCCATACGCACCGATGAAAATGCCGGGTAAAGCTGCACAAATCCAACAGATCCCCCATCCTTTGCCGTGGCGACAAGGATGACGGACTCGCGACGCTGCATTCGCTCAGTGAGAAAAGCCCGGGCCCCTGCAGGGTCAGAGTCCATTCCGTAAAACTGCCGGTAACCATCAAAAAGGCGTACGATACCGGACAGTTCGTCAGGTGTGGCAATCTGGATCTGAATTCTGGTCTGCATGGCACGAAATCATCGGAAGGAAGTTTGCAGAGTTTTTACGCTCATACGAAGCAATGCGGTCCAGTGGACTCCTGTTACATGTGACCTCTCTGCCCACCCGATTCGGGATTGGAGATCTAGGACCGGAAGCATGGAGATTTGTGGATACGCTGGCAGAAGCCGGTCAGACCTGGTGGCAGTTACTCCCGGTGTGTCCTGTGGGGCTGGGAGATTCTCCCTATGCAAGCCCTGCATCCTTCGCAGGAAACCCGCTCCTGATCAGCCCCGAACTGATGGTGCAGGATGGATGGTCCACCGAAGCGGAAATCAACACCAATTATCCGCATCCAGACGGCAGTGTCGACTATCCGAGCGTTTCCAACTACAAATCTGCTTTGCTCCGGCAAGCGTTCGCACGGTTTGCGAAACAGCCGAAAACAGACGAGTTTACCTCCTTCATTCATCAAGAAAAAGATTGGCTGCTTCCCTATGCCGCCTTTCAGGCGCGAAAAGTACAGTACCGGAACCGGATCTGGACAACTTGGTCCGCAGAGGACCGCAAACCACCCAGACCAGACACCATAGAAGCAGACTCGTCGGAGATTCAATTCTATCTCTTTGAACAATTCGTTTTTGATTGCCAGTGGAGAAGGCTCCATGCGCATTGTAAAGAGAAAGGAATCCGGATCATGGGAGATCTGCCGATTTATGTCGCACATGACAGCGTGGATGTGTGGGCGCATCCCGACTTGTTTGAACTTGATGAGGCCGGTGAGCCACTGGTTGTTGCCGGTGTTCCACCGGATTTTTTTAGCAAAACCGGACAACGCTGGGGGAATCCGATCTATCGCTGGAAAGCAATGGAAACCGATGGGTTCGACTGGTGGGTTCGCCGCATGAAGCGGGCCCTCTGCCTGTGCGACAGCGTCCGTCTGGACCATTTTCGAGGATTTGCCGGCTACTGGGAGATCCCGGCAACCGAAGAGACCGCGGTCCACGGACACTGGGTCCCCGGTCCCCGGCAACCCTTCTTTGACCAGCTTACCGAAAAACTAGGCGCCCTGCCCATCCTTGCCGAGGACCTCGGCGTGATTACACCGGATGTCATCAAACTGATGCAGGCGAACGCGTTCCCCGGGATGGCTGTCCTTCAGTTTGGGTTTGATGCAGGGATGGATAATCTGCATCTGCCACACAACTATGCGCCCAATCAATGCGTATATACCGGTACCCACGATAATAATACCCTGCTCGGCTGGTGGAACACGCTGACCGAGTATGAGCATAATTTTGCAAAGGACTATCTGGGAATCCAGTCTGATGATGATGTATGCAGGAAGGCTGTTGAGCGGTGTCTAAGTTCAGCAGCGAACATGGTGATCCTGCCCGTGCAGGATATCCTGGAACTCGGCAGTGAGGCCCGCATGAATTTCCCCGGTACCCCGCATGGGAACTGGTGCTGGTCACTCCTGCCAAAACAGCACATACAACTGCGGGAGGCTGCGGACGGGTGGCTACGCCACATCACGATCCAGAGCGGACGACTGGGCACGCAGAATTAGGACGGACTGCGGAGCCACATTGGCGACCCCTCCTTTTGCGTTTTCACCTGCCACGACGGCGCTCTCTCCCCAGCCTAGGCCCCAACTCCACTCATATTCATTGGAGAGTATGAACGGAACGATTTCATCTATCGGGTTGAAACAGATCATCAGCATATCCGGTGCAGCAAGCCACATTCCGAATGCCGGGGTGTGGATCCAGTCATTGGATTCCATGACACGCCCGTCGGGATGCCACCAAATCGCATCCGGCAAACCGTTTTTTTGTGTCTCCCCGGTGAGAAACCGGTTGCGTCGCAGAGAAGGATGGGCCTTGCGAAACGCAATCAACTCACGCACAAATTCAAGGTGCTCCCCGTTGGAGTGAATCAAATTCCAGTCATACCATGAGATCCGGTTGTCCTGACAGTATGGATTGTTGTTGCCCTGCTGTGAGCGGCCAAATTCGTCTCCCCCCAGAATCATCGGAACTCCCTGGGATACAAACAGTGTCGTAAGCAGGCTGCGCTTTAATCGATCCCGCTGTGCCAGAATTACAGGATTTGTGGAATTCCCCTCTTCACCACAATTTTGACTGTAGTTTGCCGGCGTGCCATCTCGACCATTTTCCAGATTGGCTTGATTATGTTTTTGCTCATAAGATACCAGATCCTCAAGAGTAAAGCCATCATGGGATGTCACGTAATTGATGGAGGACGAAGGGCGGCGATGCCCTGACGCAAACAGATCACTAGAGCCGGCAATGCGCGTGGCAAATCCCCCTGATATGCCTCGCTCACCAGACCAGTAACGGCGTACAACATCACGATATTTGTCATTCCACTCTCTCCAGGGCGGAGGATAGGCCCCTAATTGATAGCCTGAATAGCCAAGATCCCATGGCTCGGCAATCAGTTTCACTTTGGACAGGACAGGGTCCTGCTGCATCATATGCAGCCACCCGCTTTGCGGATTGAATTTGTTGTGTTCCCGAAGCAGTGTGCTGGCCAGATCAAAGCGGAAGCCGTCTACGCCCATTACCTCCACCCAGTATCGCAGACTATCCATAATGAGACGACGCACATACACATGCTCCGCACGCAGCGTATTGCCGCATCCGGTGATGTCGAACAGAAGGGAGGGCTGTCCAGGTTTTTCGATATAATACGAAGCACTGTCAATGCCCCGCCAGGACAGTGTGGGCCCTGTATGGTCCCCCTCCCCGGTATGATTGTAGACGACATCCAGAATGACCTCAAATCCATGATCATGCATCGTATCCACCATGGCCCGGAATTCGTCAATTGCCGTCGCGGGTCCCCCCGCCGAGAAGCGCGGATCCGGAGCGAAGTAGGAAAGGGGGTTATAGCCCCAGTACTGAGATAAACCATTGCGAACCAGACGCTCATCCTGCACCGCGGCATAGACAGGTAACAATTCTATCGTCGTAATGCCCAAATGCTTCAGATGGGTGAGGATGGGTTCCGATGCCGCCCCGAGATAGGTTCCGCGAAGCGAAGGCGCAATCTCCAAATTCAGGTTGCTCAAGCCTTTGATGTGGGTTTCATAAATCACGGTGTCTGTCCACGGGATATCCAGCCGCGGATTTGAGGGTTCTAAGATGGCGGGATCGGTGACCATGCCAATCGGTGCACAGGATGCACTGTCCACGGGATTCAGGACATGAGGGGCGTGGTTACGGTCATAACCAAACAGACTTTCGTCCCACTCCGGCATCCTGCTGATGGAGCGGGCGTACGGATCCAGGAGTAATTTTGCCCCGTTGAACCGGTGCCCCTCATTCGGGGCCCAGCGGCCATGGACCCGGTAAGCATACCGCTGCCCTGCCTGAATCCCCGGCACATACACATGCCACACATCGCCGGTGCGTCCGTTTACGTCAATGGTGCGTTCAATGGAACAGGATTCATCAAGCAGAACAAGTTCAATCCGATCAGCATTTGCACTGAAGATGGAAAAATTTACCCCGTTTTGGTCAAGATATGCTCCTAATACTGTAGTTTTATCCATGGGTTATATCCAATGGGATCTACCCGCTTTAAAGCAGATTTGTGAAGCCGGCGGGCAGCATGCCCCTGCCGGCGGCACCAAGAATAAGAAATTGTCACAAAAATATGAAGTCAGCATCTGATCGCTGGTCCCGTGTTTTTATTGTTTCCGTATCTCCCCGTGTCCATGAAGGTGAATGGCACATCAAACGAACCGTGGGGGAGCGTGTCAACGTGACGGCCGACATAATTGTTGACGGACATGACCAGCTTTGCGCAGGACTCTATGTGACACGCGTCGGTGGTGCAACCGAAGAAATTCGCATGACACCAGCCCACAACGATGAATATACGGGAAGCTTTGTAACGCAGACCCCCGGCCTTTATACGTACCATGTACGGGCCTGGATTGACCGTTATGGTTCATGGCAGCAGCAGTATGGCCGCCGCTTTCATGCAAACATGCCGGAAGCGGAACTTAAAATAGAACTCCTGGATGGTGCTGCTTTGCTCGAGGAGTATGCGGTAAATGCACATCTGGATGCCCGTGACCAACTCCTCGCCTTTGCAAAGCGGTATACCGGGGGAGACATCCAGGCCCCCCTGGAGGAGGAATCCTTACAGTTGGCGCTGGCTAACGACCCGCAGAAAGGCGCAGTCCAGAGCGCGACACTCACGGTTGAAGTTGATCGAAAACTTGCTGCATTCGCGGCATGGTACGAATTTTTTCCACGATCCAGTGCAAATGCAGCGGGCATGCATGGAACGTTTGATGACGCAGCACTGCACCTTGGGCGCATCCGGGATCTGGGGTTTGATATCGTGTACCTGCCCCCAATCCATCCCATTGGTACCACCTTCCGGAAGGGGAAAGACAACCATCCGAAGGCGAACCCCAACGAGCCAGGAAGCCCCTGGGCAATTGGCAGCCCTGACGGAGGACATACCAGCGTCCATAAGGAACTGGGGGGATTACCCGCATTTGACCGGTTTGTCAAAAAAGCAGGCAAACTGGGCCTTGAAGTGGCACTGGATATTGCATTCCAGTGCTCGCCGGATCATCCATGGGTGAAAGAACATCCTGAGTGGTTTCGTAAACGCGCAGATAACAGCATCCGCTATGCAGAAAATCCGCCCAAAAAATATCAGGATGTCTATCCGCTGAATTTCGAGTGTGCGGACTGGCGTGCACTCTGGGAAGAACTCAAAAACGTATTTGAGTTCTGGATCAAACGGGGGATCCGCGTATTTCGGGTTGACAACCCGCATACAAAGCCGCTTGCCTTCTGGACCTGGTGCCTGGGACGACTTCGTACGAAGCATCCGGATCTGATTTTCCTTGCCGAGGCGTTTACGCGTCCGAAGATCATGTATACGCTGGCAAAACTGGGGTTCAACAATTCGTACACCTATTTCACCTGGCGGAATACAAAAGAAGAGATCACCGAATATTTACGGGAACTGACCTCCACGAATGTTGCGGAATACTTCCGGCCGAGTTTCTGGCCCAACACCCCGGACATCCTGCATGAATATCTGGTCAGTGGAGGCCGTCCTGCACATATTATCCGGTATGTTCTCGCAGCGACGCTTTCCCCCGTCTACGGTGTCTATGGCCCCCCGTATGAGCATGTACTTGCCGAGAAACATCCCGACCGGGAAGAGTATGCCAATAATGAGAAGTATGAGATTCGCACATGGAACTGGAATGATCCCAACTCGCTTCAGAGTCTGTTTCAGGCAATGAACCGGATCCGGAAAAATAATGCTGCCCTCCAGGAGTTGCGGAACCTTCAATTTTTGAACATCCAGAACCCCCTCATGCTGGCTTACTGGAAGAATTCCGGCACAAATTCCATCATCTGTATCGTGAGTCTGGATCCGTTTCAGGTTCAGGAGGGAGAGCTTCATCTCCCGCTGGGGGCGTTGAATCTGCCGCAGGCGGCCCCCTTCCAGATGCTTGATCTGCTTGGTGGTGAACGTTACATCTGGCAGGGGGGGACGCACAGTATACGGGTGGACCCCCATATAATGCCTGCAAAAATATTCCAGGTTCTTCGCCGTGTGCGGACTGAAGCAGATTTTGATTATTTTGTATAGATAAGATGTCGGGTAAATCTCAACCTGCCTCCCCCCGATGGCTCTCGGATGAAGATCTCTATTTTTGGGATCAGGGAGAACTGATCAAGAGTTACGAGCGGCTTGGCGGGCATTTACAAAAAGATGGTGCATGGTTTGCGGTCTGGGCTCCTCATGCAGACACGGTCCATGTCATTGGAGATTTTAATGACTGGAGTACAGAGGCACATCCCATGCAGAAAATCGGGAGCGGCTGCTGGGAATGCTTTGTTCCGGGTGCGCTGCCGAGACAGCGCTACAAATATCGTATTCGGACCGGCCTGCATGCAGCGGACAAGTGTGATCCCTTTGCCGTTCAAATGGAACCGCCTGTATCCCATGGAAGCAGTGTGCAGGGGCTGTCGGCGGTTTTGAATCCCCTGCAGTATGACTGGCAGGATGAGGCGTGGATGAAGGAGCGGGACGGGGCGGCAACGCTGGGCAGGCCGATCTCCATCTACGAGGTACACCTTGGGTCATGGAAACACAAAGAGTACGGCATCTCCCTGTCCTATCGGGAACTTGCCGCTGCACTTGCTGATCATGTCAGCAGCCTCGGGTTTACGCATGTGGAGTTGCTTCCGGTTGCAGAGCACGCCTTTTATGGATCCTGGGGATATCAGGTCGTCGGATACTTCTCCCCGACCTACCGGTATGGTACTCCCGAAGATCTGATGTTTCTGATTGATACGCTCCATCAGCGGGGCATTGGTGTGATCGTGGACTGGGTTCCCGCCCATTTTGCCACCGATCCGCAGGGGCTGGTGTATTACGATGGATCCACCCTGTTTGAGTACGATGACCCCAAAATGCGCTATCACCCCGACTGGGGCACCTATATTTTTGACTATGGTAAAGCCGGGGTTCAGAATTTCCTGATCTCAAACGCACTCTTCTGGCTGGACAGGTATCACATTGATGCACTGCGCATGGATGCCGTTGCCTCCATGCTGTACCGGGATTACTCCCGTAATGACTGGTCTCCAAACATGTATGGTGAGCGTGAGAATCTTGAAGCAATTGAAGTTCTCAAAAAAACGAACGAGGCCGTCTATTCGTACTTTCCCGGTGCCTTTACGATTGCGGAAGAATCGACCGCCTTTCAGGGAGTATCCGCCCCGACCTATGATCAGGGACTCGGGTTCATGTACAAGTGGAATATGGGCTGGATGAATGATGTCCTTGAATATATGCATGAAGATCCGGTGCACCGCAAGTATCACCACAACCGGTTAACTTTCTCTTTCGTGTACGCCTTCAGTGAGCACTATATACTTCCGCTTTCGCATGACGAGGTGGTTCACGGGAAGGGATCTCTATGGAATCGTATGCCGGGAGATGAGTGGCAGAAAGCTGCCAATTATCGTCTCCTTCTCGGACATATGTATGGACATCCCGGCAAAAAGATGCTCTTCATGGGAAGTGAGTTTGCACAGATTCAGGAATGGGATCACGACCATTCGCTGAACTGGGATTTGGTCAGCAGCCCGCTGCATGGCGGGATTCTCCGTCTTGTAAAGGATCTGAATACATTGTATCTGGAATGTCCTGCACTCTGGAATGATGCGACGGACGGCTGGGCATGGATCGGCGAGCATGTCAATGATTCTATTCTTGTTTATGAGCGCAGGCAGGGCTCCGAAAGCGTCGTGTTCGCGCTGAATATGACTCCGGTTCCGCGGGAGAATTTCCGGATTGGGGTCGGTGAGGAAGGCACTTGGCGTGAGCGATTAAACAGTGATGCGTCCCTGTATGGAGGAAGTGATATCGGTAATATGGGTCGTGTCGAGAGCATGCCGGTTCCCTGTCACGGCCGCCCTGCAAGTATCGTTGTCGTGCTCCCGCCGCTCGCCTTCCTGGTGTTCAAGAAAGATCCCTGATGCAGTTTATGCATCCTAGTGCCGTTAAAACCGTTATAACAAATAATTTAACCCTGTTAACCTCATGACCAATTTCATCATGAAATATTTCTCTCTCCTGCTGCTTTTCGCCGTGTGTCTAGGCAGCGTGCCATCGGTGGCTTATGCCCAGATTAATGCACTTGGCATTGCAACGGAGGTCGTGCATAATTCCGTGGTTGTGGGACACCCGGTCCCTGATGAAGAAACTCCGGGATCCGTCTACATCTATCATATGGAAGGGAATGAGGGCTGGCAGGTTGCCAGTGAACTCATGGCTTCCGATGCGTCTGCAATGGACGGGTTCGGCTATCAGATCGTTGCAAATGGCGACCACCTTGCCGTTGGTGCTCCCTCCATGGAGCAGGCGGGAGGAGCCGTGTACATCTTTACTCGTAATCAGGACACCGGTGAATGGGAAGAGACGGCCAGGCTGAGCGGTTCTGCAGAGTCCTCCATTGGAGGAAGTGTTGCCTTCGCAGGAGATATACTGGTTACCGGTGGTATGACCGGTGTAGATTCCACCGCCAGTTCCGTGTTTGTTTATACGTTCGGTGAGGATGGTTTTGAAAAAACCGGAGAACTGACCCATGCCGATGTGGAGGTTGCAGATTTATTTGGTACGGCCGTGGCTGTAGCAGGCAATGGAACCATTTTTGTCGGTGCTCCCGGTGATAACGAAGGTGCGGGTGCCGTCTATCATTTTGCAAATCACGAAGGTGCGTGGCACGGTGAGCAAATCCTCGGCGGTGATCACGAGAATATCAGTGGCCGTGCTCTGGGCGCTTCCCTGCAATCTGTGGGCGATTTGATGCTCCTTGCAGGTGCGCCGGGGGTTGTCCCGAATGTTCAGCCTGCCCAGCCGCCGCCCCCCGGTAAAATTGTCTGGGCCTCCATCGCAGAAGCGGGTGCTGAGGTGGTTCAGGTCCTAGATGGAGAATCCGGCGGGCAGTTCGATATCTTCGGGCTCGGATTCAGCGCGGATGACGCAACCCTGCTTGCAGGTCTGCCCCTCGCCGGTGGACAGGTGGGGGTGGTATGGTCCTACGAACTGGATCAGGAGTCTATGCAATGGATAAAAACCGGCATCATCGAAGCGGGGACCGGAGATCAGCTCTTCGGTATGGTGATCTCTGTTGAAGGACCGACTGCCGTGGTAAGTGCACCCGTGTCCAACCTTGGAAAAGGTACGGTCCGTGTCGCCAGCATGAATGCCGAAACCGGAGAATGGACATCCAGCGAGGCCCTGAAAACCGGCAAAGAACTGGTACTCCTCTCCAGTGGCGCCATGGATTGCACGGACGGCGTGGCCGGGCAGTTTGAGTGTGGCAATGTTGATCTGCTCTCCTTCATGACGATTGAGGACCTTGGTGGCGAAGCCGGTGTCAATACGAATGATGTCTGGGGATGGGTTGATCCCGAAACGGATCGAGAATATGCTCTGGTCGGACGCACCAACGGCACTTCATTTATTGACATTACCGATCCGGCCAACCCCGTCCTGAAAGGAGATTTACCGCTCACCGAAGGGGCAACTCCGAATTCCTGGCGGGATATCAAGGTCTATGCAAACCACGCATTTGTGGTTGCGGATAATGTGGGTGAGCACGGTATGCAGGTCTTTGACCTGACGCGTCTGCGTGAGGAAACCGACGGACCGGCCACCTTCACCGAAGATGCGCTTTATGATGGCATCGCCAGCGCCCACAATGTGATCATCAACGAAGATACCGGGTTCGCCTATATTGTGGGAAGCAGTGGAGGTGGAGAAACCTGTGGCGGAGGACTCCACATGGTGGATATTCGTGATCCTCTTTCACCGCAGTTTGCGGGCTGCTTTGCGGATATAAATACCGGAAGATCTGGTACCGGATATTCACACGATGCGCAGTGTGTGGTTTATGAGGGGCCGGATACCGAGCATCAGGGAAAAGAGATCTGCTTCAACTCCAATGAGACTGCGCTCAGTATTTCGGATGTCACGGACAAAGAAAACCCGCTGGCGCTCTCTGTTGCCGAATATCCGAATGCCTCCTATACGCACCAGGGATGGATTACCGACGACTTTGAGTATTTCTACATGAATGACGAACTGGATGAACTAGGTGGAAAAGTCGTCGGGACGCGGACCCTTATCTGGAACATCACGGATCTGGATGATCCTCTGCTGGAGAAGGAATTTATGTCAGAGAACCTGTCCAGTGATCACAACCTCTATATTGACGGGGATGTGATGTATCAGTCCAATTACATGAGCGGGCTGCGCATCTTTGACATCAGTGATCGCACAAATCCGACTGAAATCGGTTTCTTTGACACCTATCCGGTCGGCACCGATAAGCCGGGCTTTGAGGGATCCTGGAGCAACTACCCCTATTTCCCCAGTGGCACCATTATCATTACCAGCATTGGTGAGGGGCTTTTCATTGTTCGGAGACAGAACCTTGATATTTAAGCAAATTTCCGGTTGTATGCGAATAAAACTCTTCGGCAGTATTGCATTTTTCCTGGTACTGCTTCACGGCGATGGGCTGGCACAGTCTTCGTCAGGCAGTTTCACTCGTGATGTGTTGCCGGTGATTCAGGAAAAATTTGCTCCGCTTCTGGGGCGGGAGACGGGCCTCTCCCTTGAATCATGGGATACGATTATTGCGGGATCCGATCACGGGGAGGTGGTCATCCCGTATGATCCAGACGGGAGTTTACTGATTCGTCTGGCGACCATGCTCTCTAGTGAGGACTCGCTAAGCGTACAGGCCGCGAATTTATCTGAAGAAGATATCCTGACCGTTCGGGCCTGGATTGAGCGTGGTGCCCCGAACGACGAGGGGCAGATTCCTTATGCGGATGCCTCCAATCTTCTGTATGCCTGCATTCAGGGAGCCGCCAGAGTTGCGGTCATTGATATGGATGCGAATCTGGTCATCCGGACGATTGATTTGCAGGAGCTGGGCTTTACCGAAAACTCCCGGCCGCATCATGTCGCCGTTGAACCTGACGGATCTGCATTCTATGTATCTCTGATCGGAGACGATATCGTACTGAAGTTCGACCGGAATAACGAGTTGACGGATCAGACTGATTTTGAGCGCCCGGGGATGTTGGTGGTCAGCCCTGCAGACAGCCTGCTGTTCGTGGGGCGCTCCATGAAGGCCGTCAATCCTCCGCAGCGAATCGGCATCGTTGAGCGCAACGGGATGGAGATTGAAGAACTGGATGTCTTTTTTCCCCGTCCCCATGCACTCGCCGTGGATCCGACCGGCAGGTATGTGTACGTTGGAAGCCTTGCAGAAAATCGTATGGCGACCGTGGATTATGCGGCTTACCGCTCTGAGTTGCAGACGATCAAAGGAGAAACCCATACACTGGTTCAATTCGCGGTATCTCCGGATGGTCAGATGATGGTTGCAGGTGGGCAGCTTACCGGTGAATTTCTCTTTTTTGACGTATCCAATCCCTCGACTCCATTTCCAGATGGATCAATCAAGGTCGGGATGGCACCGTGGCATCCCGTGTTCAGTCCGGATGGCAACTTTGTCTGGTTCGGCAATAAGATGGGCAATCGTGCCACGGTCGTGGATGTTGCCGAGCGCACCGTTGCCGCAACCGTTGAAGGTCTCTCAGAACCCCATGGGGCGGCGATCTCGCCGGACGGGCGCAATGTGTACATTTCCAACAACAACCTCAAGGGAGCCTATGCAGGGCGATATACATGGCAGGATGGTCATCTTCCCGGGGTCATTGCAGTTATTGACGCGGAATCTCGTGAAATCACAAAAATGCTTGAAGTGGGGCCGAACCCCACGGGTCTCGGCACCCGTTAGGGGCTGGATCCCGCTTGCTTTTTTTCTTTCTTTCCTGTCCGGCTGCGTAACCATACGGATCGCGGAGCGGGATCCGGCGGTATTTGTGCCCTCTTATGTTCAGGAGGTCTACGGAATTGAGGTACTTGGAACAGATGGCGAATCTATGGATCACCCGTTCCATGGCGGATTTAATCTGCCCAGACCCCAACTGCTGGACATTGACGGAGATCTGGATCTGGACCTGTTTGTTCAGGAGTTAACCGGGCACATCAAGTATTTCGAAAACACCGGCACTCCCACGGTCCCCTCGTTTACCTGGCGCAGCGATCAATATGAAGGACTGGATGTCGGAGAATGGTACCGCTTTGTTGATCTGGATCGGGATGGTGACTACGATCTGATTGGCGAAACCGTCTTCAGTTATGTACGTTTTTTTCGCAACGAGGGAACGGTCACTGCGCCGTCTTTTGCTGCCCCTCTGGATTCCTTACCGGATGCTGCGGGGGAGCCCCTCTTTATGGATCGTCAGAATATTCCGACCATTATTGATCTGGATTGTGACGGATTTCTGGATCTGTTTATTGGCCGTGTCAGTGGAACGGTGCTGCATTATGAATCGGTTGGCAGGGACGAGTCGGGGCTTCCGCGATTTCAGTTGGTGACGGAGCGGTTTGAGGACATTGAGATTCTGGGCATGTTTGCGACGCTGCATGGTGCGAATGCGCTTTCGTTCCACGATATTGATCAGGATGGGGATCAGGATCTCTTCTGGGGGGATTTTTTTGAGGCCGGCATTTTACTGATCTCCAATACGGGAACCTGTGCAGAACCGAATCTTCGCAATGAGCCCGTTGCCTATCCGCCGGATGATCCAATCAAGACCAGCGGCTACAATTCCGTCCTCTTTGCCGATCTAGACGGCGATGATACCGATGAGCTTCTGTTCGGAGTTTTAGGTGGTGCCTTCAATCCCAACACATCTGCGGTGGAGAATCTTTACTATATGGATCCAACCCCCGAGGGTCTTGAGACCAAAACAAAAACGTTATTATCGGGCATTGATGTCGGTGCAGACTCGTACCCTGTATTTGCGGATCTGGATGCAGATGGAGATGAGGATCTACTGCTGTCTAACAAGATCTCGACCCATGATTTCAATACAGGCGTGATCCACTATTTTGAAAACACTTCGGTGACCGGGCATCTTCGCTGGGAGCAAAAAGCGCCGCTGAATATTGGAGGCCACTACAACCTTGCACCGGCGGTGGCGGATCTTGACGCAGATGGAGATCTGGATATGCTGGTTGGCACCTGGAACCGGGGCAGTTTGTATTTTCGGAATGACGGAACTCCGGGTGTGCCGGACTTTGTATTGGACGAAAGCAGGACGGTGACGCTCACGCGTGGCAGCAACAGTACGCCTGTTCTTGTGGATATTGACGCGGATGGAGACCTGGATCTGTTCATTGGCGAGTCATCGGGGGATCTGAATTTTTATCGCAATACCGGCAGTGCCGGTGTGCCGCAGTTTGAACTGGTCAGCGATAAATTTGAGGGAATTGATGTCGGGCGGCGGAGTGTTCCCCGCTTTGCGGATCTGGACGGCGACGGCGACCAGGACCTGATCCTGGGCCGTGAGGCCGGTGGTGTGCTCCTCTATCTCAATGAGGGCACCCCCGAGGTGCCTGTATTTGTTGAATCCGGCACGCTTCCTGCTCCGTTTCCGATCCTTGCGGTTCCTGCATTTACGGACATTGATCTAGACGGGGATCTGGATCTATTCAGTGGCGGCCTGGGGGGCGGGCTGTTATTTTTTCGCAACGCGCAGCACTGAGCAGACTGAACTGCCCGGAAGCCTCTCAGGACGGAATTTGTTTACACGTATCGTATGCCGTGCATCATCGGTATACCGGATAGGCAGGCGCATATCCAGTTGTCCTGTCCAGCGGTATTCGTCTGCCGGATCCGGGCAGCAGCAGACAGATCTGATGCAAATAGATTTTCATGATTTTTGATGTCTGTTTTTGTCTCAGAAAACAGAGTTCCTGACGCTAGAGACATTTCCTGTGTGGTCTCATGTTCGTGTCAATCTTGATGTACCTACCTCGTTTCCGCAGAGTAAATGGTCAGCAAGAGTTCAGAATCATCAATGAGTTCATACGTCGGCTTTTTTCCAGAAAGCCTTTCGCTTTCATCCATAATGATTGGAACCCCATCCCCCCTTTTTTCCATGTAGAAACTACGCCCTATGTCTCCAATTGACTCTGCCATCGGTGTTTCTGAAAGCAAACTGGTAACCAGTTCATTCCGTGTTGATTGACGAAAGTGTATGCTGTCAACCGTTAATGTATTGGGAAGAGCACCTGGCGAGTAAATCTCCAACCGATCATTGAACATAAAGAATCGTATCTTGGATCCGTGGATTGAATAGTCCCGATGGGCCACGGCATTTACCACAGCTTCAAAGACAGCCCGTTCACTGAACTGAGGTTGTTCAATACGATGAGGCTGTTTGATGGCTCCAATCGTTTGATTCTTTTTCAAAAAAATCATTGTATCCCTGATCTGACGATCAAGAGGTCCACAAATCTTTTTCGCATCCATCTGATAGTTGGAATCCTGCCTTGTTCCCCTGTATCGCACGGCCTGAATAAACGCACTGGGCAAAAAATTCTCCGGATGTTCACAGCAAGACAATATGCCTGCTACCGAGGCAACCAGATTTCCGCTTTCCTCTTCGACCAATAACGAACGTTTCAAGAGAACGACATCAGGCCTTTCATTGGAACGTGTGATGTATCTGTTCCGTAGTTCCGTGTGCAAATTATCGATACTTGAATGGGGAACCGGTTGTTCTTCAAACCTGATCAGCCGGGCTTGGCTTCGCTGCTGAAACAGGCGGGCAAGGACTTCCGGCGACATTTTTCGCACTGAACTGCCCTTTCGATGAAAATAGCCACCTGGACTTTCGTGAACAAAGAGGCTACGCGGAACATCAATCTTGAGGACAATCTTTGAAGCGCCTGTACTGTCAGGGAGTTCCATGCGGAATGATTCAAAAAAGACAGGCGGCGTAATGCTGTCATCACAAATTTCGTACACATAGCGCTCAACGGCATCCAAACGTTCTAACGGGATACCGATGATTTCGCGCGTTTCGTCGTCCACGCCCAGAACAAGTACGCAGCCTTTCGCATTTGCCATAGAGGCAAGTTCGTTAGCCAGTTTATCTTGTTCCGGATCAATAATCTGTTCCTCTCTGAACCTAACAGTTTTAAGTTCAAACGAACTGTTTTCTCCGAGACGTATTTTCCGCAACAGTTCTTCTGGACGATTGAACATTGTCTTTTCTGGATGCAATTCGACGGTAACGGTCTTCAAATGCCTTACTTCCTCTCATAACTTCCTCGTAAATCTCACTTGGAACCTTGGTATTTTGATTATTCGCTGATTCAAAGAGCCATCCCCAAAACTCAGGAACTCAATCAATCGGATAATAATCGCGATCAGCGTCAATTAGAATATTTGCATCAAGCAAGTAGAGCATATCAGGTTTACCTGCGGATTCATAGAGGAGCGATCATGGAACCCACCTGGGTGGGCTTGACCCCCAGAATTTTTGCAGCTTTGGTCGTAGGCAGTGCATTGGAATCCATCATGCGACCGGTGAGCGACACCAGTGCCGGTCCGACATTATAACGTTGAACAACGTAGTAATTGGGGCCACCGGATGATTTGTGACTTCTTTCACGTCGCTGTTGACGATTTTGCTTCCATTTTTCGAGAAAATGGTTGCTAAGCTCTTCATAGTCTGATCGATTGATATTCCCGGAGCGCAGGAGTCGGTAGGCTACCATCATGTGGCTCAGATTTCGCTGCTGGGCAAACGAACTGATCTGCCGTTCCAGTTCGGCAATATCCTGATTCGGTTTAACATTCATCTGTTCAAGTTCTCTTTCTGGCAGCATACACATTGAAGCGGCAATATTGCAGAACTCCTCGCTTTTTGCCCCGTGACCATATCCGCTGATGCCGGTCTCATTAAGCAGTAAGTGCACCATTTCGTGCAGAAGTGTGAAAGACTGAGCTGAGGGCGAATCTTGTTTGTTGATAATCACAAAGGGGGCAATATCGTCAGCAATAACGAATCCACGAAAGACCTTCACAGGGATGTTGGTATGGTAACTTCCCAGATTCCCCTTAAGCAGGACAAATACACCAGCAGCCTCGGCTTTGGAGCGGAGCAGATTGAAGGCTGCTTTTGGATCGGGCTTTCTGTAATACTCGGTGAACGGTTCGAGATCAAGCACCTGATGAATCGTCTCAACAGCGCGACGGACCGCTTGATCGGCACATGCTAATACATCTTTGAGATCTCTTAAGGTACCCACGAACGATAGGGGATCAGATTCATCCTCTGCCTCGAGTACGGCTCGAACCATGCTTTGCCGACTCCGCATATCGCGGATGAGCACATCAATCGGATGATTCATCCTATCGGATTGTGCATCGGAAATTACACGGAAGTCAACACCGCGATTGGCGGTGGGAGGCGGCTGGAGTAAATAAAAGACAAGTAGTGGTCTGCGATAATGCTTTGCCATTTTGACCAAGTTAGACCGTGTCGGATCTTTCTGACCGCGCTCCATTGCGATGAGCCGATCAACGGCAGCCACACCACGGGAATCTCCCAATCCTATCTTCTTGACAGCTTCCTGACGCGTCAGGCCGGCAGTCTCACGTGCCCAGACAAGGATGTCAGGGTTTACTGTTGGCATCAGACTAACTTTGGCAATGAACTGGATAGATTATAGTCATATACACAAAATGCGGATAACTGGAATGATCAGGGAAAGTATCCGGTTGGTGCCGCTAATAGGTACATATATTGGGTAGCACCGTGCGAACCTTTTTACGAAGTTGGGTCCAGACGGTTCAGGACTCATCATTTGGGGCTTGAATTCAGATTTTATGCATGATCAGTTTCCGTTCGCGGTCACTGGGAACTCATGCCTTTTTTGATTTCTTGCCGAAAAAGCAACAAAAGCGCAGTGCGGAACGTTTCCCCCTAATCGTTCCCTTCTTCCTGGAGCAGAAAATGACAAAAATTGAGGGGCGGAATCGTGGACTGATGCTGGGGGTGCTGTTCTGTCTCCAATTTGGTACAGTGGCTGCTCAGTCTGTGACGGTCAGCGGCTATGTGGAGGATATGGCCAGCCGGGAGCGAATTCTCGGGGCAAGCGTGTACATCCCCGATCTTCAAATTGGTACCACGACAAATCAGTATGGGTTTTACAGTGTGACGGCTGCGCCGGGGTCTTACACACTCTCAGTTTCACATATCGGATATAATCCGCTCTGGATCCGTCTCGAACTCGCTGGAGATACCACACTGACTCTTACACTAGCACCTCGTATTGTGGGACTGGAAGACATCGAAGTCATTGCAGATAGAGAAACCGATCTTGATGATGTGCAGATGAGCCGCCATGAGATCTCAATTGAGGAAATTGAGACACTACCGGTCATTCTGGGAGAAATTGATATTCAGAAGACATTGCAACTACTGCCTAGCGTCCAGTCAGGGATTGAGGGCAGCAGTGGGCTGTACGTACGAGGAGGGCGTGCGGATCAGAATCTTATTCTGCTGGACGGACTGCCCCTTTACAATCCCAACCATCTATTTGGATTTTTCAGCGTTTTCAACTCGGCGGCAATGAAGCGGGTCGAATTGATCAAAGGCGGGTTCCCAGCACGATACGGCGGACGTCTTTCCTCCGTCATCAGTTACACGATGAAGGAGGGAAACTTGAAGCGTTTCGCGGGGCAAGGGGCAATTGGACTGATTTCCTCACGGGCTATGCTTGAAGGACCCATCGTGAAGGATCGTGCTTCTTTTTTGGTAGCTGGTCGGAGAACCTACATCGATCAGCTACTGCGCCCCTTTCAAGGTGGCCGCACGCGATATGGTGCAGCATTTTATGATTTGAATCTTAAGGCTAATTATATCATATCTGAACGGGATCGTATCTATTTGAGTGCTTATGCCGGTCAGGATGAATTTTCCTATAAAAAGCGGTCAACCCCTGCTGGCCTAGGAGTGAATAGTCAATTAAATTATGCCCTGGGCTGGCGGAATCGTCTGGCTTCTCTTCGGTGGAACCGGCTTATGGGGGACCGTTTATTCGCGAATGCTCTTATCGGCGTTATGCAATATCGCTTTTCTTCGGATACGTATTCAGTAGACGAAAACGATAGCGAGATCATCAAATATGACGGGTTGTGGTACTCTGAGATTGTCGATTGGACGGCTAAGATTGATTTTGAGTATATCCCGAACTCCCGGCATTACATGCGTATGGGGGCAGAGGGGGTTTTGCATCGCTTCAATCCCGGACATACTCAGACAAAACTGGAAGAGTCGGGCCGGCCGCCGGTCAACCTGCTTCAAGCACCGACGGAAGTCATTAATTCCCGGGAAACCGCCCTGTACATCGAAGATGAGATGCAGCTGTATCGTGCTCTGCAGGTGACTACCGGGATTCGGGTTTCAAGTTATGCTGCCCGAAGTGTGCGATTTGCCTCCATAGAGCCGCGAATAGGTGTTAATGTACGAGTTGCACAGCGGACCGCACTCAAGTCTTCTTATGCAAGATCAAAGCAGTATGTGCATTTATTGACGGGTGGAGGTACTGCATTGCCCACGGATTTATGGATTCCAAGCATGGATCGTATTCCCCCTCAGATCGGACATCAACTAGCTGTAGGGGTGTTGAGGGAGTTTCGGGATGGTCGCTATGAGGTTTCAGTAGAGGGTTACCTGAAGCGCATGAAAGGACATCTTGAATACACGCTTGGATCTGACCGGTATCGGTCAGCATTCCTTGATTGGCCGGATATTGTTGAAATTGGTACAGGCACCTCTCGCGGGGCAGAAATCTTTATTCAAAGAAAAAGGGGGCGCCTGACGGGATGGATGGGCTATACCTGGGCTCGGACTACCAGACGGTTTGCATCTCTCAATGGGGGAGATCCGTTTCCTGACGGGTATGATCGTCGTCATGATGTTTCAATCGTGATGCAGTATCAGCTTTCAAATACAAAACAAGTATCAGCGGTGTGGGTCTATGGAAGTGGTTATCCAGTCTGGGTTCCCGT
Organism: Rhodothermales bacterium; assembly: GCA_022822185.1. Taxonomy (GTDB): domain Bacteria; phylum Bacteroidota; class Rhodothermia; order Rhodothermales; family Bin80; genus Bin80. The sequence continues at coordinate 8,769 of JAJECE010000034.1, read as the reverse complement.
GGGGCGCTATTTCAGCGGCTTTAACCATCTGCTAGACCTCGGCCCTGTTAATTCAGCACGGGCTCCAGCATACCACCGTCTTGATGTCAATATAACCTTTAAGAAGCAGCGGTCTTGGGGGGATCGGACGATTTCCATAGGTCTGTACAATGCCTATAACCACAAAAATCCCATGTTCATCTATCCACAGAACAACACATCCTGTGAATCCCTCATTTGTTTTCAGCAGATGAGCATGCTGCAGTTAATCCCCTCTATTTCGTGGCAATGGAAGTTTTAAGTCATGCGTGAGTGGGTAGCAATTCTTCTGTTCGCAGCAGTATGTGGGTGCGAAACGGTCGTTGATCTGGAAGTTCCGGGAGGTTACCAGTCACAGCTTGTTGTAGAGTCGAAATTTTCTCCTGATAGCTTATGGAGAGTTGAAATTGGCAGGAGTGCACCCCTGAAGGATGCGGCGATGCGAAATGAATTAATGATATCTGATGCTATGGTGGTCATTTTGGGAGAGAATAATTTTCGTGATACGCTGCGACAGATTGCCCATGGAGTCTATCAGACCGCTTACGGTTATCAACCGGAGCGGGGAACCGTATATAGAATCCAGGTAAATGTAGACGGATACCCCCAGACAGCGGCTTCCTCCCAGGCTCCGCCGCTCCAAAGTGACCTTCTGAAGGTGGAAAGGTTTGCAATAGATAATTCTTCCGCTACAGAAAGTTACGAAATCCGCCTTCGTTTGGAAGATCGGACGGGAAAGAACTATTATCGTCTTGTCCTTTTTCAAGTGGCACCATTCTGCAGGCACGACGAAGTCCTGGGAAGCCGAAGAATTGGGGATGATCCCTCATATACGAGAGATTATTCGCGGTTAACGTTTCAGAGCAGTTCACCCTCATTCCGTGACTATATAGAGGCGGTAGATGATCCGACAGTTCCTGATTTCGAAAATGAATTCTGGTCTGCTTACTTTTCTGATCAATTATTTGAGTCGACTACGAAAGAATTTGCAATCACATTTGAGGCGGATGCCTTTGAAGCCATCGGGCCTCATTTTATGCTTGTGCTCACGGCATTCAGTGATGACCTGTTTGTGTATGAGCGATCCGTGACTCTGCATGATCTTTTTGTGGGTATACCTAATATCATCCAGAGAAATCCCGTAAAAGTCCATACAAACATTCAGAACGGGCTGGGGATCTTTGCAGGTTATACCGCCGATACATACCGGTTTGATGAAGACGGAAATGAATGGAAGGAAGATGTACTGGGCATCGGCGGGGACGAGCTTGAACCGTGCAAGCAGCAGTAGTCAATGCAAATATCGGGAATTTACCCTTCTGCCAATTTACGAAACCTGATTACTCTGACAGATTCATCTGAATACACAGGTGCAGAAGCCTTCGTGTATGCTCTTCAGTTTTCGTCGACAGCTGCTTTTTCGCAAGCGTCGCTGAAAATTTTAATGGAGGGGATGGACAACACCATATGAATACACACGTATTGCCACCAGCGATTCCGATACTTCGTCTTCGACAGTTCCCCCCCCCGCTATGGTCAGGTCAGGACGGCAGCGGAGGCCGGGCAAGGCGAAGTAGATGGTTGGGGCCTCAGACCATTGATGGTTGCATTAATGCATTGGGGGCGAGAACCCCATCCAAAATGGTCCGACGATGGCCGTTTTAGACAGAAAAAAGGGAGATTTGACAAATTTGTGTGAAGATTTTGTGAATTCGAGCCGGAATTGGAACAATCTTGCCAAACTTTGCTTGACAGGGTGTACTTTGGGCGGTGTGCATTAACCGGGCAGGTAATCCAATGTAGTAGGCGAAAACACGAAATTTCCTCACTTCCTAAACGGGGATGCGTTTTTGTTGACCGTCTCTATCTGATGAGCAAACGGGAAAGGAAGAATTTCCCGCCTAACCGGCAAAGACTAGGCAAGAGATGTCAGTAGTAAATGAAGTACGATTAACCAAATTGCTTGATTAGGGGTAATCCATACCAAAACTATTTCCTAATGCGTTATCTATCAAATCTAGAGTTTTTAGTTCTTTCGAGCGTCCGCGTCATGAGCACTGCTTACATTCTTGGATTGCCTGCATTCATGGCCGGATGCAATTCTAACATCGGTAAGTTAATTCAGTATGTTTCCTGTTCAATGATTACTTTCATACACACCATATCCCCATTGTGTAGGAGTTGTAAATTCCATGCGATTTCATTCGTCACTTTTTTTCTGGTGGCACCCTTTATCGTGCTGCCTCTGCATGCTCAGTCTGGAGTTGGTATAGGGACAGTCTCCTCGATAATCTTTGATGGTGGTGGCGGATTCAGTATCCGGTACAAGCCCGTCCAAGTTTTTATGACTGGAATAGGTAATGCTGGCGATGGATTCTTTATTCACCTGGGTGCTCGCTATAATCATCCCTTAAAGGACTGGAAGAGGATAAAGTTAAATGCTTTTGGGCATGTTACCAGAATGGATAGAGAGCGGGAATCTTCCTCAATATGGTATCAGTTCAGTGGAGGTGTCAGTGCAGATTTTCGGATCGGTAGAAAGTCTAAGGGTAAGGGCTGGGTTTTATCTGCTGATACGGGAGTAGTGGTGAACAATTCGGACGGTATTGAGCCATCCCCGTCACCTGCCCTTGCACTCGGAATCCACTACTTCTTCTGGTAACGAGTTTTGAAATGGCCCTACCTAAACTCTCATCTGCCTCCTGCTAACATGTCCAAATTTGGGAACTTCCTTTGGATGATGTTGAGCTGGTTGGGCGGCTGCGTCTTTTTCCTCTTCAGTGCCCAGGCAGAAGTAGCGATTGCACAGTCCGTTACGATCAGTGGTTATGTGGAAGATTCAACGAGTTTGGAGCGAATTCCAGGGGCAAGTGTATCCATTCCGGTATTGGAGATCGGCGGTACGACCAATCAGTATGGGTTCTACAGCATCACGACGGAGCCAGGATCCATTCAGTTTTTGGTTTCACATGTCGGATATGAGCCGGCTCTAAGTCGTCTTGAACTTACGAAGGATACGACACTGATCGTACGGCTGGAGCCTAGAATTATCCGCATGGATGATCTTGAAGTCGTTGCAGATCGAGAATCAGGGTTCAATGAAGTACAGATGAGCCGCCACGAAATCCCGATAGAGGAGATTGAGACGCTGCCGGTGATCTTTGGAGAAATTGACATCCAGAAGGCGCTACAACTTCTGCCGAGTGTGCAATCGGGGATAGAGGGGACCAGCGGACTCTATGTGCGAGGTGGGCGTGCAGATCAGAATCTTATTTTACTGGATGGACTTACACTCTACAACCCCAATCATCTATTTGGTCTGTTCAGTGTTTTTCACTCGGCTGCAATGAAGCGGGTGGAGTTTATCAAGGGAGGGTTTCCAGCAAGGTATGGAGGTCGTCTTTCCTCGGTCGTGAATTACACCATGAAAGAGGGGAATCTGAAAAAGTTTGAAGGCGAAGGGGGAATTGGGCTGTTTTCCTCTCGGGCAATGCTTGAGGGCCCCATCGTGAAAGACCGTGCATCGTTTTTGATTTCTGGTCGGCGGACCTACATTGATCAACTGCTGCGCCCCTTTCAGTTGCTTGCCAGGAACCGATACAGATTTGCTTTTTACGATTTGAATGCGAAAGTCAACTATATTTTATCGTCCAGAGATCGGATCTATCTGAGTGGTTATGCAGGAAAGGATTGGTTCGCCTATAAGAGAAAACCAATTCCTGTGCCAGGTGCGGATGACCACTTTACATACAACTTGGGCTGGCATAACCGTCTGGGATCTCTCCGATGGAATCGACTCATTGGGGACCGTCTGTTCTCAAACACTCTCGTAGGTGTGACCCAATATCGCTTTTATTCAGGCATGGATTCCTTCGAGGAAACAGATGGTGAAACCATTCAATATGATCAGACATGGCATTCAGAAATTACTGACTGGACTGCGAAGATAGATTTTGAATTTATTCCGAACTCAAGACATTATGCACGTTTCGGTTTCGAGGCAGTTCTTCATAACTTTACCCCTGGAAGTACACAGACCAGGCTGGACGAGTCGGGGAGGCCTCCGCTAAATCTGCTTCAGACTCCGACAGGAACGCTTAGATCAAGAGAGATTGCTCTATATGCAGAGGATGAAATACAACTGCATCATGCTCTGCGCGTGTCAACGGGGATTCGGATTTCGGGGTACGATGCGGACGACAAGAGATATGGTTCTATTGAGCCGCGGTTGGGGGTTCGTGTTCGTATAAATGACCGGACAGCCGTGAAGGTATCTTATGCGAGGTCAAAGCAGTATGTACACCTGCTGACAGGTAGCGGTGCCTCGTTTCCTACAGATCTTTGGATTCCCAGTATGGATCTGATTACTCCTCAGAGGGGCTATCAGTTGGCTTTGGGGATTCATCAGAGTTACCGAAATGGTGATTATGATGTCTCAATAGAGAGCTATCTTAAACGGATGGAGGGACATCTTGAATATAAAATGGGGGCGGACAGGCTTCAGTCGGCTTTCCTGAATTGGCCGGATATTGTAGAGATCGGGAAAGGTTCTTCTTACGGAGCCGAGTTCTTTGTGAATAAGAAACAAGGTCGCCTGACGGGATGGATAGGTTATACCTGGGCACGGACTACGAGGCAGTTTGAATCCTTGAACGACGGACTATCCTTTCCGGATGGCTTTGATCGTCGCCATGATATTTCGGTGGTTCTGCAATACAAACTCTCAGGCAATAAGCATCTGTCCGCAGTCTGGGCCTACGGGAGTGGTTACCCGGTCTGGGTGGCCTCTGGTCGCTATGTTTCCTCGGGAGAATTTCCGTCACTGGAGTATTATTTCCTGCCGGATCTGTTAGATTTTGGTCCAGTCAATTCAGCGCGGGCACCATCGTCTCACCGTCTTGATATCGGTATGCATTTCCGTAAGGAAAAATCGTGGGGAGAGCGCACAATCTCGGTAGGACTGTATAATGCCTACAACAACAAGAATCCGATGTTTGTATACCCGAAAAGTGACTCGGTTACACGGTCGCCACTTTCGTATCGGCAAATAAGTTTGTTACAGTTGCTGCCGTCTGTTTCCTGGGAATGGAAGTTTGAATGATGCGTGAGTGGAAGGTAATCGTACTCATTGGCGTACTTTGTGGATGCGAGTCAGTTGTTGACCTGGACATCCCCGATAGTTACCAGTCCAAGTTGGTCGTGGAAGCGCTATTTTCTCCCGACAGTTTGTGGAAGTTCCATGTGGGTAAGAGCGTTCCAGTTGAGTCGAACCTGTCTGATAGTGAACTTATCATACCGAATGCAGAAATTGTAATCTTCGGTGAGAACCAGTTTCGCGATACACTGAAATATGTCAATGATGGAGTCTACCGAAGTATGCATGAGCACCGTCCCGCCACTGGGACAAGATATAGCGTGCAAGTGAACGCTCCTGGATTCACTCAGGCAGAAGCGTCATCCTGGGCACCGCCCGTACAAAGTGAACTGCTGGATATAAAAAGAACATCAAATGAGGGCTCCTCGGAAGAAGACCTCTATACAGTACGTCTCCGACTTTCAGACATGCCAGGCAAGAATTATTACTCTGTGAATCTTGATCAGGTGCGGCCGTCCTGTCGGGTCACAGGGGGAGGGCTTAACCTCAGAGATAGTACGGATTCCGGGAAAGGGTATAATTTCCTGTTATTTCAGAGTACCTGGCCATCACTTTATGCTTACCCAGAGGCGGTTGATGATCCGCTACATGCTGACTTTGATAATGTGTTCATTGGAGGTGCGTATTTCTCGGATCGATTATTTGAGGCGACAACGGTGGAATTTGAAATTACATTCGAGCCGTATATTTTCGAGTCCGTAGGGAGATATTTCAGGGTTACGGTTACGGCACTCAGTGAGGCTTTATTTGCCTACGAGCGCTCAATAGGACATTATGACTTATACATAAACGAGCCTAATCTCACCCGAAACACCCCCGTTACGGTGTACACCAATTTCCGCAACGGGCTTGGGCTTTTTGCTGGCTACACAAAAGAAAGCCATTGGTTTGATGAAAATGGAAATGAGTGGGAAGAGGAGGCCCTCGGCATAGGCGAAATTGCCCCCTGCGAGTATTAGCTAAATGTCACGGCGAATTTTCACCGCCGAGTTTTTGATGATGTCAGGGACATGCCGGAAACAGATGTCTGCGCAGGCCTAGATCATTTCCTTTTCATTCATTGTCGGAAGATCCAGGTTAGTGTGCATTCAGATGAATTGATCCGAGTAACCAAGAAAACCCATGTTGGCCCTCATTGGCTAAATCTCTATCCATTCAACTCCGTCTAATGAAACTACGATTCGTGAGGGGAAGGTTTTGCCCAGATGGTTAGCAGCAACTCCTCTCCGTGCAAATTATAGACAGGACGCATTCCAGAGTGGGCCTCGCTGCGATCAAGGATTGTTCCTACGCCTTCGCCTCTTGATTCGAGAAACCCGTTCCCTGTTCTGGAGGATTTCATTTTCGACAGAAAGTTGGCCAATAATTGATTCCGTGTAAACACACGGTATTCCATTTCATTAATCGTGAGTGCGTTTGGCAGTCCTCCAGGGCTGGAAATTTCCATGCGATCCGAGTAAAGAAACATTCGGATTTTTGATCCTATGATGGAGTAGTCTCTGTGAGCGACTGCATTAACGATAGCCTCATGAACGGCCGGCAGGTTGTATTGTGGATAGTCTATACGTCCAATACGCTTAGTGGCCGGTTTGAGCATGAAACGATTAACAAACGTTACTGCATGTTCAATCTGCGAGTCCGCACATCCTTTGATTTTTTCCGCGTGTACCAGATCCTCGGATGTGCGGCGAGTTCCTCGGTAAATCGCCGCTTCGATAAATGCAGATCGCAAATGTTCCTGGGGCGTGTTACCCAAATACCAGGAGGCTGGCTACGGTTGGGCGAAGGATGTCATTTTCGGTACTCACAATAATCTTCGTATTTCGGAGAAGATCCAGCCATGTAATAGACTGGGGAGATTTGCCAAAATAGTGCTTTAGTTTTCCATGGTCTAGATCATCATGTGTAGCCGTAAAAACGGGTTGTTCATCAAAAACGAAAGTTCGCCCTCGATTTTGAAACAGTCTAGTAAGCCGGGGGCCGGTGAGTATCTGTTTGCTGGATCCCACGCGTACATAGTGGAGACCGCTGCTGGTTGAATGAACAAACAGCCCGCACGGAATCTCCACCAATAATATAGTGGCTTCGGTTCCATCAGAGCGCAGGAGTCGTTCCTTAATCAGTACTGGTTCAATTGGTGGATCGCAATTATTCGTAGCAATACTGATAATCCAGTTTTCAATATCCCTGAGCCGGTCATCGGGAAGCCCCTGTACAAGTCCATCATCGTTTACGCCGAACAAAATAGTACCACCACCTGCATTTGCAAAGGCAACCATCTCACCTTCGATGGCTTCCGTACTGGGTAACCGGACTCCCTTTGGATCAAGGCTTATTTCCTCGAATTCAACCGTTGAGTCTTCACCAGACAGGATCTTTCTCTCAATGTCTTCAATCGTTTTGAGCATTTCTAGTATCCATACGGCTCACCACGCAGCCGGAACGCTTCGGTGCACCTTCCATCAATGTAGTTACAAGATTTTTGATTTGTTGTTTATAAATGCTTACTGCATCAAGGAATGACCTATTCGGTCATTAGCCTTCAGAGCAACAATTAGTTCAGCATCTCCCCGGCTCATGCCATCATATGTCTTGACCGTGGCGTTTTTGATTCTCATAAAAGCTGTTCCGACCAACTCTATACATTGTCGTGCAAGGTCGCGCAACCGATAAACGACATCCATCACCGTCACATCTACAAACAATCCACGAACCGGTTCATGGAAATTATCGATTTGAGTCCACATATCCCTCTGTTCCCCGCAAGCTACATTCCCTCAGCCGACAAACGGGTTTGGCTGTGCGCGGGAAGCGGTTAAAGGATCTTTGTAGTAGATGAGTTTATCGGCTGCCACGGGCTGGTAGGGGCGCACCAGAAGCAGTTGGCGGGCCGGATGAAGTCTTCGCAGTTCATCGGGCTTCAACAGGGGCCGACTCCCTTCCTCATATCCTGCCCGCATCCGTCCCAATCTGCCCTCCTGCCCCTTGTTCAACCTCCGCTGCCAGATAGACATCTCTCCAAGCAGCTGGGTAATCTTCTGGCTCGTGAATGGATCCTGTACTGCAAAAGCCTGAATCACTTCGCAGTTGGCCAGAAAACTCTCCCATTCACTGTGATACTCCCGCTTGAGTTGAGCAAGATCCTGCAGGATCAGCCACATTGTCAGGCCGTAGCCGCCGCCCAAGGAGACCGCCTCCTTGATGTTCTGCATGTATCCAAGGTTGGCAAACTCATCCAGAAGGAAGACCACCCGCTGCGCCGGGCGAGGTTTTTTGGTGGCATGATGGGTGCAGGCATAGTAGCAGCTGCTAATCATCAGGCGCAGCCACGGAGCAAAGGCACTCAGGTATTCCCGGGGGAGGATGATGTAGCCGGTCATCTTCCCCCGCCGCAGATCCTCCAGATCACAGTTCGTACTCGTAAGCACATGCTGCATCCGCGGACTGCTCAAAAAGTGTCTAGCGACAGTAACTTTATTCTAGGCGGACACTTAAAAGTTTCAATCTAGGAGGGGCACGGGCAACGAGGCGGAGCAGCGAGCTGCGAAGCCGAGTTGCCCGTGCCAAAAGTCGTTTTTTCCTGTACTCCATGTTCC
>JAJECE010000040.1 GCA_022822185.1 Rhodothermales bacterium | reverse complement strand
CAAATGGAGTATTAATTGAGGAAAAATAAATGAAGTGATCCGTTCTGATCGGATCAGGCAAGGCGGAGAAATTCAATTCAATTCGGCCAGATTTGTAGCACCTTCAGAGGGAATGAGGCTAGCACAAATTGAATTCAATGAGAGAACATACGTTGAGTTGTATAGTTTATTTTTTGGCGCTGCCTAAGGTAAATACCGCCTCGGCTTTCTCCTCACTGCATACTTCCCGCAGGGATGCGATGACTATGTCCTTATCGATGGTCCCATCCGTCTCAATATTGGCCATTGCTCTTGCAATGCACTGACGCTCTTTCCTGACAATCCCGTCCGCTCTGGATTCATAGAATTTTGTCCGTTTCATCTTCCCCACTTCAAGCGCCGTCTTCAACTTCTCTGGAGTCATCTCCCACCCCGTTGCCCGGAGATGAATGGCGGCGGCCTGCGCATAGGCGGCCACATGCTGCGGCCAGCCATGGGTCTTCTGCATAATCGCATCAATCCAGGGCGTGGGATCCCCTTCGCCCGCCCATCCTTCTTAAGCCAGTCCTCGATCACCTCCCGTTCCGCTTCCTGTTTCAGCGGGCCTAACTCTACATAGCAGTTGTCCTTGAATCTGGACACGCCCATATCTTTGAAGGCCCGCTTCGTGGCACTCAAGCCGGCGGCGGCCAGCATTACGGGCCTCCCCACGTAGCCGTTATGAAGACTGTCAAGAAACACCTTCACGGTATCGTAACGCGCATCCGTGGGGGCCATCCCCGTCCCCAGCGTTTGCGCCTCGTCCAAGAATAGCAGGAGCGGATCCTTCCCCCGTTCGATGATACTCTGAGGGGTGTGACCGGGGAGCTTAAACTTCGCGGCCCCCTGGATTTGAATCCATTTATCAAATCCACCCTGACCGGCAATCTCGTCAAGCAGAGGCACCCATCCATCCCCTAGCCTCTGACACATGGTGTCCGTGTCCCAGAGTGCCCGTGTGTTCAATTGCACCGCCTCCCAGCCTGTATTCTCTGCCAGCTTCGTGCACTCGTGGAGCAGCGCAGTCCTGCCTGCGCCAGGCGCGGCCTGGATCAGGAAAGTGATTCCCTCCTCGGGATCGTCCCTCGCAAACTTCAGACGTTCCTTGAAGTCGGCCAGAATTCCCTTCCGTCCGTGGAAGTACTTGGCTCTCCCACGGTCTTTTATGTTGGGGGATCTGCGATCTGAATCACTCATGAGGCATAGCGGTGACGAATCTGGAAGATACGGACTCGCAGAGAATTTGTGCCGATGTGCATCGTCATCAAGCCCATCTTCATAATTTATAATGAAGATGGGCTTGGACGCGTTGCGTAATCCGCCGGATGGGATAATAGTACAAGCGGATTGCTCAAGACATCCTAAAACATTGAGGTGTGGGGTTTGTAAGGCTGTCGGTCTGGTAGGGAATAAACGGTGAGCAGTATCCATGGCATCTTATTTGCATCGGTTGTTGACAGGCCGTGGATTACAGAATGTAATTGCAATAAATGACGAGGCCCAGGGTTTATGTACAGGCGGAGAATAAATATCCGTTTCGCCCCCAAATCCTGGAATTATGATCTATGGTGGACGAACAGGGAATAATCAAGAATCGTATCCAATGGATTTAATCTTTGCTCGCACGGTGTGCAGTTTATTGAAATCGCTCACGATTTGCATTCTCGCTCTGCTCACGATTGCCCCTGCGGTTTTTGGGCAGGAGGCGTACTATGAGCCAATCATACGGCCGCTAGGGAGTAAATACCGTGTCCATAAGACGCGGCATTTTGAGATTATTTTTGAAGCGGGAAGCGAAGTGGAGGCCTGGCAGACTGCGCTCACACTGGAACGGAAACTGCCCGAGGCACAATCAATCTCCGGCCTGGCCGGGAAGATGTGGATGCCTGTCATCCTGAACAACTCCAGTGACCGGTCGAACGGATATGTGCATACCCATCCATTCCGACAGGAGATCGAAATTCCCCATATCAAGGGGAACCGGTTAGGGACAAGATCCAATTCGTGGATCGAAACGGTTGCAACCCACGAGTTGGTGCATGCGGCGCAGGCGCAGGCGGGCGGACCATGGGGGCTGGGGAAAGCTCTTTACTGGCTTGCACCGGATGCGGCGCGGGCATTAAATCTGTCCCTGCCGCCGGGCCTGAATGAAGGGGCCGCCGTTTATTTGGAGAGTGATGGATCTCATGCCCCCGGGCGGCTGAATGATCGCCGCTTTCAAATGCACTATCGGGCGGCCGCTGCTTCCGGGCATCCATGGAGCCTGTCTCAGCTCTTCGAATCCTCACGTTATGGGTTCCATGCCAACCGTCATTACATCGGAGGTGCACACTTTTTTGCCTGGCAGTCTTCAAAGGACGAAGGACTTTTTTTTGAAAAGATGCGGACAAAACGCTATCGTAATCCGGTCGGATCAACAGGGATGAGTTTACGCAATGCAACCGGGCAGCCGCTGCGAACATTGCTTGCAGCATTTCGGCAGGAGACAGAGCCAGGATTCCGTCGGGGGCCCAGACAGCCGGCCCCCATTGTAGAGAGTCCCGGGGTAATGCAGCGCCGTCCGCAATGGCTCAATGACTCAACGCTTGTCGTATACCGGGAAGGCCTTAATGTCACTCCAGGACTGTACAGTCTTGATATTCACAGCGGTGCCACAAAACGGATCCATCCGGTACGCCTGCCAGAGGATGCATGGTTCAGCGTCGCGGATAGTGTTATCCTCTATTCCCGCTACGTACCAGATCGGTTCTCAACGCTGGCCTGGTCCGCAGATATATTCAAGTATGATATGTCGCAGAAGCGGGAGAAACGCTTAACGTATGGAGCCCGTGTGCATGCTCCCGTGCAAACCCCCTCTAGTATTTGGGCGCTCCAGAATGACGGGCAGCGTAATAACTGGATCGAGATAGACGCAGCTGGGCGGATCCAGGCGATCCGAGACCGAAGTCAGGCGGATTTGATTCAGATTGCGCCCAGTGAGGATATCACTGCCGTTTTGGTGCGACATAGCCAGCATCAGGGGATTTATCGTGCGGATTCAAACGGAGTATTTGTGCCTTGGATTTTCCAGTCTGACAATGCGATCCGTGAACTCTCATGGAGTTCGGATGGGCGATATCTGCTATTCACTGCAGATTCAGGCCCGGCAACCAATGTTTTTTATTATGATCTGGAGTTAGAGCGTGCGTACCAACTCACGGATGTCCCGTATGGAGCGCTGGATCCGGTTCTTTCTGAGGATAACCGCACCCTCGTCTATATTGACTATCAGCATGAGCGCTATAATGTTGTTGCGACGGAATTCTCTCCAGAGGACGGGATTGAGATTCCACTTATGCCGATCAGTGAACTGCCGGAGATTTCTCCCAGATTGGAACTGCCCGAGGAATTCTCTCATGAGCCGTACAGAATGGGGAGACGGCTCCGTCCCCGTATGTTTCTGCCGGTCGCTGTGTGGTCAAGTGATACTCCAGAAAGAAGGCTGGGACTCGGAGGTGGACTGGGGATCCACGGGAGCGATCCCCTTCGCCGCCTGACGTACATGACAGAGGTAACGCTGCAGTCTCAAAAATTATGGGGACGCATCGGGGTGAGTTCAGCACTTGGCCGGGTGATTGGTCGCATTGACATCTATAACCGGCCAGATGCGGTGGTCGCGAGAGTCATTACAGAGGAGCGTGGTACGAGATACACGCGGGAGGTCACCTATGGAGAGCGGTCAATGGGAATTGGATTGACCTTTGTTCTTCCGCTCCGGTTTGAGGCGAATGTACGTCACACGTATGCCAGTATCCTTGCAGGGGTGAGCAGTGAGCGTACACGCTGGTTTAGCCTGGATGACAATCAGGTTCCTTACCGAAGAGGTACCGGTCAATCCCTTGCCGAATGGGATCGTAGCACACGCGTAGATACGGGAATTCTGGTTGCCTTGGGCCTGCAGCAGAATACCCGGGATGTGCGACCAAACAGGGGGACGGTATTTGGGATCTATGGGCGCACAGATGTGATTCGCGAACATGACTCCAGACAAACGGGCCTATACATGAGCGTCCGCCAGTACTGGTCTATCTTCCAGCGGTGGAATACAAACATGCGGGTAGGTGCCTCCATTTTGTCTCAAAGCGGCGCGGGCGTATATAGCCGGTCTTTGGTGCTTCCGCAGGGGCACGAAGCATTTCTGGGCAAAGGGACGCATGTCCGGCTGGACGCAGAAATTCTGCAACCGATCTGGTACATGCAGGATGGATTTCTGACCGTACCATCCTACTTTAAGGTGCTTTATGTGTACGGATTTGCACAGAGGGTGGTTGTCAGTTCAGATTATCAGGGCAACTGGTCAGCGGGACTGGGAATGGGGCTTCAGTTTCGGCTTCTGCATTATTTGGATATGGAAGTGCGTGCCTCATTCAATCCACTGGATTTTAACAAGGGCTATTTCACACTGATGTAAGTTGCTGTGCAGCCTAGGATGTCGGGTGAACGAACAAAGTCGGACGAATTTTGTAGAGATTGCAGGGAGCAGTTTTTATGTGTTCATGACTCGCACCGGTTTACATAGTCCGTCTGAATGTTTGTATGGGGGAAATGCGAGGAGATTCTCTGAAGTCATTCGGGGTCGGATCAGCAGGACATCCGATGCATGTGGACTCCCGCCATTTTGTATATGTTCGGCAGGATAGTAGGTCGGGGGGTAGTGCAAGCATGCCATTTTTCTCCATGCCTTTCCGGTTTTCGAGAAGATCGTTGCATTTTCCAAGTCCCCGGGCTCTGACCGAAAACCGGTTGAACCGCGGAACAAATCCCCCGCTAAACCGTTTCCCATCCACCACAGCAACCTCCGCACGATGATCAGATCACGGGAAACCTCTATCGTTAAGCCTGCTACGCTGGAGCGAGGCGAGGCCCGCTATTTTCATGGGCGAGTAGAAATTCTGGATGATTTCAAGGGGCTGCTGGAAAGGGCAAAGACGGGGAACTCCGGTACATCTGTCGTGATTCAGGCCGCCCCCGGTGCAGGCAAGACCGCCCTGCTTACCGAATGCGCACGAATAGCCGGAGGGCGGGGATATGTGGTGGCAGAAGTAGAACCGAGCTGGTTTTTGGATCCGAAGACACTATATGAATTGATCCGCTCATCGTGGGAGAATTGGTTCGCCTGGCTTCAGCATGGGGCTGTCAACATAGACCTGGGTGCAATCAAGGCGGAATTAATCGTAGGCCGCGGAGCAAGAACCTGTATGGATGTGATCAAGAAGGGAAAGGGGCCACTACTCCTCCTGCTGGACGAGGCGCAGCGCCTAGCACGTATTGTACACGAGAAGGGAGAGCAGTTCATGCAGATGGTGGACATGCTAAAGGTAATTCATGCGGGTGGAGCGGGCCGGCCTGTGATTCTGGTCGCCGCCGGGCTGGGCGCGACCACGCAGGCCCTTAAAGATCTGGACATCTCAAGATTTAACCCCGGGTGCAAGATTAACCCAGGCATGCTAAAGAAAGAGTTCACGCGAGCGATCATTCAGGACTGGCTCCAGAAAGAGGGTAGGGTAAAGGGCGACCCCGCAAGGTGGATTGATGATATCGCTGAGCAGACGTATGGATGGCCGCAGCACATCATGGCGTATGTGTGGCCTGCTTTAAAACAGTTGAAGTTGACCGGTGGGGAGATGACCGGTACGGGACTGAAAACTGTACTGAAAGAAGGGCAGAAAGGGCGGATCAAGTTTTATGAGAGCCGGGCGGAAGGGCTTTTCAGGACAGAGCGACAGTGTATTGCAAGGGCAGTCGTCGGGATTGAATCAGGGGAGAATGTTGATAAGGGGGGGATCATTGCGTCTCTGCGGAAGGAATTCAGTAAGGGTGAAACCGAGAGGATCTTCACACTGGCCCTGCACAGGGGAATGCTGGATGTACGAGGAGATAGTTACGCCATCCCAATCCCCTCCATGCATGACTGGCTGGTATCCAATTATGCCCCCAACCAGAAACGCACCGATTGTCCCTCTCCCTCTCCCTCTCCCTCTCATTAGCAGGATGCTCCGCTATCCGATAAAGTCATGGAATGTTCGACTCCCATTCATAGCTGTGGAATTCAATTCTCATCGTTGGACTCCTCTCCGATTCTAACCGTAGAATGGAATGATCGCTGCCCAGCAGTCCCGCTGCTCAGTTCTGGAAGGACTGAAGGCGGACCATAATCATGTATGAACGGCGGATAAGTCCTATTTGCCTCCAATCCAGTCAGTAATGCGACACATCATCCTTATGTGCATGTTAGCGGGGGTTGTCACCGCTCCCCTTGCACGTGAATTCCAGTGCACAGCACAGGTCAATTATCGGCAACTGGAAGGGTCAGGGTTCGGATTTCTAGACGAACTGCAAGGGGAGATTGAGGACTACATGAACAACAATAACTGGACGGAAGATCAGTTTGAACTGCATGAATTGATTGAATGCTCTATCCAGGTGATCATTCAGGAGAATTTTACGCTGACATCTTTTCGGGCACAGTTGATTTTGAACAGTACCCGCCCCATTTACGGAACCATGGCAAAGACCCCCATGTTGCAGATCAGTGATGAGGCGTGGGATTTTAGTTATTCCCAGGGAACCCCTCTGGTCTTTGAAGTTGAGCGATTTGACGGACTCACCTCGGTACTGGATTACTATGCCTATCTCATGTTGGGCTATGACTATGATTCATTCAGCGAATACGGCGGGGAACAACATTTCCAGAAAGCCAAGCGAATCCAGCAGTTAGCGGTTGCCACAAACGCCGTCGGATGGAGCACGATAGATATTGACGGGCGTGCACGGATTGTAGATCAAATGACGAGTCCGCGCATGCGCCCGCTTCGTCAGGTGTATTATCAGTATCACATGGATGCGCTGGACATCTTTACGCTGGATATAGAGGCGGCACGTGCCAATGTGCTGGAGGTATTGCAAATGATGTCGGATCTGTACGATGATCAATCCAGGCAGTATGTGTTCGATATTTTTTTCAGTACAAAATCCAAGGAGCTTGTAGGAATGTTCCAGGATTCCGAAGCAGGCGGGCAGGTGTATGATGTCCTTTCGGATGTGGACCCGTCACGTCTCTCCACCTATAACGCACTCATTGAATAAGATCACATGAAACGAATTCTCCTTACAATACTGACAGGGGCGGGGCTTTGTGCAATTGCCGTTGTCGGATATACCATGCGGCCGGACGGCCAGATAAAGCCAGCTATGGTCGTCTATAAATCTCCGACCTGTGGGTGCTGTGTGAAGTGGGCAGAGCATATGGAGGCGGCGGGTTTTGAAGTGGAATCCCGAAATATGCGGGATATGGGGGCAATTAAAAAAGAACTGGGGGTGCCGCGTCCAGCACATTCCTGCCATACGGCCGTTGTAGATGGCTATGTGGTGGAAGGTCATGTGCCGGCTGCTTATATCCACCAGTTACTGGACGAAAAACCGGATCTGCCCGGCATTGCGGTTCCAGGAATGCCGATTGGGTCACCGGGAATGGAAGGCCCAAATGCACAGCCTTACGATGTCGTGACCTTTAACGGGGAGGCAATTACGGGAGTTTACGCCCGGGTCAATCCGTAAGATTATGGCAATACTTCCCATTCGTTTGTTGGGCACCCCCATCCTGCGTCAGCAAACCGTACCCGTCCAATCGGTTGATGCGGAGGTGCAGAAGTTGATTGATGACATGATAGAGACGATGCATAACGCGGAAGGGATCGGTCTCGCTGCCCCGCAGGTCGGACGATCAGAGTGCCTCTTTGTTGTGGATATCTCAGAACTCCTAGAGGATATGGCGGAAGACTTACAGACGAAGTTACCGGATCAGCCAATGGTGTTTATTAACCCTGAGATCACCTGGGAATCCGAGGCGGAGGAAGAGTTTGAAGAAGGCTGCCTCTCAATTCCAGATATCCGGGAGTCTGTATTGCGGCCGGAATCAATACAGATCACGTACAGGGATCGGAATATGCAGGAGCACTCCCGGACGGCGGATGGAATCCTGGCCCGTGTGATACAGCATGAATATGATCATTTGGAGGGAGTATTATTCACCGATCACATCAGTGCTTTCCGACGCACAATCCTTAAGCGGAAGCTGGCAGAAATTGCACGCGGTAACACCTGTGCAAAATATCCGGTACAACCAGTGTAGCGATTCTTCGTTATATCTTCAGATACAATAGATTACCGATATGAAGACTTGGATGTCAATTACCTGGCGGGCAGTGTTTTCAGGAAAGCCAAATTTGGCCGGATGGGTGTGCGCGGTCTTTCTTGCTTTTGGGATCGTATCTCCAGAGGCTGCCGCGCAGGAAAATCATCAAGTTTCGATTGTGCTCCCCACGGAGAATGATGCTCTTTTCCAGGGAGGTGGTCCAGAATTCTATATGCGCACCTATCGTCAGCCAAAGCCCAATGTAAAGCCTGGCTGGACAGCTGGACAATATGGCTTTGTGCGGAATGTGCGCCATACGAATCAGGGGGTGGTCTACAGTCGTTTCCATGAGGGAATTGATATCCGTCCGCTCAGACGCGACGCAAGAGGGGAACCGCTGGACGAAATTATGACCATCGCAGATGGTGAAGTGGTTTATGTGAATGAAGGGGCGAACCGCTCCAATTATGGTCGCTACATCGTCATTGAACACTGGTGGGATGACTCGCCATACTATAGCCTCTATGCACATCTGAAAAGTATCGGTGTATCTATTGGAGATCAAGTGAATCAGGGGGAAGTCATCGGGGTTATGGGCTATACCGGAAGGGGAATCAATCGCGACCGGGCCCACCTGCACCTGGAAATCAATCTGATGCTGAGCGAGGCCTTCAATGTCTGGTATGAGGATCACCTAAGACGGGCCGCCCCCAATTACCATGAAATCTATAATGGACTCAATCTAGTCGGGATGGATATTGCCTCTCTGTATCTGGCGCTGCGGGAAAATCCAGATCTGACGATCCCAGAGTTCTTGAAGCAGGAACCCGCTTTTTTTGAGGTCACCGTTCCCCTGGGACCAACACTGCCGGATATCTTATGGCGCTACCCATGGCTCTGTGAGGAACTAAAGGACTGGATGCCGGAATATGGGCCTCCGATTGAAATGGGAAGTTCCTGGAAAATTACGTTTGCTGCCTCCGGGATGCCTATAAAGTTTGAACCGTCCGACGAGGTGGTAGAGGCACCAAAACTGAATGTCCTTCAGCGGTCGTCCATTGCCTATCAATATCTGACCAACGGTCTTGTGCGTGGTCGGGGCAATAATTTCTCTCTTTCCGACAGCGGCAAACGCCGCATTGATCTGATCTCCCGCTCCATTGATGATCTGGGCAGTTCCGGGTGGTGACCCCGGCCGGAGCAGGATTCGTAGTACAGAAAGAACTGCATTACGCCGGTTCAGAGGTAGAGGGTACGTAGATGTGTGAGCGGGTTCTATTTCTGGCAGGATGTTTCCCTGTGTCATCATGATTGTCATGCCATTAGACAGGAGCAGAACAGATCAGAATGTCTGTTTAGATGTAGTTGAAAGGGGGGCGAATTCTAGACAACGCAAGAATGCATGCCCCTATGGGCATATCCTGCATTTGATACTGCTGTGCCTATTTTTCTGTATCGGGCTGAATGGTGCGATTGCTCAGGAATCCCCTCGCATTACCGGTTTAGTTTTGGATTCAAAAACGATGGAGCCAGTTTCTGGAGCGGTGGTTCTGTTGACAGGAACTCTGCACGGATCGCTGACCGGGTCAGATGGATATTTCGAATTTACCGGTATCCATCCCGGAGACTATACATTTACTGTATCTGCGGAAGGGTATGCTCATACCCGGGAGTTTCTGGAGGTTAAGGGAGATATGGAATTGACAATTCTTCTATTGCCCGAGGCAGTTGATCTTCCAGATCAACCTGCGCTGGTAAGTTCACAGGATGGATGGTCCACACGAATGTTCAGAGGCCTGCTGCCTCTCCGGGTCAGTGCAATTGAAGAGCAGTATACTCTGTACGCATCAGAACTTACTTCGAAATCTTTCTATCTGGATGGTGTGCGATTGATGGACCCTTCAATGTTACGGACGCTCATAGTGGATATTGAGCGTTCAGAGGTGGTTCCGAGCCCATACAATCCGGGGCTTGGAATGGATGCATCCATTGATTTTAAGGGTCCGGAACAACACGCAACGGGTGCAGAACTATTTTATGATTCAAGAACGCGCCGAATGCGTTCCGGGACGACATTTCATCAAAGCTGGTCCAAGGCGCATGGGACTCTTCGCGGCATTTATGAGAGGGCGGACAATTATTCGGATGGGAGTGGCGCATTGCAGCAGGGTGGGATTCGTGCGGGGAATATTGCTGGATATGCCGGAATTCAGATTGCCTCCGGTCATGCTCTTTCAGGAAGCGGCGGCTGGCTGCAGGATCTGGGGCTCCGTGGAGGGGACGACCTTCGCCAGCACATGGGGGTACTCCGATACCGGTATACGCCAGAGGCGGGGATGATGCAGGACTTGGTCGCCGTGGCCGCACTTCAGGAACGAAGTGATGATGTAGATCCTGTGCAGCAGAGTGGATCCATCTCCGCGACACTATTGCCGATCCAGAATCTGCGCCTGAAAGTTGGTGCAGATATTTATCGATATACGGAAAGGACCGAAGGTCATCCCGTTTCGAAAGGGCGCGGTGATGCAGATGTATCGGTGGAGAGCGGTGTATTTGTTGTCGCACTGCATCGGATCTCAAGTTTACTGACTGAGGGGCAGTTCAGGTTGGAGCCAGAGCATGGCTATTGGGGTGGGATGATCTTTCTGACCTGGCAGTTCAGGAGCAACTGGCAACTGATTGCAGGTGCCGGCCGTGCGAGGTCAGTGCGGGGAGTCCTGCGGCAGACAGATATCGGAGTCAGATGGACGGGGTTTGCGCGATCCATTGAACTGATGACGTTTACACGCAACAGAGAGCAGGAGCGCATCCTTGGCGTAACTGCACTCATCCGCGATACATGGTGGTGGGCGGCCCTGTATACCGCACAATCCCGTCCATCAGCTCTGGGATCTGAGACTTCGCTGGTAACATGGGCACGGGTCCGTGCCACGGTGCAGGGGCCGCTTGAACTCTTTTTACTGGGTACCGAACTCTATGGTACATTTCTGGACGCTCCCGCATGGGGGAGTGCAGATGTATGGATGCGGGTGAGGGAGATACACGGTGTATCTTTGAAGATCGGAATCACGAATCTGCTGGACGGGACCTATACCTATCCCCACAGCGTGTATGCAGAGCCGGGCCGGTCCGTACAAATTGCACTGCAATATCAGCGCAATTAGTCTGCACAGGGGAATCCTATAGCGACGCTGCAACCCGTCGGGCGGTTTCCGAAAAGGGACGGAAAGAACAGCCGAGTTCCTCAGTGGCACGCCTGTTTGAGTAGCGGCGCATTTTCAGCGTATAGGTGACGGCTGACCGTCCTAGAGCGAATCGTTTTCCTGTCACAGCCCCCACGAGATCCATGAATCCTCCTGCCGCAAGAGCCATGCTGTAAGGTAATGGAATTCCTGGGGGTTTGGCATTCAATGCTTCGGCCAGAATAGAGAGAATGGATTTCCAGTTGAGGTTTTCACTCCCCAGAATATAGCGGGCACCGGTCTGTCCGTGTTCAAGTGCAGCGAGGTGTCCGGCGGCTACATCTGCCACATCCACGACATTTGTTCCGCCGCCGGGATAGGCCGGAATCTTTCCTGCACGAAGAGCAAGTGCATAGTTGTGCGTAAGATTGAGGGCTTTCCCTTGACTGCGATCCGGCCCCAGGATCAGGGCTGGATTCACAATCACTGCATCTAGTCCCTCGGCAATACTGCGCTGTACTTCCAGTTCAGCCAGGTATTTGCTTTGTGCATAGGGCCAGGGTTTATTGTTTTGCCATTCGGTATTCTCATTGGAAATCATCCCCTCCGAAGTCCCAATCGCTGCAATACTGGAGGTATGCACCAATCGCTCCACTCCGGCCCCTTGTGCAGCATCTACAACGGTTGCAGTTCCTTCCACATTAACATGGTTGAGGAATCTGGACGTGAAATTTACATTTCCAGCCACATGAAAGACCGCCTGAATATTGTTCATCGCTTTGCGCAGTGCATCCAGATCTGTGATGTCATCTCCGACCGAATGCTCAACATGGTCAGCAGCGGAAGTGAGCAGATGTAACCCGGAGGTCTGCCTCCGGAAGATCTTTACATGATGGCCAGCCTCCAGCAGTTGGTACACCAGCTCACTTCCCAAAAAGCCGGTTGCCCCGGTTACCAGTACATTCATGATTCAAATTCGATAAGGATTGCGTTCCGTGCCACGGCTTCTTTTTCCTGCACATGGAGATGTTTGATTTTTCCGCTGCGGGGAGCTTGAAGTTCATTTTCCATTTTCATGGCTTCAAGTACAATCAGTCCCTGCCCTTGAATCACCTCTTCGCCCGCCTGTACCAGGATCTGCATAATCAGACCCGGCATGGGTGCCAGAAGTTCGTTGACAACTTCCTGAATTCTTTTCTGCTGTCCATAGCGCAGGATGAGTTCGGAGCGCTCACTGATAATTTCAGAATGAATCGTCTGTCCGTTGATCGTGAGCGGGGCATTCGGCCCTTCCCCTACATGAATCAGATAACTGTGGCCATCAACGATAAGGCTGTAAATGTTCGGTCGCAACTCGACAATTGATGTGCGGATCTGCTGATCAAGCACACAGAGTTGGTCCCCAGATTGTGCCACGGGTATCCGCTGACCGTCTATGTTAACCAGAAACTCTCTTATCATTAGGGGGCGAGATTGATGCACAGGGTTCGGCGAACCTTCGACCACACTGCAACGCAGAGTGTATAACCTTGTTTAGGTGTCTGTCCAGCGATAAGGGAGGCGCACCCAATTTGGCGGGTCTCCCTGAGATCGTAATTCAAAATAATGGACGACATGATCTTGGAATGTTCTGCAATCTTTGGTGCGAACGGGTTCAGAAGCATGTTGAACGGATCAAGACTTTATAACGAATGCGCTATTACCCCCCTGTGGGAGAGAATAAGTTAAAGGAGAATGAAGTGGCGACCATGTTTGATGCGATTGCACGGCGCTATGATACGTTGAATCGTGTGCTGAGCTTCGGACTAGATCGTGCATGGCGCACTGCGGCGATCCAGCGGCTCGGCAACCAGTCCGGTAAACGAGTGCTTGATGTCGCAACCGGTACCGGTGATGTTGCTATCGCAATGCTCGTGCTAAAACCGAAAGAAATCACCGGCTTGGACATCTCGGATGAAATGCTGCACATGGCCCGGCAAAAATCATCCCGGTACGATGGGGAAACCCTTCATTTTGTCAAAGCCTCTGCAGAGCAGCTCCCCTTTGATTCCAACCGCTTTGATGGAGTTATCGTGGCGTTTGGGGTGCGCAACTTTGCCAGTCTGGATGCAGGTCTGCAGTCCATAAAACGCGTCCTCAAGCCGCAGGCACCGCTGGTTGTACTTGAATTCAGTCAGCCGCAGAGCCGGCTGATCCGCAGTCTCTATAAAATGTATTCCAGGTGGATTCTTCCGAGGGTTGGGCGAATGCTTTCAGGCGTGACGGGTCCCTACCGCTATTTGCCCGATTCGATTAAGGTATTTCCGAGCGGGAAAAATTTTCTGACACGGATGGAACAATGCGGATTTGAGCGAACACGGGCAGAGCCGCTTACGTTTGGAATCGTGTCACTCTATACCGGCTATGCTAGCGAAAGCCATCCTGACGAGACTGGCGAAAGCGGACAAATCTGATTTCATTCGTACCCTCCTGATTATGATACTCCACCTTGTCCATCAGGCGGCGGATAATATCAACGCCGAGCCCGCCAGATTTTCGTTTCCGGGATAATTCCCTTACATCAGGGCGCCGGTAGGCGGTCCGATCAAAAGGGCATCCATGGTCACGGATCCGTACGATGATGCGTGTCGGCTCAATGGTCATGGCAAGATGCACTTCTTTTTCAGGGTTCCCCTGATAGGCATGCTCAATCACATTGGCGCAGGCCTCATCAATCGCCAGACGCAGCGCATCAATATGCTCTTCGGCCACATTTGCCTGGCGTGCATGTTTGGTGACAAAATTTCGCACCTGTGCCAGCTGCCGGGTTTCACTGGGCACCACCAGCGTGTAAGTAATGGACACCTGGCCCATGGCTAGTCCCCTTGGATTGGTTGAATTCCTCGTTCAAAGAGGGACAAAGCCTCCTCTTCGGTTTCCACAATATGATAGATTTTCGGGAATCCCAGGAGGTCAAACACGTCGAAAATTTTCGATTTCAGAGCGCATATTTTGATGTCTCCGCCCAGAGTGCGAATTTCTTCAATAAAGGCCATAAATACGCCGAGACCTGCACTGGAGATATAGTCAAGATCGTGCCCGTTTATGATCAGGTTAATCTTGCCTTCATCCCGGCATTTTTTAATGGCAGATTCCAGTTCAGGAGCAGTATGGGCATCCAGTTCTCCACATACCGACAGGATTGTGGCAGCATCAGCATTCCGGAATGCAACAGAAAAATTACTCATAGTAATTGCAGTCAATGGGTTTCGATGGAATTAAATTAAAGCAATGGATTGTTTTGTGCATGATTGATTTATATCACAGGTTCAGGGCCGTGCCATTTGATGATGAGTAAGGTAAGGTCATCATCGTACTTCTTTTCGGGTCCCATGAACTGGTCTACCGTTTGGCGTACCGCATCATGGACTCCCTGCGCACGCTCATACCGGGAAGACTGAAGACATTGCAGCAGGTGATCATACCCAAACTCTTCCCCTTCGGAGTTCCGGCTTTCGGTCACGCCGTCTGTGTACAGAGCGATCAGATCACCAGGATTAAATACATGTTCTTTCACCTCCAGTGTTTGCCCGAACAGATCTCCACGATCCAGTCCGATACCTAATCCGCCAGAGCGTAAAAGCATGGCATCCCCGTTCACATCTACAAACGCCACAGGGGGGTGCCCTGCGCGTGCAATGGAGATTGCTCCGGTGTTACAGTCAAGGATCCCGTAAATTGCGGTGACAAAGACATTCTTTTCCAGAGATCGTCCCAGCGCATTGTTCACATGACAAAGAAAATCGTGGGGGCTTGGCGCAATCTGGGCCACTGCCTGAAAGATTCCCTGCATCTCGGCCATATAGAATGCGGCGGAGGTACCCTTACCGGAGACATCTGCAACGATGAATGCCAGTTTGCCATCCCCCAATTCAAGGAGATCATAATAGTCTCCCCCAACTTCGTGGGCGGGCGTACTGGAGGCGGCCAGGCTCAGGGTAGCGAACCTGGGCATTGCCTGCGGCAGCAGGCGCTGCTGCACACCCCGTGCGATGGCGAGTTCGCTTGCCAGACGTTCGCGCTCAATTTTTGATTCCAGGAGCCGAGCATTTTCGAGTACCAGGGTTGCCTGCGATGCAAAGATGCCGATGGATTCAATATCCTCATTTTCGAACGCGTGGGCCACATCACGGGAGACAAACAGAGTTCCGAGTACCTCAGTGCGGGTGGCGAGCGGAATTGCCAGCAGACTTAGGATCCCGTTGGATTTACCGTTCTGAATCCGGCGGTCAGCAGCGGTGTTTTGAATAGAAACCAGCGCACGGGTTCCCGCGGATTCACCGTGAATCGCAGACACATCACAGACCTTGTCGGCAAGTGATGCTTCAATGTTGTGTGCCGCGACAATCTGGGGTTTCAGGGATCCCGAATCCAGGTCCTGTATGGTCAGCCATGCCGCTTTCCCGCGACCGGACTCCACGGGCGTGGAGACCACCCAGTGGTAGAGTTTTTCAGGATCCGCAACTTCACGAACCAGAACCGTTAATGCCTGTATGGCCGCCATCTCATCAACACTGCGCTGGTAATCTCCAATGGTTGGCAAATGAAAAATCAGGGAGAGTACGGAGGTTAGTGCGTAAGCAAATCCAAAGGTAATGCACAGAACAATGATGGCGGTGAGCGGGAGGCTGTAAAAAATCAGAAATTC
The DNA here is from genome assembly GCA_022822185.1 of Rhodothermales bacterium. Taxonomy (GTDB): domain Bacteria; phylum Bacteroidota; class Rhodothermia; order Rhodothermales; family Bin80; genus Bin80. The sequence goes on along the minus strand of JAJECE010000040.1, from coordinate 15,446 downwards.
AAAAGGACGGGACAGGTCCGTGATTGAATTCAATGCCAATACATCAGGGCTGAACAGAAGAAGCAGTGTGGTAACCGTAAAACAGACGGAAACAATTCCTAATCCCAATGCCCCCATTTTTCGCTTTACAGGCAGGCGTATAATCCAGGCAAGGCGGACTGTATTCAAAAAAATGAATATGACGGAAGTAACGAGTGCCAGAAGCAGGAAAATACTAAGCGTAGCGTCAATATTGGAGGATAAATCCTCAAAATGATGATGGAATGGTGCACTGGTGACGGAACTGAGACTGAAGAAAAAGAGCAGCAGATACCAGTTTCGTTCACTGCGCCGGGTACGCCGGAACCGAACCAAATGTCCGAATCGCTGCATCAGAATGAAACTCAGCCCGGCAAGGACCATGCTCAGAAGTGCACTCTTAACATGGACGATAGGGGCGGCCGGGAGATTTTCTTCTAAAAAAGCTCCTGGGATCTGCAGGATCAGAATGATCAGCAGACAGGCGGGGATGATCGTCAGGATGACATGCCAGAATATTTGGGCCGGTGTCGGGCGTGAGTTCTCCAGCGCCTGTGCAATCGTAATCCACAGGCAAAGAAAACAGAGTACCAGTGCCGCCTGATAAAGAATGTTCGTACTCATCAAGGCCGCTTCGCCAACTCCTCCCATGAAGGCGAAGATGGTTGTTCCACCGAAAAACAGAACAAACGCAATGGGAGGAACCCAGCGCCACAAGCGTTTGAACAGCACGACGAATGTCCTTTTTGACAGAACTCTGGAAAAACTGATTGGACTGCTCCGTTTACAAAGTATCTGGACAGGTATTACCTAGATTAGAAGAAATTGTTACAGTTCCCGGTCTAGAAGGCAACTTTGCCGGTGGAGTTGACGTAAGGGTTCACAGGATTCATTTTGTAATCATGAGTAATTGGAGTCGGTTTCAGGTCATCGTATTGGTGTTCTTGGGTCTTTTTGTAGTTGTGAGACTTTTCTCCGATTCCCCGGCACCGCGTGGTTCGATCATGTTTTCCGATCTTGATGTTCGTGAACTCAGGCAGCAGGCTTTTCAGGTCTCCGGGCCTCTATGGGTTGTCATTGATGCGGTCGGCTCCATTGATGAGCGTCAGGGGGCAACCGGGCTGGCGGCGTATGCCTGGATTACCCGTGGTAATACGGGAGAGGTTGTCTGGTCAATGAATGCCTCCAATACGATACAGGATGGGTCCATTGCATATGTGGATGGCGAGGAACTAGAACTGGGTTCAGGCACCTACATCTTGAATTATGCCTCATACGGACAGCTTCAGCGTCGTTCCAATGCATCATTTCGTAAGGACCGCAGAAAGTGGCGTGTAACCGTTTATTCGCCGAATGATAAAGAGGCACTGCGACCGATTATCCGTCCACTGCAGGCCAATTCTGAAACCAGGGTTTTCGAGGCGGTATCGTTGGAGGCAGAAGAAAGGCGGGAGTTCTTTTTTGAGGTTCAGCGCCCGGCAGAATTTGAAATCAGTGCGATTGGGCAGTTGGGAAGTCAGGATGAGGTGCAGCCGGTGGACTATTCTCGTATTGAGAATGCCGTCACCGGGAGTGTAGTCTGGCAACTTACCCAGGATAATACGCAGTGGGCCGGAGGTGTACAGGAAAATCGAATCTTCCAGGGGCAGCGGACGCTCAATCCAGGGGTCTACCGTGCGGTGGCAGTGACCAATGGCCGGCATCATTTCGGCAATTGGATCGGCAATCCTCCGTTTGATCCGCAGGGGTGGGGGCTTCATATAAATACCTCGGATACAGAAGCAGTTTCTATGTTTGATCCCTGGATGCAGCGGGATCCGATCATTCAGTTTACGGAGGTTGGGGATGATGAAGAGCATGCAAAATTTTTCGCTGTGGAGGATACGACGGCGGTTGTACTCTATGCGTTAGGAGAGATTACAGGTCCGGATAATGGTTATGATTTTGCATGGCTGGATAAGCAGGACGGAAGTACGGGAGAATCAGGAACGCGCTGGCAGATGACCTATGAGGGTTCGGTACATGCCGGCGGGGCGCGTAAAAATCGAAAGGAAGTTAAATTTCTTCGGTTGGAGCCGGGAGTCTACGGCCTGCATTATGAGTCGGACGGTTCCCATTCGTATGATCACTGGAATTCAAGCGAACCGGACTATCCAGAGCGATGGGGCGTTGCACTGTTTCCGGTCCAGAAACAAAGCCCCGGAACCGCCATCAGATTGATTGCCGAAGAATAATCCGTCTGTTTCCTGCACAGCAGGACGGACATCTCGGCGGGGTGCAGCGAAAACGTGAGCGATCTCAATTGTGCGAAGTTTCGTACCTTGCTGGAAGTTCAGAATGATGAACATCCATCTATTCGAAAGATTCCTGTTGAGGTAGCACTTGCGGCTTGCAACGATTGACGTTGGGACAAATTCTGCAAAGCTTTTGGTATCCGAATGGGTATCCGGTGATCGGTTGAACCCACTTTCAGAAGCGCGGCGAATGATTCGGCTTGGAGAGGGTGTAGATGCGCGTGGTGTCCTCCAGGATGCGGCCATTGAACGTTTGGTCAAAGCGTTACAGGCATTCCGCACCATCGCCGGGTCATGGCAGGTAGAGAAGTATGCAGTTATGGGAACCAGTGCTTCACGGGATACAGGGAATAAGATTGTTAAGATCATAAAAGAACGGACAGGGCTGCCCTACGAAATCATCTCTGGAGAACGGGAAGCAGAGTTAAGTTATGAGGGCGCAATTGCGGGGCTGTCCCATGTTTCGGAGCGGATGGTTACCTGTGATATCGGGGGCGGCTCAACTGAAATCGTAGAAGGCAGGTCAGATGGCCGCATCCTTCAGCGGTTCAGCCTGGATATTGGCTCCGTACGGATGACCGAGCGATATTTTTCTTCCCAGCCACCTGATTTTAATGAACAGAAGGCGGCGTCGTTGTTCATTAAAAAGTCACTGGCGGGATTCTCCCTTTCGGGAAATCAGGCGGCACTTCTTGTTGGTGCATCAGATGTACACCGCCTTTTAGTGGAACTCCAGCATGAACTGGATGCAGGAAGACTTCCGATAAAATTTGACCGATCAAACTCCGGCTGGAAACGGCTCCAGGCTAAAGGAGGGCATCCAGATGAACTTTCGCGGGTTCAGGTGAAGGATTGGATGGAATTTCTGGTTCGTATGACCATGTCGGATGTTTTAGCCCTGAATCCGGTGAAACTTCAGGGGAGGGCGGATGTATTTCCTGCTGCAATCATGATTTTTCTGGAAGTGATGAACGCACTGGAGCAGGAATCAATTACGGTAAGTCCCTGGGGATTGTGTCATGGTATGGCATTGAGAATTTTCAATGCAGGCGCAGTCAGGAAGCCGTAGTCAAACGCCCTCTCAATTTGTGTCAGCGTCTGAGTAGAAGAAAAATGAATACAATAAATCTGGAACGTATCTTTAGTCTGAGCGGGGACCGGTTTTTATGTCTTTAAAGAGAGCGTGTACCGAAGTACAATGAACCCATCCAATCATCAGAACATGACATTCTCATGGGGATGAGCCCAAAAGCGATCAGACGCAAGGCTGTTTATCAGACTTTGAGCAGGATCCGTGACCCGGAACGGGGAAGTGATATCACGCGGCTTGGCTCCGTCAAGGATGTGGTGGTTGATGGCCGTTCCATCTCGTTCAAGCTTTCGGTTTCCCAGCCGGGAACTGCATTTTCTAAAGAAGTCGCGGGATTATGCAAAGAGGCGATCCAGTCTGCGTTTGGAGAGGATGTGGGGGTCCAAATTGAATTGACCTATTCCAGAGGCCGTGTGCAGCAGTTGAAGCTTGGAGCCCGGCATATGATCGCCATTGCTTCGGGGAAAGGGGGTGTGGGAAAAAGTACCGTAGCCGCAAATATTGCGGTCGCCCTGGCTGCCCAAGGATATCGGACGGGACTGGTCGATACGGATATCTACGGTCCAAGTGTTCCAGTGATGTTTGGTCTGCAGGGAACGAAGCCACGTGTCAATGAGGAACGAAAAATTGTGCCAATCATCCAACACGGTGTACATGTGCTGTCAATGGGATTATTGGTGGATGACTCGGAAGCCGTGATATGGCGCGGCCCGATGGTTTCCGGCGCGGTGCGGCAGTTTTTGAATGATGCAGAGTGGGGAGACCTTGATTTTTTACTGCTGGATTTGCCGCCGGGCACGGGGGATATTCAACTTACGATTGTGCAGACCGTAAAGTTGGCGGGCGCAATTATTGTCTCAACGCCGCAGAAAGTCGCACTGACCGATGCAAGGAAGGGCCTGGTTATGTTTTCAAAAGTGAATGTGCCCGTCTTAGGGATCATTGAAAATATGGCATGGTTCACGCCTCCGGACTTGCCGGACCGCAAGTATTTTCTTTTTGGCGATGGGGGGGCGGATCGTCTTGCCACCGAAACCGGTGTGCCACTGCTTGGTAAGATTCCCTTGGAGGAACCTTTGCGGGTGTCAGGGGATGAGGGGTGCCCGATTGTATTATCATCGCCTTCAAGCGGGGCGGCTCAATCGTTCCGGTCTATTGCAGACAGGATTGTCGCTTCGCTGGCAAAGAGAGAATCCTCTCCCGCACCTCCGCTTATTGAGTATCAATAGACGTAAATTTATGCCATGATGTCGGGATACGATCCAAATACGGATGTGATTCTTCGTCGGAAGATAGAGGATGGCCTTGATTCCATTCGTCCGTATCTTATTGCTGACGGGGGGGAGGTTCGTCTGCACAGAATCACCGATGATATGGTTGTAGAACTTAAATTACTTGGTGCCTGTGGTGTATGCCCAATGAGCGCTATGACCTTACGTGCAGGGATTGAGCAGGCCCTGCGGCATGCGGTTCCACAAATTGTACGAGTGGATGCGGTGTAAGGCGTTCACAAAATAATGCAATAGATCTCAAACTTTGAATCAGATGAAACAGATAGAACTCTTGGCGGGCATAATCGTCCTGACCGTTTTTATCGGATTGCAGGTTCCGTCTGCCCGTGCTCAGATGGAATTTCAATATCAGAGGGGCAGCCTTCTGAATCCATTTTCCGGCGAGCACCATCCAACAAATATCCTCACCTTCCAGCATGCGGGTTCCTGGAAGCTTGGCAGGAGTTTTTTCTTCATCGATTTTATGGATGACGCAATGAATGATGAATTCAACGATAAGGAGTTTTATGGCGAGTGGTATCCATCGCTAAGTTTCAGCAAGCTCTTTGGTCAGGACATCAAAATTGGTCCCATTGCAGATATATCTGCGGTTGGCGGCCTGAATTTTGACGGAGATGCCAATGTTCTCAAGATCTTGCCGGGCATTCAGCTTTCGTGGAATATCCCTGGATTTATTTTCGTAAATACGGATTTTGCCGTAATCACGGATCATAGCGATGCCGGGCAACACGACCCAGGATTTATGTTTGATGTCAGTTGGCTCAGGGTATTTAAGATCGGGAGTCAGTCCTTTTCGTTTATGGGTCATGCTGAGTACATCAGTGAAGCAGCACGCAAGGATGGTGGGGGAGTCTATGAAGCCTGGATTTTGGCGCAGCCCCAGTTGGTGTGGGATATTGGCAACGCATTCAAGTCCCCGGATTGGCTCCATGTAGGCATTGAACTCCAGTATTGGTCCAACAAACTAGGAGTAGAGGGGCAGGATGAATTTCGGCCCGAACTCTTGATTATCTGGCGCATGCAGTGATCTTCTCTGCAGCGGGGATTCCGCACTGCCGGGATCATGATATCCGCTAGCCTGAATTTCCAACCCCGTTTTTCCGGGACAGCTGGGCAGCCGCGTTGTTGGGGAGTCAGATGTGTTCAAGGATGAGATTTCGGTCATGCATTCAGGAGACCGGCCCTTGGTCTCCCACATAGCAGGCGGCCCGAAGCAGGGGATGGTTTGAACGTTGGGTGAGCCGTACGATAAATTGATCTTTCCCGGTGATAATCGTTGCAGGGGCACTGACAGATTTTGTAAAAAGGGTCTGACCTCTCGCCGTCAGATAGGGTGCTCTGAATGCTTTGCGAAGACCTGAATGTCTGGCGACAGTAACTTTTTCCCGACGATGTCACTGTGAATTGCTGCCAATAAAAGCACATAGCCTAATCTGGGGCATGGTCATTTTTACCGTTGAACAGGTATCGGGCAATCAAGAAGTAGGGGCCTAATATATTCAATGTAGTCGTACCGAGCAGTATGCCTAAAATCGTATTACTCAGAGAAAATGGGACAAAATGAAGGCCATGTGCTATCACAACTAATGCAAGAAATACAAGCCAAGCAGTAGAATGCCGTAGAAATACTTCGGCATACTTAAATCTCTCTTCGTTTTTCTGTTTTTCCTTTCGGACTAATTCCCCTACGAAGCCCCGATTTTCTTCTGCCACATCATCTATCTAATTTTTTCCATCCAAAGCGTTGGAGATATTTTCTTTTGGCCGAAACGCATCAAAAAGCTCGGACGTGTCACGGATATTCTCAGGCATTTTCGGGCTCGCTTAGGAGTTCTCTGCGCATCCGATACTCCTCGGCCATATCCGATTTGGGAATTACTCTGTTTTTTCCCACTGACATAATGTTTGGCCCAGGCTCCTTTAGTCCAATGTGAAATGAGTATTAGTTCTCCAACAGACATGGCATCCATTGACCTCGGCGTTTGGTCAAGTAAGTGCCTGCGAACGCCTGAGGGTGCATCGTTTCCTGTGTGTAAGGATCCTACGGGAGCAGATCCATATATTTTTACCTCATGGTACAAATCAGCGTTCACCGGGCCAAGTACCCATGCTTGAAAATCATCACGTACGATCTTTTCGTTAAACTCGCCCAATGCCACCATCTGGGCAAAGTAAAATAATTTCTGTAACTTCAAATTGGACAATGTCCAGCCAGACTTGTCGCAAAGATAGTGTGCAGCTGTAAGGATGTTTAGACTCATTTCGTCAACTACAACTACTCTTGCTCCTGTGTACAATTATACGAAAAAGTTGACATACTGTTTGTTTAAGTCCCATTTCTACAAATTTGGGGTAGGCTGGGTTATTTCGCAGGTGACCGTCTCGGATGCCTTAATGGTAACGGAAGTTTCAAAGTAACATGGCTACTGATATTATCGGGAGATCACTATTTGGGAGGCGATGGAGTCGGATTTTTCCAGATCTGCAGCAAGGAGGAAGAGCCCTTCAAACTTGATAATTCATCGATCAGAAGTCGGTTGGAACTGTTGAACATCAGTTTCGGATTCCCGAACAACTTTGGGCCTAGAGCTGCTACACGCCGGGGGAGTTTCGGAATTCCCGCCTTCCTGAGGACCATTCCGACGGTCGTTGGCCCCGTTTTCGTCATTCCTTCTTAGTTGTCACCATTGCCCGTACTAGTTGATGCTTAACAATGCAGTCACGATAAAATGACGGAAAGACGGGAAGACTTTGTCTGAAGGTATCCAATGCCTCCACAATGTCACTTTAAATTGCCTGTTGGAAATTCCATCTAGGCAGTGGTTCCGGGGGATATTATAGCCTTGAATGGCGGCAGTACATATCAGCGTTCGGCCGATCAGGCAGCCGCTTGCCCCCTGTCCGATCAAGTTGAACCGGGATTCAGATGCCATCCATCAAGAGAATGAGGACAGGTTGATTCATATGTAAGACGGAATTATTCAGTCTTTAGGCGCAAAATCCCCAATTTATTTTGTATATTTGCGGAATCATCTTTATTTTTTTCAAAATGCTACCTGAAACACAGTTTGTCCTGAATACATTCGCTTTCCTGATCTGGGGGGCGCTTGTCATGTGGATGGCCGCAGGCTTCACGATGCTGGAGTCGGGATCGGTCCGCACGAAAAATGCATCCGTCATTTGCCTGAAAAACCTGGGCCTGTATGCGATTGCAGGCCTTGCCTACTATGTGATTGGCTACAATCTCATGTATACGGATGTGTCTGGCTTTATAGGAAGTTTTAAGTTGTTTTTCAACGCCACACCTGCGGAAATCGCCCTGGTTGGCGGAGATGCAAGCGTACAGGAGGAGGTCGTTGACAGCGGGTATTCCCAAATGTCGGGTTGGTTTTTCCAGATGGTGTTTGTGGCGACCGCCGCATCTATTGTATCCGGTGCCCTTGCAGAACGGATTCGGTTATGGGCCTTTTTCACATTCGTGATTGTCCTGACAGCGATTATATACCCGATTGTGGGTGCATGGACCTGGGGAGAGGGGTGGCTGTACGAGTTGGGCTTTTCAGACTTTGCCGGTTCAACCATTGTCCATGGTACAGGAGGATGGGCTGCTCTTGCAGGAGCAATCATATTAGGCCCCCGCTTAGGTAAATTCAAAAAGGATGGCAGCGTGCATCCCACGCCGCCCTCTAGTGTACCCATCGTCACACTGGGCGTATTTATCCTGTGGTTTGGGTGGTTTGGGTTTAACGGTGGATCCCAATTGGCTTTAGGCGGTGCGGTGGATGCAATTTCCATTGCAGGAATTCTTGCCAATACAAACCTCGCCGGTGCTGCCGGCGCTTTTGCCGCAATCGTTGTTTCGCGCACCATATTGGGACGGTTTGATATGTTTGCGATTCTCAATGGTGCGCTTGCTGGACTGGTATCCATTACCGCCGCTCCCACAATGCATCATCATGGAATTGCAATTCTGATTGGCTTTGTCGGTGGAGTGGTCTGTGTTCTGTCCATCAAATTATTGGATGTGCTCAAGATTGATGATGTCGTCGGCGCGGTCCCCGTTCATCTTTTTGCAGGGATCTGGGGAACGATCGCGGTTGCATTTACGGTAGATGGGACTAGTTTCGGCGTTCAGCTTTTGGGGATTGCAGTTATCGGAGCATTTGTATTCGCGACATCCTTTGCGGCCTGGAAACTGATTGATATTCTGATTGGGGCCCGTGTAGCGAAGTCGGTAGAGCGCCTCGGACAGGACACTGCTGAGTTAGGCGTGGATGCGTATCCCGAATTTGTACTGATGCCAGAAGACTATGATGAAGAGGATGAGTAGATGAAGAAACAGACCTAGTTGCGCTGGCTGTTTTTGGGATCTTTGATCTTCGGGCCGGCGGCTGTAGGGTTACGTTTATTTTGGCGGTATCGTGAATTCGTACATCTCACGGTGCCGCCATTTTTTATTTGAGGGTTCCCGGTAGAGATCAGCCCAGATCTGCTATCCTCAGTATATTCGCATCGCTGCCGGTGCACATGATTGAAGTCGGTGCGGTGAATGAGGCAGTTCTGGATATCACTGGAGATACGGAGGATCTGGTTTTATTTTTAAGATAAAGAGACTTGGTAACTCCGTAGCGGATCACAGCACTGGTTGGCGGTTTGGCCGGGTACACCAGACGGAGCCCCGCAACCCATGTGGAGATAATTATGCAATCCCCCCAATTTCAAAGGTCTGCTGGACTTCGTGATAAGCACAAAGCAGATGGGAGCAGTCCACCAAGAAGGTGATGAGGCAGGAAAATCCCTCATCAAAATGAGTGCAGCAAGCTTTGTGTTTTCCGATGTTCAAACACAAAAGGCGCAGTCAGGTCTATGCATCAACTGCTGCAACGCGATCCTTTACGACAGGAATGATCGTGTCAAATCCGCTGATACTGAAGATTTCCCGGATGCTGTCACGCATACTGCAAAGGATGAGTTTTCCCTGATTTGAACGAATACTTTTTGCTCCAATCAGTAGTACGCGCATGCCGGAACTGCTGATAAAAGACAACTTGGTAAAGTCAACCACAATGTGTGTCTCGCCGTCGTCAATCCGATCCTTGATCATACGCTCAAATAGCGGAGCGTTAGAACTGTCCACACGTCCCACTGGAGTGAGTACAAGTACATCTCCTTCGTGCTCTTCAAGCACTTCGATATTGTTAGCCACGGTTAGTCCCTCCTAAGTTTTTGGTTAGTCAGCGTTACAATGTTTCGGAAATTTAAGTATTTCCGGGGAATTAAGTCAGGTTATACTCCAGAGTCAGCCGGTTGATACCATTATCAAACTCGTAGGAGAATTTATCTGCCTGAGTTTTTACGAGATGTATGCCAAGGCCGCCAATTGCACGGGTTTCCAGTTCACTCGTTAGATCCGGCTCGGTGTCTTCCGTCGGGTCAAATCTTCCACCATTGGATTCGACCACTACCCGCACACGATTTTCGCGAATGCTGAGATCAATGACAATTTTCGGCTCAATCCCTTCCTGGAACGAGCCGTGTACGAGTGTATTTGTAACGAGTTCGTCCAAGGCAAGATTGATGATGAAAATGGTTCTGTGCGGGAGATCATGGGTCTCACCGAAGGTTTCAACCATTGCGGCAAGGTCGCGTAGTTCCGATACACGCGCAGCAACTTGAACGTGAAAATCACTGGTAATCATGTTGTTTCTGTTTGTAGGGAAGAATCTTTTCTGTAAAGTACTAAGCAAGTGCGATCATCTGCGGCAGCGGCCCCGTGAGAAAATTGACTGATATCATCCCACACATGGTTCATGACGGCGGTGGGACTAGAATCTGGAGCACTGTCCAGAGAGTGCTCCAGCCGGTTTTTTCCATAAATCTCTCCACCAAGGTTTACCATGTCCGTCAGGCCGTCTGTGTAGCAGAATAAAATTTCTCCAGGTTGCATTCGAATCACATTGGAAGTATAATCAATTCCATCCAATACGCCCATCGCTATACCTCCAGTACCGGATACGGTTGAACGCTGTGATTTGTTCAGGAGGTAGGGAGGTTCGTGACCCGCAGAGACATACGTTACCTCTCCGGTATCCAGATTTACCTTTGCCACAAGCACGGTGACGAAGAGTCCCATTGGGTTTTGCTGACAGATTCGGTTATTTGCATGCTGGCAGATCTCAGCTATATCCTTGCTTTCGCTGGTTGCAAACCGAATTGCTGCCTGTGAAGCGGCCATAAAGAGCGCAGCGGCGACTCCTTTGCCGGATACATCTCCAACTACGCAGATGAGTGAGTTACCATCTTCAAAGAAGTCAACAAAGTCACCGCCGACCTGCAGTGCCGGTTCCATCCGTGCAGAAGCCTGGAAGTTATGAAGATCTACGGTCCCGTCCCTTACCAGTGCGGCCTGCACGGCCATCGCCATTTCCAGATCTTGGTTAATGGCTTCCTGAGCAAGCCGGAGTTCATTGTTTGCGGAGATGAGTTCTGATGTACGCTCAGACACAAGAGTCTCCAGAACTTCTTCGCGACTGAAGACTTGAATCGTCATATCCTGGAAGACTCGCGCCAGTGCTCCAATTTCATCTGCACGGTTAAGAATGTCTCCAAGCAGCCCTTCATCCGGTTGTTCGCCGCTCTCCACAAAACGTGCAGATTCTGCAATTTTTTCAATGGGGCGCGTAAGCAGGCGTGCTCCGACAAAGCTGGCAATTGCGGTAAACACCAGGAGTAAAAGAGAGACCAGTAATACTTGTCGGATCCCGTTCCAGATTCCCGCCGCGGTATCGTCTAGGTTAATGAATGCCAGGATGGTGCCGATCCGGTTTTCTTCGATAGCAACGGGTGCGGCAACCCAGATCCCCCGCTCGTTACGATTAATGAGTCCAAGTTCTGCAATACCGCTGGGACGATCATTTTCGGTTGCGGCCTCAATGGCCTCGTTCGCATTATGGGATCGCACTTCATAGGAATTACGCCAGGCTCCCTCCATTTCGGTGATATTGTTCGTGGCGGAGTATTCGGCGGCGGCTGCGATATTCCCGTTTGCGTCAATAAACCAGAGCGCTTCGGGATAGCCTTCGCTGACCAGTACCTCCGCCTGCTCCTGATATACTGTATTTAGGATACTCGCATTGTTTCCCCGGACAAGCGGGAGGCCAACTTGAACGATGTAGGGGCTGCCAGAGCGTGCAATGGTGACATATTTGTACTGGGAGGAGTCACCGCGATGAAATTTTGCACCGCTGTGATCCACCCATTGATTGGTCAGTAAGTCGTCTAGTTCGTCCAGATACTCAAGAGATGTGATTTGTGCTCCACCGGAAATGTTTTCGGTGAATAGTACTTGGCTTTGACGATCTGCAACTGTAATCTCTCCGACTGCCGTATGCTGCATAATTCTGCGCAGGTCGTTTTCGATAGATTCAGCATCACGACTTGCCGCAATAGAAGCGGTAATAAAATGATCAAGGATGACCCCGATCACCCGCATATTGGCAGATAAATTGCCTTCAATGACTGCGGATACATCAGCAGTTTCATCGGCATGTGTTTGGCTGAGCAGTTCATTGTTGCCAAAATCCAATAGATTCCCGACCTGTACGATTCGTTCATGGTCAATGCCATTGGTGCCGACATATTTATACACGGCCCGATCCACTTCACGCACTTGGGCGGGCTGGGTTACGACGGCAAATGAATCAGGGGGAACCTGCAGAAGCGAATAAAATTTGTAGGCCTGTGGTTGCTCAATCGGATTTGCTGCGAATCGGAAAGGAATCAGTGTACCGTCCGGGCCTCGAACGTTGGTAAGATAGGACAGGGCCTCCCGGTCGGTAATCCAGAACTCATCCAGCACCGTTTCCTCTGCAATGGATGTCAATATTTGAATCACATACGAGGTATCATAATTGGCTTCTGCTGCCGCACTGACCAAAAAGGCAGCGGTGAATGCCTGTGCAGTCATTGGTGCATTCAGGGATGCGTCGGCCGTTCGTGCGACGCTTGCGATAGAAATCTCTCCAATATCTGCAAAAATGTCAGAAATTTGTGTTGCAGTCTTTTCGGCAGTAGTCCGGGTTTCTTCACGGGCCCCACTCATCCAGTTGGTGATCTGCGTCACCGATACCGCCAAAACACTGATGACGATCAATCCCACATTGGCGAGGAAGATCACCGTGGCCAGGCGTTTCGCTTTTGGGGTGAATCGTCGAAGCGACTGCCCAATAAAGGAGAACTTATTTGTATCTGGAATTAGCCCCATGGGTGATTCAAGTTATTGCTGAAGTCCGTACTTATAAAGGTAGGTACGCATTTTGTTGAATATAATTAAGGAATTTCAAAAAAAAGACCGATTTAAGTTGTTTAGGATTTTCGTCCTATCATGTCCGATTACATTCCTGAATGCCCAAAATGGTACCAGTTCATGTTTAACTTTGTCAGTACGGCCTCTCCCGCGAAAGTACACAAGCCAAGTGATGGTTGCTTCTTCCAGAGAGCATCCCTCTGGAAAATTTTCAGGAAGAACAGCACTGTCCTTGCTTACCATCAAGCGGGGGTGCTTTCTAGCACCAGGTTTTTTTGAGATACAAACACGAACTGCCCATTTGCAAGTCCAGCGGAACCGGAAAATCCACGAAACTTACGGAAGGTGTGAATATAGGCCTTTTTATTGAGAATACGAGCATCGCAGGGAGGACAACTCTACGATGTACTGATGATTTTCGCAGCATTTATTCCATAACACGGCAGATGCCTGACTTAAGAGGGCATCTGTCTTTTCAGGGCCCGCTCTTTGAGGGGTCGTTTAAGAGCGGGGGATCCTGCAGAGAGTTTGTATTTGTTGAGGTGGACAGTACTCTGTCCCTTCGACTTAATGCAGGGTCTTGCGCTTATTCAAATACGCCACAAGTGCTGTGTCGTAGGTCACGCCGGTATCAAGTTCAAGATAATCAATACTGTGCTTCAGGCACTGACGTTTGAGCATCTCGGTAAGTGCGTTCATACGTTCCGTGTAGGCCTCCCGTAGTTGTCCAGGGTGAAGAGAAAGCTCGGATCCAGATTCCATGTCTTGCAGAATCATGGGTTGATCCGGAAGATGGAGCAATCTTTCGGTCTCTTTCTCAAGGATGCGAAAGATGAGCACCTCATGCCCCCGATGGCGCAGATGCCTCAGTGCACGAACGATATTTTCCTGGGAGTCCGATTCCTCAATCAGATCTGAAATCACAACAATCAGGGACCGCCGCCGGACCCTTTCTGCAACCTGATGAAGTGCATGTGCGGTTCCGGTATAGGTCTTGGTGCTTCTGGTTTTCACCAGACGTTCCAGATGTAACAGGATTTCCCGCAAATAGCGCATCGTACTTCTTGGGCGCAGAAATGTCTGAATTTCAGAATCGAAGGATAAAAGTCCTGTGGCATCCCGCTGCAGGATCATCAGAAAATGCAGTGCTGCCGCCAGAAATGCACCATATTCGAGCTTGGACAGGTTGCCTGCGTAACGATATTGCATGGACGCTGATGTATCCAGAACGACATAGTGATGCAGGTTGGTCTCCTCTTCGTATTGTTTCACATAATGTCGATCCGTTTTTGCATAGACCTTCCAGTCCACATGTCTCAGTTCATCTCCTGGGTTATAGAGGCGATGCTCTGCGAACTCAACAGAGAATCCATGGTAAGGGCTCTTATGCAGGCCGGTAATAAACCCCTCAACGACTAGGCGGGCCCGCATTTCCATATTCTTTAGCCGGGATACTGTGACAGGATCCAGATACCTGAGAGAACTTGCTGAATTTGTGTTTTCCATGGGGAGGAGATGAACAATGTGTTTCAGTACTTGGCCTAACGCCTTATATTATACGCATGAAGTCTTCAGATATCATTAAAGCGCGTTTAATGGATGCGCAGGATGTACAGCGTACGATCACTCGGCTGGCCCGGGAAGTCATTGAGGCGTGGGGGCCTGATGGCGGGATTGCGATTGTCGGTCTGCATCGGCGCGGGGTTTATCTTGCGTCAAGGATACAGGCAATCATACACGAACTGGAGGGGGTGGAAGTTCCAACCGGAACGCTGGATGTAACGATGTATCGTGACGACTTCCGTAAGCGTCCCCGTACCGCACGAATGCGAACCACCAATATTCCGTTTGACGTAGGGAATCAGCATCTGGTGCTGGTGGATGATGTGTTGTACACTGGACGCACTGCGCGTGCAGCGATGGATGCAGTTACAGATTTAGGGAGACCGTCAAGGATACAATTTCTCACGCTGATTGATCGGGGACATTATGAGTTACCTATTCGTGCGGACATGGTTGGGCGTGTTGTTCCCACGGTTTCCAGAGAAGAGGTGCGTGTGCAGTTTCGCGAGGTTGATGATCGTGACGGGGTTTGGTTAGTTGATCGGGGGAAGGACTGATGGGAGGTGCAGGTTCACAAACGGACACAAAGCTTCTTCAGCACAGGCATCTACTCGGCCTATCCGCGTACAGTGCCGATGAAATTTACCTGATTATTGACACTGCGCGTGAGTTTCGTCAGGTTCTGGAGCGTCCGATCAAGCGGGTTCCCACGTTGCGCGGGTTTACCATTGCGAATCTATTTTTTGAGCCATCTACCCGGACCCGTATTTCTTTTGAGCTCGCAGCGAAGCGGCTATCCGCAGATCTGGTCAATTTTGGCGGGTCAGGGTCTAGTTTGTCCAAGGGCGAGACCTTGCGGGATACCGCCCAAAATATTGAGGCAA
>JAJECE010000130.1 GCA_022822185.1 Rhodothermales bacterium | reverse complement strand
ACCACCCGACTCGTGACGCAAATTCCTCTCTACATGATGGCGGATCGAACCGACTCCAGGCGGAGCAGCCCCCGCTATGTTCCGTTCAGAAAAACGGGGAGAAATTGCGCTGAAAAACGAGGGAAAAGTTGGGGGAGGCCGCTACATAAGCCACCTTAAATCAACCCGACCGACTCTGTAAAGACACGCACTTACGGCCCCTCAAAAAAAAACGCCCAAAAATGGGATTAGGAGAGATCCGTATTTTTATGTCACTATGAAATTGTGAAGATGGGGTAAGTTCCTTGTTATTGCAAATTGATACGCTACCGAGTTATGTGATTGTCGTAGCGGCTAGTAATCATCCCGAACTTCTTGATCGAGCCACATGGCGCAGGTTCCAGATCCGACTCGAACTCAATCCACCCACTCAGCAGCAAATTGAGCAGTGGTATTCTGAATTTGAGCGCCGTACAGGACATTCGTTTGGAATTCAACCGAAGAACCTAGCCCACAAGTTGTACGGTTTGAGTTTTGCTGAGGTAGAGAATTTCTGCACCGATCTTCTACGTAAACTAGTTTTGGATGGTCCAGACGCTGGTTCTAAGGAAATCTTAAACCACCGTTTGCATCAATGGAAGAACGGTTTCGGAGCAGTCCAAGTTGATACCGAATCGCCTATCTAAACCATGGTATATGGTGATTACCCAATCTTGTTGTTTCAAAACCTGCATATGCAGGTCGGGCGAAGCGGTACGGCGGTGAGGGAAAACTGATACGTCCAGAAGCCCATGAACAAGGTGAGCGGTTGACACCTGAATTTCAGCGTTTACAAGATGCACTTGATCGCCGACGAATTACAATTCAAGACAGTTCACAGGGCATTGAACCAGAAATGGTATTGGTTCTTGAGGTAGTCGGAACGATAGAGGAATTTTCCCGAGCGGTTGAGAAAGTCCAAGGACTTGAATGGTTTTCGGAGTACGCGTTGGAAGACATAAAACCGAGCAATGGATTTCAGGATTCCAGGGATCCTGACCGGAGACTGAGTGGACGACTATTCCTGATGATGTCTGATCAGCGGGCATTGACAGAACTCCGTAAACTGTTCGATTTGTGGAAACGTACCCCTAACGTCAAGTTCAGATCAGGACTGGCTAAACTCAAGGAAGTATTTAAGAATCTGGATAAAATCCGTTCGTGGAATGTGGAAGACCGGTTGATTGACACGGGTTTACTGGAGAATTGGGAGCAGCGAAAAAGGTTTGGACAAACTACAGTTTCCTTTGAGGCTGAACTCTGGTATCGTGATAGTTCGTCACGGCGCCAAGATTCAGCGAATCAGATTCGGCATCTTGTAGAGGAACTTAATGGACAAATTGTCACCGAATGCATTATTGAAGACATTGCCTATCACGCAATGCTGGGGCAGATTAAGATCTCCCATGTTGAGGAGTTGCTTAATCGGCCGACAATTCATTCAGAACTGGCACTGCTCCACTGTGACCATGTCATGTTTTTTCGACCAGTCGGGCAATGTGCAGTTCTTGTAAAAGATGAAACAGACGAAAAGTCTTCTGCACAGTCGCCAATTATGGCGTACCAAATGAAGGAGAATAGAGATCCAGTAGTTGCATTACTTGACGGAATGCCCTTGACTGGCCATAAATTTCTAGATGGATACTTGGTGGTGGACGATCCTGATGGTTATGAAGATACATATCAGGCTAACGAGCGAAGTCATGGAACAGAGATGGCATCATTGATCTGCCGAGGCGATCTCAATTCTGGGGAACCACCCTTGGAAAGACCTATCTATGTACGACCAATTATGAACCCTTACAGGGGATTTGGTGACGCAAGAGAAATAATTCCAGATGATGTCTTGGTCGCTGACCTCGTACACCGTGCGATAATTCGGATGCTCCATGAGGGAGCAGATGAGAAACCTGCAGCGCCAGAGATTCGCATAGTGAATCTGTCAATCGGTGATTCAGGGCGGCAGTTTGTAAGAGAAATGAGTGTGTGGGCTCGACTGCTTGATTGGTTGTCGTACAAATATAATCTTCTGTTTATCGTCAGTGCAGGCAACCATATTGGGCCGATTTCTCTAGCGAAAGAAGCGGAAGGATTGCGGAATATGTCCTCAGAAGAATGTCAAAAATTGGTGATTCCCGTAGTGGCTGATGACACGAGGAATCGGCGACTACTGTCACCGGCGGAGACGCTGAACGGAGTGACCGTGGGGGCTGTTCATATGGACGAGTCTGGTTCAGGGCCGAGACACTTGATTGATCCTGTAGCAGCCGGGATGCCTAGTGTTATCTCCGCACATGGACCAGGTTATCGGAAATCAATCAAGCCAGACATTCATGTACCAGGGGGGAAACTCTTATTTTCAAAAGAGCCTATATCTCCTGATGCAACCATCGTTATCAACCCAAATTTTTCGGCACAAAAGACCGGACAGTGTGTGGCAACACCGGGTTCAGAGGGAACTTTAGATGCCACCCGGTATACCCAGGGAACAAGCAATGCTACTGCTCTCGTAACACGACAAGCATATTTCTTCTTTGAATTACTGGAATCGTTACGCATTCAACGAAAAGTCGAAATCCCCGGGGAATTTGACGCGGTATTGATAAAAGCACTACTCATACACGGAGCAGAATGGGGGGAACCGTATGATTCTTACAAAGAAATTCTAGGCCAAAACCATGATAACCGCACCTTTCGGGAGTATGTAGCGCGGTTTCTCGGCTATGGCCGACCTGATTTCGAACGAGTTGCTGCAGGCAGTGAAAAAAGAGTGACAGTGCTGGGATTTGGCTCACTGCTCGACGGGCAGGCGGCGGAATTTGCGCTACCGCTACCACTTAGTTTGGCAGATTTAGGCCTAAAGACATGTGTGATTATCACTTTAGCCTGGTTTTCGCCAATCAAGAGCCGCCGACAGAAATACCGTGTGGTTCATCTTTGGTTTGATAAGCCGCAGGGGAAGATTAAATGCAATCATCGCGCATGTGCGGATCATCGAGCAGTACAGCGAGGAACACTTCAACACGAGATTTTCGAAGGGAGGAATACAGATGCCGTTCAAGATGGCGATGAAATGATTGTCAAGATAAACTGCCGCAAGGATGCCGCTGATATACTTGAGCCAGTTCGGTTTGGCCTGACCGTGACATTGGAGATCACGGAGAATGTACCGTTGTATCCTGTTTCAATCTACGAGGAAGTTCGGCAACGGCTTTCTGTACGTGTTCCCGCTGGGATGGGGGTGTAATTACGAGACGAATAACAACTATAAAAGGGGCATCAATTAAGACAATTATGAAACCTGACGGACCTGATGCGGACGATGCAAGCAGGTCGGTCATCGAAACCCGGTTGTCCATCCTTGCGGACCGTGAAATGAAACAGAGGCAGAAATCCCGAACCACTTGAGGAGGCCGATCTCAACAGACCGTTAAATTGTTGTCAGACTCAAAAGACTTCACATCTAAAAATTCACCTGCGAGATCGCTCCAGTCTGACTGGCCGGTCCGCCCACAGAACACCAGCAACGAATTCGGATCCCAATGTCCGTCAGGTGACCGCCGCTGCTTTTGCTCCTATACGTGACGCTCGGCATGATAGGAACTGCGCACCAGCGGACCACTCTCCACATGCTCAATCCCTTTCGCCTCCCCAATCTCTTTATATCGTGTAAACTGATCCGGGTGAATAAACTCCTCCACCTCCAGATGCATCCGCGTCGGCTGCAAGTACTGCCCAATCGTCATTACATCCACCCCGACCCGTACAAAATCCTCCATC
Source organism: Rhodothermales bacterium (assembly GCA_022822185.1). Taxonomy (GTDB): domain Bacteria; phylum Bacteroidota; class Rhodothermia; order Rhodothermales; family Bin80; genus Bin80. The sequence goes on along the minus strand of JAJECE010000130.1, from coordinate 10,490 downwards.
AGTGCAATCACTTCCTGCTCCGTCTCGCCAAGCCCGACCATAATTCCGCTCTTCGTGCGAAGCCCCTGCTCCTTCGAAATCCTGAGCACCTCCAGCGAACGTTCATAGTCGGCCTGTGGACGCACGCGGCGGTAGAGCCGCGGAACGCTCTCCACATTGTGATTCAGAATATCCGGACGCTCATCCAGAACAATTTGCAAGGCATCCCATATGCCTCGAAAATCAGGAATCAATACCTCTACCGTGCAACCTGGGATTTCCTCCCGGATCCTGCGAATGGTTTCCGCAAAAATGGGGGCTCCTCCGTCTTTTCGTTCATCACGATTGACGGAGGTCACGACTGCATGTCTGAGTCCCATGATCCGCGCAGCATCTGCCACACGACGCGGCTCATCATAATCCAGTCCAGGCTCCGGCCGACCTGTCTGAACTGCACAGAACCCGCAGGAGCGGGTACACACATTCCCCAGAATCATAAATGTCGCCGTACCTGCAGTCCAGCATTCTCCCATGTTCGGACAGCGGGCACTCTGGCATACCGTATGCAGATCGTGGTCGTCTATCAGATCCACCAACTTCCGGTATACCGGACCATAGGGCAATTTTACGCGCAGCCAGTCAGGGCGCCGCGCCCGTGGAGCAGTTTCAATTACAGATAATCCCACAAAACTGTCTATTCCATCTCCCGTCAAACCGGAACGCTTTTTTAAAGTTATCTCACCAGGAAGAGCGGGAAGTTTTGTAATTTTGGAACTCAATGATCGGGAAATTTTATGATATGCCTGTTACCTTTAAGCGTGTTGAATGATCCATCTAACCGATAAAAACTCATCCAAGACTGATGCACATAAACCCTGAACAAGTTCCAGATATCTTCGGCAGACACATCAATGCTGCAGGGATGATGCCCCTCGTATTAGATATGCAGAAAAGCCAGGGAGTCCGACTCATTGACGAAATCACAGGGAAGTCGTATCTGGATTTTTTCGGCTTCTTTGCCAGCAGCATGCTGGGAATGAATCACCCAAAACTGGAGTCTGATGAAGAGGCACTTGCACGGATCAAGGATGCAGCACTCAACAAGATTGCGAACTCCGATATCCAGACCGTTCACATGGCACGGTTCCTGAACACCTTTGGACGGATTGCACAGCCCGCCTCTCTACCATATGCCTTTTTTATTTCCGGCGGAGCACTTGCCGTAGAGAATGCGCTCAAGGCGGCCTTTGACTGGAAAGTGCGAAAAAATATCGCCAAAGGGATCTCATCCGAATATGGTCAGCAAGTGATGCATCTTCGTGAGGCATTTCACGGCCGCAGCGGCTATACCCTGTCGCTGACAAATACCTCGGATCCCTGGAAAACCAGATATTTTCCGAAATTTGACTGGCCCCGTATCCTCAATCCAAAAGTCACTTTTCCTCTTTCTGATCATCTGGAGCAGGTGAAACGCCTCGAAGTCCAGGCCCTGGAAGAAGCAAAAAACTGCTTTCTGGAACGCAAAGATGAAATTGCCTGCATCCTTCTGGAGACGATTCAGGGAGAGGGGGGAGATAACCACTTCCGCCCAGAATTTTTTCAGGCACTGAAAGAACTCTGCCTGGAAAACGATGCACTGCTCATCCTTGATGAGGTGCAATGCGGTACCGGGATCACCGGCACCTTCTGGGCATGGGAACAGATGGGCGTGATGCCAGATCTGGTCGCCTTTGGCAAAAAAACACAAGTCTGCGGCGTATTGGCGGGACGACGTCTGGACGAAGTGGAGGAGCATGTGTTTGCCAAACCTGGACGCATTAACTCCACCTGGGGTGGCAATCTCGTAGATATGGTGCGGTTTGACCGCATCATGGAAATCATGGAAGAAGATGCTCTTCTGCAAAATACTGCTGCCATGGGCCATCACCTCCTGAATCGCCTTCAGGCATTGGCAGATCGTATCCCCTATCTGACCAATGCACGCGGCCGTGGCCTGATGTGTGCAGTGGATGTTGTATCACGAACGGTGCGCAATCAGATTCTTGAAGATTGCTATCGAAAGGGAATGATCCTGATTGGCTGTGGAGAATCCTCTATCCGTTTTCGGCCGGCACTGACCATCACCAAAGCAGAAATTGACGAAGGGCTGGACCTACTTGAACAAACGGTGACAACCGAGGCAATTGCAGCTTAGCCGAACTGAAACCGTCAGTCTTCGGGCGATAAAACGTCAGGATCCGGCGTGTCCTCATCTTCAGAGATGACGCGCGTGACATCCGCAATCGCATCGTTTTCTCTCAGGCGAATGATGCGAACCCCTTGAGAATTACGCCCAATAACGGAGATTTGATTTACCGCCTGCCGGATCAGATTGCCATTCTGGGTAATGATCATCAAATCATCGGATTCCAGTACTCCGCGGATGGTGACCAGTGGACCCGTTTTCTCATTGGTTTTCTGGGCAATGACTCCTTTGCCTGCACCTGATGTTTCTCGATAATCACTGATTATAGAGCGTTTCCCAAAGCCGTTTGCACTGACGGTGAGAAGGGTACGTTCCGTATCTTCCGACACCACGACCATCCCGACAACCTGCTGCCCCTGTTGCATCCGAATCCCAATCACCCCCTGCGAAACCCGCCCGACAGCCCGCACATGTTTTTCAGAGCGCCGATTCGCAAACCCTCCCGAGGATGCGATAATAACCTGCGCATTCCCGTCGGTCAGGCGTGCTTCCAACACTGCATCTGCTTCCCGTATCTTGATCGCTCGGAGTCCCTTTTTCCAGGGCCTGCGATAGGCCCAAAGCGCTGTTTTTTTGAGGAGCCCTCCACGCGTTGCAATCAGTACATAATGGGACTTCAGAAATTCCTCACTCAGGAAATCCTCCCGACTTACCGATAATACCGCACGAATCCGATCATCTTCTGCAATCGGAATCAGTTGACGAATGCTTCGCCCCTTTGCCGTGCGTCCCCCTGCCGGAATTTGATAGACCCGCAGATAATAACACTGACCGTGATCGGTGAAGACCAGCAAATAATCCAGATTATACGATACAAACAAATGCTCCAGATAATCTTCATCACGGAGTGTACTCCCTCGTGCGCCCATTCCGCCCCGTCCCTGTGACTGAAAATCATCCAGAGGCGTTCGTTTCGTAATCCCCTGATGGGATATGGTCACCACCACTCTATGATTATCAATCAGATCTTCAATAAGAATATCGTCTCCACCCAGCGGATCAATCTCTGTGCGACGATCATCGCCGTATTTATCTGCAAGCGTCTGGAGTTCCTCCTTAATGATATTCATCCGCAACTCCCGGCTGCCCAGGATCTCGGTCAGGCGTGTAATTTCCTCCTTCTTGGCCTGAAAATCCTCCAGGATCTTGTCCCGTTCCAATCCGGTCAACCGGCTCAGCCGGAGTGCAAGGATGGCATTTGCCTGGGCCTCACTCAACCAGTTTTCTCGACCATGATCTGCAGAACCCGGCGCAGTTGTAGAGAGGCCCAGCCGTTCCAACTGAGAAGGCATCAATTTTGAAGGCCAAACCCCTTCCATCAGACAGACCCGGGCTTCATCCACATCCGAGGACTCGCGGATCATCGTAATCACAGCATCCAGATGATCCAGTGCGATCACCAGGCCTTCCAGAATGTGTGCCTGCTTCTGAACTTCGTTAAGTTGAAACTGCGTACGTCGCGTCACCACCTCATGCCGATGATCCACAAAATGAACGACGGCATCTTTCAGCGTCAGTGTCTCTGGCCGTCCATGGACGAGGGCAACCAGATTTGCCCCAAATGACTGCTGGCATCTGGAATACTTATAGAGTTGATTTTCAACCACCTTGGGCTGGGCATCCCGCTTCAACTCAACAACAATCCGCATCCCCTCCCGATCACTTTCATCACGTAGATCACTGATATCCTGGATCCGCTTATCTCGCACCAATTCCGCAATTTTCTCCACCAGAACCGCCTTATTCACCTGATACGGAATCTCTGTAATCACAAGTGCCGCCCTTCCTCCGTCCAGTTCCTCTTCATGCATACGGGCTCGCATAAGAATCCGTCCCCGACCGGTATGATAAGCGGCGTGAATCCCGCCCGTCCCATAGATAATTCCCCCCGTTGGAAAATCCGGACCAGGAATGTATTCCATCAATCCCAGCGTGTCAATCTCTGGATTTTCAATGTATGCAACGATTGCTGTAGCAACCTCGCGGAGATTATGCGGGGGGATTTTCGTGGCCATCCCCACGGCAATTCCATCTCCACCATTCACCAGAAGATTCGGCAGTGCGGCGGGCAGAACCACAGGTTCTTCCAGAGAGCCGTCAAAGTTTTCCTGAAAATCCGCTGTATCCTGCCGGATATCCCGAAGCAGTTCCGATGCAAGACGGGTCAATCGTGCCTCGGTATACCGCATCGCTGCCGCGGAATCCCCATCCACTGAACCAAAATTGCCCTGCCCGTCAACCAGCGGATAGCGCAGCGAAAATTCCTGGGCCATCCGTACCATGGTGTCGTAAACCGAGGAATCTCCATGCGGATGATACTTCCCAAGTACCTCTCCAACAATACGTGCACTCTTTTTATAGGTCGAACCGGGGGTCAGTCCCAGTTCATTCATTCCATACAGGACACGCCGATGGGCGGGTTTTAATCCGTCCCTGACATCAGGAAGGGCCCGTCCCACAATCACCGACATTGAATAATCAATGTAGGAGGACTCCATTTCCTCCGTGATACTCAGAGGAACAATGCGCCCCTCATCCTCTTCAATTCCAGAAATAATATCTGCCATTTACTTAGTTAATGAACTGCTGATTGATCCTCACACAAGAGTCTGCTCCTGCCGCAGCTTGGCGGGGCAGCGGCTTGCTCATCCTCATTGAAAACTTCTTGGAAGTGTCCAGTTAATTTGTTTTTCAGCCCCATGTCAGGGCTCCGGTAAGTTACGACCTTTCTCCGCTTCCAATGCAGTACGGAACTCGGCCAGGATCTTCGTTTCCTGCTCTGCCGGCATTGAAGACAGCGGCAGACGCAATTTAGGCGCTATATATCCCAGCTTCGATAGTACCGCTTTCACCGGTATTGGATTGGTATCCAGAAAACACGCACGCATGGCCTCTAGCAATGCGTAGTGGAGCCTGGATGCTTCCTGAATGTTTCCTTTTCGGCCCTGGTCAACCAGTTGACTCATCAGGTGCGGCAAAACATTGCTTACTACGGAGATCACGCCATCTGCACCAAGCACCAAAAAGAACAAAGTCCATTCATCATCGCCCGAGTAGACGGCAAATCCATCTGGTCGCCCCTGAACAAGATCGGCCACCTTCGCTAAATCCCCTGATGCCTCCTTCACCCCCATTACAGAGGGAATTTCATGTGCCAGTTCAAGAATCGTTTCCGTACTTGCATCAAAACCCGTACGTCCCGGAACATTATAGAGAATGATTGGACAGGATGTAGCATCTGCAATTGCGGCTACATGTGCCTTGAACCCTCGCTGGGGTGGTTTATTGTAATAGGGCCCCACCACAAGTAATCCATCCGCTCCGAGTGCACCCGCTTCAACGGAAAATTCAATACTTTCCGCGGTGGAATTATTCCCTGTTCCGATGATCAGAGGGACCCGGCCGGCAACCTGCTCCACTGCGAGAGCGACAAGCCTGCTTCGTTCTTTTGGTGTGACGGTGGCATTTTCGCCGGTCGTGCCCAATACAACTATTGCAGAGGATCCTGACTGAATCTGACGATCAATGAGCGCACAAAACGCACCATTATCAATGAACCCCTCCTCTGAAAAAGGGGTCACCAGTGCGGTTGCTGAACCTGTAAAAATCATGGACTTACGCCAATTATTGAAACTACTTGTCGACAGAATGTGCAAGCCATTCGGCTAACATATCCTTCATTGAGAACAGCCCTGTCCGCCCCTGTATCCACTCCGCAGCCCGCACGGCACCGAGCGCAAATCCTCCCCGGTTCTTGGCGGTATGCTCCAGAACAATATGATCTGCCGGGCCATCAATCATAATCCGATGCTGTCCGAATACATGGCCGAGCCGAGTGGATACAATCTCAAGCCGGGATGAATCATATGCTGTAGATGAGTTTCCCCATCTGTACTTTCTCTGAAGATTTTCGACTAGATTCGCTGCCAGACTGATTGCGGTACCGCTTGGCGAATCCAGTTTTGCTGTATGATGCGACTCGTGTACAGCAACATCAAACTCGGGCAACGCATCCAAAAGCGGCCCGATTGCATGTAACGCCTGAATGAGCATCTGTATCCCCAGGGAATAATTGGAACTGTAGATCATGGTTGCCTGATGAGCATGGATAAGATGCTGAACCTCTTCCATTTTGTCCTCCCATCCTGTGGTTCCGATCACCGCAGCGGTTTTCGTCCTGCAGTATTTCGTAATGTGGGAGAGCGCAACCTCCGGCTGCGTAAAGTCGATCACAACATCCGGATTGCGTTCCAGGGCTGCCTCCGTCACCGGGTTTTTACGATTGAACCGCGCAATAATATCATGCCCGCGTGCGTGCGCACAGGCTTCTACCGCCTCCCCCATACGTCCCGTACCGGCTATAGCAATTCGTAAAGAAATGGACATGAACCTTCTGACAAAAAATTACAATACGACTCCACCTAGGGCATCAACTCTGCCGAGTGGATCAAGTCCATTAAAAGTCCTCCTGCAGTCACCTTGAGTCCTGCACCGGGTCCCTGTACCACTAAGGGTTCATCCCTGTATCGATCTGTCGTAAATACAATGATGTTCCCGCGTCCGGATGCCGTCGCAAACGGGGAATCATCCGGTACGGCCTGCACGCTTACATCCAGTTGATTTCCTTCAAGCCTTGCAAGATAGCGCAGCCGTTGGCCTTGACTCCGTGCCTGATTCACTCGTTTTTGCCATTGCTGGTCCACCGCTGCAAGTTCTTTGAATAGTTCCTGCGGGCTCTGAGCTTCGAGGCCTGCCGGCAGCAGTGATTCTACACGAATATCCTTTCGCTCCACTTCCAGTCCAATCTCCCGGGCTAGAATCAAAAGTTTTCGAGCAACATCTTCCCCACTCAAGTCATCCGCCGGATCCGGCTCTGTCCATCCTTCCGCATGGGCTTGTTTCACAATGGCTGAGAAAGGCATACCTGCATCCAGACTGTTAAATACATAGGCCAATGTACCCGAAAAGACCCCCTCAATCTTATGGACCCGGTCCCCGGATCGCACCAGATCCTTGATCGTAGAGATGACCGGGATTGCGGCCCCCACCGTGGTTTCATACCGGAAAGCCACTCCGCGCCGCTTGGCCGCCTTCTGGAGCCGCTGATAAAATGGTAAATCTAGAGTATTGGCCAATTTATTTGCGGTAACGACCCCAAATCCTAATTCAAGAAAATCAGGGTAGTACGTAGCGACCTCCTCACTTGCGGTTGCATCTACAATAATGATTCGTTCCAGCCGGCTGGCCCCGAGTTGTTCCAAAAGCCAGTTCAAGTTGGCTGGCATCCCCTGATCGAGATCAGAAACCGCCGTATCGAACGCAAGCCCCTCTGGATTCCAGAACATCTTTCGGGAATTTGCAATCCCCACAAGCCGCACATTCAACTTCACCCGCTCCAGTAAATTCTCTTTCTGACTAGCAAGAAGCTGCAGCAGATGGGCACCCACTCTCCCTGGTCCTAACAGGCATATGTGCGTACGAAGACGTCCAAGAGGAAATGCTTCGTGAAGTGCGCGTACGGCACGCCGCACCTCATCGTCCCGGACGACTGCGGAGATATTCGTTTCTGCGGCCCCCTGAGCAATGGACAGCACATTCACCCGACTGCGTCCCAGGGTAGCAAACATCCGCCCGGCCAGCCCCGGATGGTGTCGCATGCGATCTCCTACTGCGGAAACAATTGCACACCGCGGAATGGTATAAATCCCGCTGACATCCCGCTTCACCAACTCTCCGGCAAAGACATTTCGCAGTGTTTTTACGGCTGTGTCGGCATCCGCTTCACGCACAATCAGGCAAATGCTGTGTTCACTGGAAGCCTGTGCAATCATAAGCACATTAATTTTTTGATCCGCCAGAGACACAAATGCACGCGCCGCAATTCCAGGCACCCCTAACATGCCATTGCCCTCCAGCATGATTACGGCAACATCCCGGATCGTAGAGATCGCTTTTACCCGGAGCTCCACCGACTGGGACTCATTTGAAATCAGCGTACCCGGTGCTTTGGGATTTAACGAGTTTTTAATGAGCAGCGGGATTCCCAGCCTCTGCACGGGTCGCATGGTTCTCGGATGCAGCACGCGGGCGCCGAAGTAAGCCATTTCGGCGGCTTCCGTATAACTCAGGCGGGCTAACGGAAACGCTTCAGGGACATCATGAGGATCAGCTGACAGGACTCCATCCACATCTGTCCAGATCACCACCCGCCGTGCGCACAGTATTGAACCAAGAATCGTTGCCGTGAAGTCACTGCCTGAGCGGCCCAGCGTTGTCGTTGATCCGTCGGGCGCAGAGGCGATATAGCCCGTTACCACCGTGATCTGGCTGGAGGGAAAATTCTGAAAATACGTTTGGATTATGCGTGTAGACGCTTCAAAGTCTACATATGCATCCCCGTAACTATCGTCTGTCCGGATCAGATTGCGAGCATCCACCGCAATAGACGATTCGCCTGCAGATCGAAATACTGCCGAGATCAGCGGCGTGAATGCGCGCTCTCCAACACTTAAAATCGCATCCCGGGTGCGGGCGGAGCACTCTCCGATGAGCGCAATGCCGTGCAGAAGCCTTTCAAGTTCCTCCCATAATGCATCCAACTGCTGCTGTACCCGGGATTTTTCCTCGTCCGCCACCAACTCATCCAGAACCTGTTCATGTTGATCACGCAGCATCTGAACAAAATTGTGTGCGGATTCCTTCCCTTCAGGAGAAACATCTATGGCCTGCATTAACGTATCCGTAACCCCTGCCATTGCAGAAACCACGACAACACGCTGAATCCCTTCAGGTATATCCTGAACCAGTTGAACGGCACGTTGGATCGCCTGTATGGTGCCCACCGACGTTCCCCCGAATTTGACAACCTGCAGCGGGTTATGCTGCGTCCGCTCCATGTTTGGGGATGCTACTGAAATTTTTTGTTCGCCGTTCGACATAACTTATGCTGCAGATCTTTGATGGGCTGATTTTCTGTCTAAACTTGGAATCACTGGAACCAAATAAGGATAATCTTGTGTAACTTCTATCTTTCGGGGCCATAGCTCAGTTGGTAGAGCGCTTGAATGGCATTCAAGAGGTCAGGGGTTCGACTCCCCTTGGCTCCACTTCCCCCTGTGAGCAGGAGGGTCGTTGCAGTTGCAGAAATATCACGCACACGAACTCCTCCGGCACCCGTAAAATAAGCTTCCACAGGTGTACCAAACCATGGCAGGCATCGCACCTGAAAGGAAAGGAAAAGCAGGCAGGAACGCATTGAACCCCCTCCGTATTGGAGACTGACATGCCACCTCTGCCACAACTTTGATTGCAGTATCCATACCCCGCGGGGACTTGAACAATTTTTTATTTTCATGCATGTGTTTACCTGTGGAGGCACAACGGATGGGTAAACGATCCAGATGCAATTTAGTGTCATTCAATGGTCCCTGCAAATAATGAATTTCTGGATTCCCCGTCATGGATGAATTTGAGTGAATATTGGAAGGTTCCGGCCAGAACTTCCGACAGACAACTTAAGGCGGTGCTATAGCGGCGTTGGACGATGCGCTGATACGCTGTAAGAGGGTTAATGTCGTTAGACACACTTTTGAGATAACTCATGATTACCGGACGGATCTGCATCCCGGCGGGTACCGTTTCCTCCCCATATCCCATCATAGCCCCATGAATTCCGGTTCCGGCGGCATTCCGTGTGTCCATTCATCTGCAATGAACGAAAACCGTGCCTGACCATTCACACTGCAAACCTGTTTCAGTCCCCCAGCCAGCATCTATGTGCTCTTTTATCCCCTTGCCGGGGCATTCGTCTTAAACCACTGAATACATTCTTGCAAACATAAACGAATTTCCGTAGTTTGCAGGTAAGTGATGGCAGAAAAACCAATCTGTTGCTGATCGGTCGCTGCGATGACTGAGAAACTTAAGTACTTGTTTGGAAATACCCCCTAGCAGCCCGTGGATAAAGTACCTTTTTGGAGACCAAGTCGTCGGAAGTACGAATTTCGGCACAGATCCTCTTTTTGGTCCATTTGAGTGCAAAATATTTTCACGAGCGCTCCAGAGGCCGTAAAATCGCTCAAAATGTGAAATTTCGCCCTTTTTTATCCAAAAAAAGACGAAAAGCGGCACTACTATGCCACTACCAGCGCCAATTGGACGGAACTATTCCCTTGAAGAACCCTTGGCTTCCCCACACCACAGCGGGTTCGCATTAAAAGACTCAGGTTAAATGCCGCCCCCTGGATCACCATCCGCTTCATAATTT
>JAJECE010000117.1 GCA_022822185.1 Rhodothermales bacterium | reverse complement strand
CCTGGAAGAACTCATGGTTGCCCGTGCGGATGGACGGTATCTCAAAATTCTGCGTGCACTCGAAAAACTGGATGTCCTGATCCTTGATGACCGGGGCCTCACAACGCTGAACCAAACCCAGCAGGAAGATCTCTTCCAGATTCTGGATGATCGAATCCAGAAACGCTCGACCATTGCAACCAGTCAACTGTCCGTTGAACATTGGCACCAGTGCATGGCCAATCCCACGATTGCCGATGCCATCATGGACCGACTTGTTCAGTCCGCCTATCACATCGAACTCAGCGGAGATTCCATGCGAAAATCAGTCGCTGAATCCGAAGAATCCAAGCCATGAAACATTCACGAAACGTACTCATTCCAACTCCAAAACAGACGTAAAAAATCGCTCCAAAAATGAGACCTGCCAGGTGGGCAACATCAATCTGAATAGGTGGGCAACATCAATCTGATTACCCGGGCAACTTCATCTGAATACACACACGAGAAAAGTATTCGTGAACATTCAACTCAAATGGGCTATGAACAGGGGGCGGTTCAAGTCAAAGGAAGAGGCATTTGAGACATAATGACCGCTACACGGTTACATGCACTTGGGTCGCCATTTCAAATCAGTGTGTCAGAGATTGCATGTTGAGAGGTGAGATGCTGAATCGAAGAACCTCATTCTATTTTGGACATGAATAAAATTTTTTCCCAAATACAAAGCGCAACTGCACGTAAACCGAGGCGGGATATGTTTCAGTTCTGCACGCATCAGGTCAATCCTGCAAAGGCAGCCTCTGGTGGAAGATTTTGGAGATATGCGTCTTTTCTTGCCGTCCTGTCCATAATACTTCCAGTTCGTGGTATGTATGCGCAGGATACAGAAATTCCGAAGTACGAATTTCGTGGTGCCTGGATTGCTACGGTCTACAGACTGGATTGGCCACCGGTTGCTGTTTCCTCCCAGAAAGATGAGATGATTCGACTCCTGGATTATCTCCAGGCTGCAGGAATCAATGCAGTATTTTTTCAAGTGCGTTCTCTTGGAGATGCCATGTACGAATCCAGCTATGAGCCATGGTCGAATTTTCTCACCGGTGTACAGGGAAGGGCACCAGGTTACGATCCACTCCAGTTTACGATTGAAGAGGCACATCGCAGAGGGATGGAGTTGCACGCATGGATCAACCCTTACCGGGTGCGTCACACCAGCTTAACCAGTGTGGCAGGTAATCATGTTACGGTGACCCATCCAGAGTGGACCTATAAGGCAGGGGATCATACTTATCTGGATCCGGGGAAAAAGGATGTACGTGATTATGTGTCTGCAATCGTGATGGATATTGTCCGTCGCTATGAGGTGAATGGAATCCATTTTGATGATTATTTCTATCCCTATCCGCCGCATCATGTTACCGCATCCAATAACTCTCCAGATCGTGCAACCTTCCAGCAGGAAAGTCGAGGATTCACGAATATTCTTGACTGGCGGCGGGATAATGTTAATCTGCTGATAGAACAAATCGCAGACAGTTTACGCACCTTCAATTCGGATTTGAAGTTTGGAATCAGCCCCTTCGGAATCTGGAAAAATGGAGTTCCCCGCGGAATCATTGGTCTGGATGCATACAATGTGATTTTTGCAGATGCAACCGCCTGGATCAAGTCGAAGACGATTGACTACCTAGTTCCACAACTATATTGGCCCTTCGGTGGAAATCAGGATTATGCAAGGTTGGCAAGGTGGTGGTCGGCGCAGTTAAATGACCGGCATCTGTACATCGGACACGCACTTTACAGGACCGGGAATCCATTCAGTGCAACAGAGGTGTTCAATCAGGTCGTATTCAATCGAAGTCAATCCGACATCTCAGGGAGTGTGTTTTTCCGTGCATCCCATTTGTATCCACACCGTTCGGCTGGCTTTGCGGAAAGGATGCGGAATGGACTCTACAAGTATCCCGCCCTTCCGCCAATCATGGACTGGAAAGATGGACAAAAACCGCCCGCGCCCTTCAATTTAACGGCCAAACAGGACGGAGGGGCGGTGCTGTTGACCTGGGAGGCGCCCAGTGATGCATCTGGACGCTACGCCGTTTACCGGGTCAGCAGTGATTCAAAGCCAAATGCGGTCATTGCCGCACAGGATCCAAGAAACTTGATTGCGCTGACCGGAGAGACCCGGTTCAAAGATGCTAGTATTCCGAACCTGAATGAAGGAAATCAATGGTATTTCGTGCAGTCGGTCAGTAATAATTCGGTAGAAAGTGAAACCATGAACATTGTCGCATCCCCCATAAGAGTAGCCCGTCAGGCAGACCCGGTTCAGGAGCCGCTCAGTATTGCGGCCTATCCTACGGTGTTCGAGAAATATGTACAGATTGATTACTCGCTGCATGCAGCCAGCCCCGTCACATTGCAGGTGTTTGATGTGATTGGGCGTAATGTTGCCACCCTGCTTGAGGGGGAATTCAGGCAACCTGGCCAGCATACACTTGCTCTTTCTTCCAGTGAACACCCCCTTCCCAGCGGGGTCTACTGGATTGTTCTAAGTACAAACCATCAGCGTATTGCCCAGAAAGTGATTCGCACGCGTTGACGTGAAAATCAACCAATCTTAACCGAAGAGATTCGGTTAGCTTCCAATCAGAAGAAAGGCCGCACCTGCCAGCAAGCCGCCGGTGATTGGTCCGACAACGGGAATCCATGCATAACTCCAGTCGCTCCCCTGCTTGTTCTTGATGGGGAGGAGCGCATGGACAATCCGGGGACTGAGGTCACGTGCGGGGTTAATTGCGTAGCCAGTGGTTCCGCCCAGCGTCAGTCCGATGGCCAGAACAATGATGCCAACCGGAATTGCGTCCAATGCGCCAAGGCCCACATCCGGCTCCACGAGGTAAAGCACGGCAAATACCAGTACAAAGGTGGCAATGATTTCGCTCAAGAGGTTGGAGACCGGATTACGGATTGCTGGAGCCGTGCAGAAAACCGCCCGCTTCACATCTGCGTTCTCGGTGATTTCAAAATGATCCCGATAGTGCAGCCATACCAGAAATGCTCCCAATGCACCTCCCAGAAACTGTGCTGCAAGGTATGAGGGAACGGAGGCCAGAGGGAACTCACCTGCGATTGCAAGTCCAACCGTTACCGCGGGATTGATGTGTGCCCCGCTATATTTGGCAACAATAAACACCGCAATGAAGACGGAGACTCCCCAGCCCAAATTGATTGCGATCCAGCCTGCATCGTGACCTTTGGTCTTTTTCAATATCACATTTGCAACGACGGCGTTTCCAAGAAGGAGCAGGATGGTCGTTCCAATCAGTTCTCCAATAAAAGGGCTCATAGTTGAGATTGTTAGATATAAATTATGATTTTTGTCTGTGGCCTTTTGAACGCTCAACTGCTGCAGTCCAGATTTCCATCAGTTCCAGTGCAGTGGAGCGGGGCATACGGGGTTCAAAGATTTTGTCAATCTGCCATAACTCACCGATCACGCTTGGGTCGGACCAATGGCCTATGGCGATCCCGGCGAGATAGGCGGCACCCAGGGCAGTGGTTTCATGTACGACGGGCCGAATTACGGGGACACCAAGGAGGTCTGCCTGAAACTGCATCAGCAGATTATTTCCCGTTGCGCCTCCATCTACACGCACCTCTTTCAAGTCCATCCCCGCGTCTCTTTCCATGGCATGAATCACATCTGCACTTTGATAGGCAATGCTTTCGAGTGCGGCCCGGGCGATATGAGCGGCATTGCTGCCGCGGGTTAATCCTGTAATGGTTCCGCGTGCGTACGGATCCCAGTGTGGGGCCCCCAGTCCTGTGAACGCAGGGACAACCGTAACCCCCCCGTTGTCGCTCACCTGTTCGGCGAGCGCCTCAATGTCGGAGGATGACTGAATGATCCCTAATTCATCCCGAAGCCATTGTACGACTGCGCCGCCGACAAAAACACTCCCCTCAAGTGCGTATTGGCAATCATGTTTCAATTGCCATGCTACCGTAGTGAGGAGCCGATTTGTGGAGGGAATCGCATCTTTCCCTGTATTCATCAGCAGGAAACAACCGGTACCATAGGTATTTTTGACCATGCAGGGTTCTGTACATACCTGTCCGAAGAGTGCTGCCTGCTGGTCACCGGCAAGCCCCGAAACAGGGATTGAAGTCCCGAGAAGATCCGTCTCTCCAACGATGCCACTTGAGGGGACGATGGATGGCAGAATCTCAATTGGGATACCCAGGAGTGTGCAGAGTTCTTCATCCCATTCATGTCGGTGAATATTACAGAGTAGTGTTCGGCTTGCATTCGATAGATCGGTGCAGTATTGTCTGCCGTTTGTCAGATTCCAGACCAGCCAGGTATCTATTGTACCGACACACAATTGTCCGGCGGCCGCCATATCCCGGGCATGAGGAACATGATCCAGCAGCCATTTAATTTTTGTTCCAGAGAAATAGGCATCCAGTACTAGACCGGTGCGTGTCTGGAATAAATGTGTGTATCCTGCCGAGCGCAACCGGTCACACTCTCCGGCTGTACGCCGATCCTGCCAGACGATGGCATTATAGACGGGCTGGCCGGTCGTGCGGTCCCACATCACCGTAGTTTCACGCTGGTTCGTGATCCCGACTGCCTTGATGTCCTGACAGAGCAGCCCACATTGTTGCAGGGCTTGGTTTGCTACCGATAATTGCGATTGCCAGATGTCATTTGGATTGTGCTCAACCCACCCAGGTTGCGGATAGATCTGAGGAAATTCCTGTTGGGCCATCCCGACAATGGTCCCCTCTGGATCAAAAATAATTGCGCGGGAGCTTGTGGTTCCCTGATCCAGTGCAAGGATGTAAGACATAGATGAAGAATGTTTGAACTGCAAATATACTACTCAATGCAACCCAATGCACAACGAATCGTAATCAGCACAGGCCACTTTCGTGTTGTATGGATACTTTCACCGTGATCACTGCAATTGCACTGTTGTTGATTGCTATTGGGATTGGCTATAAAGGGAACGGTTCCTGGGCAATTTTAGCCGGTTTTGCTCTAGCAGCCGGGGCGGTGATTGCAAGACTTTGGTCGGGAGGCGGGGTCATGCAGATCGGGATTGAGCTGCTGCGTGATACGGGAATCAGTTTACTTCTGGCGGCGGCGTATATGGGAGTCAGAAAGTTAGCGGACAGTGCCCGACCTTTTGTCATTCTGGGGATGGCCTCGTTGATTTTGTCGGGGCTGCTTTTTGGTGCAAAATATCTGTGGCAATCTATTTGGCTTCGGGATACGCAGTCCATTCTTGTAGAACTGGGGCCCGATGATTCAATCGTTGAAATAGAAGGAATCCTAAACCGGTATGCCCAGTCCTGGGAGCGTGCATTCCCTACGGTTTCTCTTTCCGAAGATGTTGATTTAGCGCAGGTATATCTCATTCAGGTGTCTTTACGCAATCTGAATTCAGTGATGGACGCACTTTGGGCAGATGCCGAGAATGTCGACCATGTAGAGATGAATACGGATGTAAGTCTTTCACTTCCTCCGCCTAGTCAAGCCCCGATTCAATCTTCCTCTGCGGTTCTGGGGGATGATCCATATGTGGGAATGCAATGGGGATTGGATGCGGTTCAGGCACACGAGGCGCATGCAATACTGGAAAGTGCAAATCCTGTACGTAAAGCCCGTGTCGCAATTCTGGACACGGGAGTGGAATCATCACACGAAGACTTGCAGGCCGTATATGTGGAGGGGATCATGGATGATGTACATGGTCATGGGACGCACTGCGCAGGGCTCGCCGGTGCGATGACCAATAACGGTTTGGGGATTGCTTCACTGAACTGGGAGGGGCGATTTATTGAGTTACTGGGGTTTCGGGCGCTATTGGGGAACGGTCAGGGCTCGTTAGAGCAGATTGCGCAGGCGATTATTGATGCAGCACGCGCTCAGGCAGATGTTATTTCAATGTCATTGGGAAGCAAGTCAGAAGTGCAGCCGCGCGTGTTGGTCAATGCTGTGGAGTACGCACTGGATCGGGGAGTGATTGTGGTTGCTTCAGCAGGGAATTCCAACGAAGATGCAGAAAGCCATTTTCCGTCAAATATTGACGGCGTGATTGCGGTTGCCGCGGTGGATCAGGATCTTAGCAAGGCTGAGTTCTCCAATATGGTCGGGAATCTTTCCCGTCCACTTGCCGCTCCAGGGGTAGACTTGTACTCCTCGTTTCTTGACGGACAATACAAACCAATGAGTGGCACCTCAATGGCAACTCCTGTCATTGCGGGGTTGCTCGGTGTAATGCGATCCATGAACCCCGCATTAACTTTTCAAGAGGCGTACATCATCCTCTATGAGACGGGAACGGAACTCTCGGATACTCCGATTACCGGCCGTTTAGTAAATGCAGCAGCAGCGATAAGCAGGACGGCAGAGCTATAACTTGATCTCTATAATCATCTCAATCTCCACGGCGATACCGATGGGGAGGGAATTCATTCCGACAGCCGCCCGTGCGTGTTTGCCGACCTCAGGGCCAAACACACTCACCAGCAGATCGGAACATCCGTCGATGACATTCGGATGATCGGTGTAATCAGGGGTTGCATTCACCATGCCATTGACTTTTACAATCCGTGTAACACGGCTTAGATCACCGATTTCCTGTTTTAGGGAAGACAGCAGGGCAATTGCAGTTTGCCGTGCTGCCGCGTAGCCTTCTTCAAGCGAGAGATCCTGCCCAAGTTTTCCTGTGATATAGGTGCCGTCTGGCAAATAAGGGCCGTGGCCCGCCAGAAACACCAGATTACCGGTTTGCACTGCACGCACATAATTGGCAACCGGGGAGGGTGGCTGGGTGAGTTGGATTCCCAATGAATCAATCGTTTTTCTGGGCTTAGATTTTGCGCTTGAATACAACATGTAGTCATAATGCTCAAAAAGAGCAAACAAATTATATGGAATTGAGTGTGCATAAAAGTCAAATAAAGCGTGATCTGATGAAGTGGTATGAGAAAAACGAAGGTTCGCCCCGACTAATTGATGATGTATGCGGTTTAAGAGATTCTCTGTCAACTCCGATCTACTGCTCCAATAGTAGCATCTTCATCTTTTCGTAGAGGACAAACAGATGATCAACCCGGTCCCGTTCCGAATCAAAACGCGGACGGTGATACAGTTTATCCACGGCTTGATCAAGCTTCCGGTGTGCCCGACGCAGATCCGGCGGCATCAGATCCGGATCATACAGATCCGACAGTGTTGCCTCCGGATAGGCTGCGCGAGTTTCCAGGATTATCTGTGCCAAAGGCGCAAGCGAGGTCAGATTTGCATCTGCAGGCGGCATCGGGAATGTGTTATACACAACCCCGGCAGAGTATCTGTAATCACTTTTTAACCGCCCGGCCACGGCCCGCATCCACGCCATGTGTATCGCTGAAGTCAGCAGGGCAAACTCAATCAGCGTTGCTCCGATTAAGACTTTCATGCTGTTACTCGGAACCACGGGCGGTTCCATCCAGCCAACCGGGATATATTCTCTGCGCTCGGAACTGGTTTCGGGAATTACCAAGAATGGTGCATCTGGAATCACGTTCACTTGGTAAAGGGTGGGAGTTGTGGAGAGTTTCTTTGTCGAAACTCGGTTACTGGCTTCCCGATAGGCACGAACCGCCGCCATCCGCTTCCGCACCTGTGGGAGTTGTGCCAGCACATTCGGCG
>JAJECE010000065.1 GCA_022822185.1 Rhodothermales bacterium | reverse complement strand
TCGCATAATTGACGCGCCAATGCCGTGCGACCATCGCTCGGATGGGAGGCCAAAACCTCCTTCACACGCGCAAGATCCGCACGGAAACAAGACAATATCGGTGGCTGAAATGACTCCATACCACCAAGGTAAAAAACGTTTTTACCAATGTCAAGTAATCAAATTATGCAACAGGTAGCTCTAGCCGGGTACGAATCGTTCCTGATTTAATGACACAGGAACGGGCCTTTGACTGTGTTAAGTATGGAAAAATTTCCCCACAGCAGACCCTGGAAATCACCGCATGCAACACCCATAACACCCTAACGATCTATGCCTTGCAGACACCTTCCCTGACTAATAATCAATGGGGGAAATCTGCACGGGCAGCATTGATAGAACAAATCCTTGGCCAACTCCCTGACCTGAATGGAAAAATTCTGGCACAGCAGCTCTGGACCCCCGTGGACATAGCAGAAGAATTTGGAGTACCCGGCGGACATGTTCTTCATTTTGAACGTGATCTGGATCAACTGCTATTCCCTGCTCCGGACTGCCTGCCTCCCGGCGTGTACTGGTCCGGCCACTTTGCCAATCAGGAGTCTGGACAAATCGGTGCAGCCGGATTAGGCGCGGCACGTATGCTCCTTCAGAAAAGAAACCACAGGCCTAGATTCTCGTAAATGATTCAAGTCTGTTTTCTGTCTCATGCAGCGAATTTCTATACTTCTACATCTTTGCCTGACGGTCATACTGTTAGGGTGCCGCCAAAACGTGCAATCCCAGGCGCAGTTGGCTTCAGCAGAGTCCGCCGCCGTCGTTAATGACTCCATTGCGCTCAGTCGACAGACCGCAATCACGCGTGCAGTAGAAACTGCAACCCCCGCCATTGTCAGTATCAATGTCATTGAACTGCAACGCGTACGTTACCGGGATCCATTTGAGGACTTTTTCAGAGATCCATTCTTCGGACAGTTCTTCTCTGAACGACAATCACGCATTATTGAACGGCGCGTTCAAAACCTCGGAAGTGGCTTCGTCATCTCTCCCGACGGCTACATCGTGACCAACCATCATGTGGCAGGAAATGCAACAAAAGTGACCGTATCCCTCACCGATGGCCAAACGCTGGATGCTCAGCTGATCGGAGCCGATAAGGCCACCGATCTGGCACTCTTGAAAATTTCTCCAGACCGCCCTCTGGAGTATTTGCGTTTTTCGGAATCCCCCGAACCGATTGTGGGAGAATGGGTGATCGCCCTGGGGAATCCCTTTGGACTCTTTGAAGCAGCTGCGCCCAGTGTAACCGTTGGCGTAGTCAGCGCAGCTGAAAGAGATCTTGGGAGTCAGGATGGACGGATCTATCATGACATGATCCAGACTGATGCGGCAATTAATCGGGGGAATTCCGGCGGCCCGCTTGTCAATGCCCTCGGTGAAGTCATCGGAGTCAATACCATCATCTACAGCGAAAGTGCAGGATCCGTTGGCCTTGGATTCGCAGTCCCTGCTGCTAAAGCCCAGCGGATTATTCATGAATTGCGCGAAACAGGCAAGGTTGACCGCTCTTACTACACAGGCATCAGTATTGTGGCTATGACTCCACAAATTGTCGAAGCTTTGGGGCTTGAAGACACACAGGGTATCCTGGTTGCAGACGTGGATTCCGGATCGCCTGCCGAAGATGCCGGGCTGCTTCCCTACGATCTAATTGTGGCACTCCAGGATGAGTCAATAGCAAATCAGGTGGACTATATTGCCCGAATTAATGATTTCAGGCCGGGCGATATTGTTACCTATCATGTATTGCGGAATAATCGCAGGGTGCAGTTAAGTTTACAACTTGGACGGCTAGAAGGTTGACAGATCTACCCCACATCCGCTCCAATTGCCTGATTCTCTGCTTCTGCGTTCTGCTTGCAGGCTGCCTTCCCTCTTCCTGTAACCGGATTGAATCCCAGGCGATATCACCTCCCGACTCTCTGTCTCGGGCGATTGCCGCCCAAACTCTGCCCGATACCCTTACGCCTCCAGAGGTCATTCGTGGAACGGACTTAAAGTACCCCCGAAGCATCCTGTTTGGCAAAGATGATCAAATTTGGGCAGGCGATACAGAAAATGGAACTGTCTTTGTGTTTAACCTGGAGGGCACCCTGGAGAAATCCTTTTCGCTGCCCAATACAACTTTCCCCTATCTTGCCGGCTGGAGATCCGACTCCCTCGTGATCTTCGCCCCGGAGACACATCAATTCCACTTTGTAGTCAACACAGCGAGTGTCGCCTCTATCGTTGTACAAAATGTCCCTCCAAAGTCATTGCAATATGCTCTGGCAACCGAAGACGCATTGTACCTTAAGGCGGTTACACGGGATACGACTCACTTCCTTTGGGCATTGGGCCAAGCCGGGAATCCCATACAGGAATCGGTTTTACATGGATCTTCCTGGGAGTATGCGGGATTTCTGCGTAACTTTGAGGGGCGGCTTGTAAGTCTGAGCGGATTCTATCCATGGGCACTAATCTGGAGTGAGGATTTACTGAATCCACCTGATACATTACGCTGGCGAGGCTTTGATTCCCCGATGCTGCGACGCACCTATGCATTCGATCAGGGACAGGGCAGAGGTGCACCTCTGATCACCAGTTCCGCCGCCGAGGCAGGAGAATTCTGGTTCGTACTGAATCAGCGTGCAGGCTGGCTTCGTGTGGATGTCTATAACCATGCGGGAATGCTCCGGCACATACTTGTGGAGGCAAACCCTGGTTACCTCAAAAACTTTTACCCGATTGACCTCGCCGCAAAACTGAATCCAGATGGGACTTATCAACTGGCAGTTGCACTAGTTGCACCAGAACCCTCAATCCATGTGTATCAGTGGATCCCTTCCATACAAACATGAGTACCGTGAACATCAAACGAGAAGACATTAAGGCACTGGGAGATCTGAAAGCATCTTCCTATAAAGTAGAACCCGTAAAGGATGAACTGCGCCGTAACCTGCTGAAGCATCTGCACAATGGGAGTGAGGTATTCCCGGGGATTCTTGGTTATAACCGAAGTGTGATTCCCCAACTTCATAATGCAATTCTAAGTCGTCATGATATTCTACTGCTTGGGTTACGGGGACAGGCAAAAAGCCGGATACTCCGCCTGATTCCTCGCCTGCTTGACGAATATATCCCTGTCGTGACCGGCAGTGAACTCAACGATAACCCCTTTGCCCCCCTATCCAAATTTGCACGTGAACGGATCGCTAACGAGGGAGACGAAACACCGATTACATGGCTTCATCGGAGTGAGCGCTATGCGGAAAAACTGGCAACCCCGGATACATCCATCGCTGACCTGATTGGAGATATTGATCCGATAAAAGCCGCGCACAGGCGACTCACTTATGCAGATGAAGAAGTGATTCATTTTGGGATTATTCCTCGCACCAATCGCGGGATCTTTGCCATCAATGAACTTCCCGACCTACAGGCACGAATTCAGGTGGGGCTGCTCAATATTATGGAAGAGCAGGATATTCAGATCCGCGGATTCAATGTACGCTTCCCACTGGATCTTTTGATGCTGTTCAGTGCCAACCCGGAAGACTATACCAACCGCGGAAACATCATCACTCCACTCAAAGACCGCATTGATTGTCAAGTGCTGACCCATTACCCTAAAGAGGTCAGTACTGCACTGGCGATCACGGACCAGGAAGCATGGCAGAATCGTGGCGGGGTTCGTGTGACAATTCCCGAATTTATCCGACAGGTGATTGAGGTTGCAGCCTTTGAAGCTCGTGCAAGTGAATATGTAGATCAAAAGTCAGGGGTATCTGCACGAATGACACGCTCTGCACTTGAGATTGTAATTGCAAATGCCGAACGCCGGGCAGCCCTTCATGGACAATCACAGGTCTGTGTCCGGGTCAGCGACCTCTATTACATTGAATCGGCCATTACCGGCAAACTGGAACTGGTATACGAGGGAGAGCAGGAAGGGCCGCAGAAAGTTGCCCGGCTTCTCATTGGGCGGGCCATCCGTGATGTGTTTGCAAAATACTTCCCTGATCCCAGCCTCAAAGGAAAGGAACGGGAAACCTACAGCAAAATTCTGGCATGGTTTGCTCAGGGAAACACCCTGACGCTGGACCCCGAATTGTCCGATACAGCATTCATGAAATGTCTGCGGGCGGTTCGAGACCTAGATGAGGTGATTACTGCTCAATTTGGACCCGCAAGGAAACGAAACATCTCTGCAAAAGAGCGCTGGGTGATGAAAGAGTTTGTGCTTGAGGGACTCCATCAAGCATCCATGCTTGGGAAAGAGCAGCAAACCTATTCCGACATGATGGGAAGTATGTTAGGTGCTCTGGATCCCGGTGAGGAAGAGGAGGATTTTGAGTGAAATTCGTCCGAACTTCGCAGATCAAAATCATCCCCTTCATTTCAAGGACCGAACGGAGTATCCATCCTTGACTCGGCGATGGAGTTCTGCACAAATATGGTTTCACCCTGTAGGAAATAGTCTGTACCCGTAATCTCAGAATTGGAAGTATTTTTTGGACTCTATGAACAATCTTTTACAGAACTGATGAGGTTTGATCAACCCATATCACTTTTGATCGACTCGGGCAGTGGGTGGTTTGACGCAACATCTTCGCCCATCGCCGGGATTTTCGGTGTCCCCGCATTTACGCTCTCTTTCTCAGGCGATGAAGTCAGATTACGGTCTGGCTCCGAGGAGATGACATCCGGCGAAGATCCTCTTTTGCATGTTGAGCTCTTTACCTCACAGGGCTACACCGCAATCGGCTATATCAGCTATGATTACCTTGCTTATACCACTCCAGGTATAACCACCTCGGGGGTTGAGAAAGAAGACGCGCTCCCCCTTCTTTTCTTCAATTTTTACAAAGACGATGGCTTTTGTACGATCCCCTATGAGGATGAGCATGCATTGACTTCCATTGAAGATTGCCTTTCTGAACCCCCTGCACACTTCAATCATCGAATGCAGGAGTACACACAGAAGATTGCAGAGATCAAAAAGCACATTGCTGCCGGAGAAGTTTACCAGGTGAATCTTTCCCGGAAGTTTCAGTTTGATTCTCCAAGCAATCCGCTGACATGGTTTACGAACTTTTACCGTGCTCAACCCGTCCCTTTCGCCGCTTTCATTGGGTTCCAGAATTTTGAAATTATAAGCGGCTCTATGGAACTTTTCCTCAAGAAAAGGGGCAATAGAATCACCACAAAACCCATCAAGGGCACGATTCGAAGGGATCCAGACCCGAACCGTGACAGGGAACTAGCCACGGCACTCAAAGAGAGTCCTAAAGAACGCGCCGAGAACCTGATGATCGTAGATCTTATGAGAAATGACCTTGGAAGAATCTGCGAATATGGCTCCGTGGACGTAAAAGAACTTTTCACCGTTAAACCCTATAATACGCTTTTTCAGATGGAATCCGAGATTGAGGGAAATCTGCGCCCTGGAATCAGGTTATCCGAGATTCTCACGAACACCTTCCCGCCAGGATCTGTTACAGGGGCCCCTAAAAGAGAGGCGCTCCGGCTGATTGACCGGCTTGAGCCGCATTTGCGGGGGCCTTACTGCGGTGCACTCTGTCTCTTTGAGCCGAGCGGTGATTTTACCCTGAGCGTTGCAATCCGCACCGGGGTAAACCGAGCTGACGGCATGAATTTTTGTTTTGGAAGCGGAATCGTATGGGATTCAAAGGCCGATGAGGAATACCGTGAAATCGAACTCAAAGCCAAAGCGCTCAAATCCGCCCTACACTAACTAGTAGTGTCCGTGATCATGGCAGACCTACTCTTTCTAGAGGGAAGAAAACTTGAGAATCCACCGGCCCTCCGTGCGCTTTTTTACGGAGAAGGTGTGTTTGAGACCTTCCGCTGGAAGCAGTCCCCTCCCGTCTTTCTTTCCATGCATATCGACAGGATGCGCAGGGGAGCTGCATTTCTCAGTCTGCCCTTCCCCGATGAATCCCACATTCGGCATCTGATCCAGAATGCCATAGCACAGGCATCAGAGAATGATTTGCATGTAAAAATATGTCTCCTGGGTGAAGGAGATTTGGCGTTTTACGCACGCCCGCGTACAGCCTCAATCCTTGTATCCCTGCGAACTCACATAGAAACCCCTGATACTGTTTCTCTTTGGGTGTCGCCAGAAAAACGATCCGCCCAGAGTCGACTCTTTTCGCATAAAACCGTAAACTACCTGGGAAATGTACTGACAAAGAGGCAGGCACAGGAAAACGATTTTGACGAAGTGCTTTTCATGGACACGGACGACCGAGTCACCGAGACCTCGTGTCATAATGTCTTCTGGATGACGGGGAATAAGTTGTTCACGCCATCTTCTGAATGCCCGATTTTACCGGGGGTAACCAGAGAAATCGTCTTACAATGTTCCAGAAAACTTGGCTACAAGCCTACCTGCGGGGATTTTTCCCTGCGCGAACTTGCCGCAAGTGATTACCTTTTTCTCACGAATTCTGCGGCGGGAATGGTCTATGTGAATAATCTGAATGGTGAACCGAGGCATCCACCCCCTCGGAGTTATGAGGTAATCCGAGAATCACTCCTTCAGGAATTTCAATGGTGAGACGAATCCCTGATTATTTGAATCAAACATTGAACAACGAAGCCTTGTTCTGATCTTTGGTTCGCAGCGCAGACAAACAACACGGATGAACCGGCCCGCCTCCTCGCCGCTCCAGTCCTCTATGGGGAAGGAACTGCATCCTCAGCGGTCGGATCTAGCCACTCTGCCGACTGGTCACGCTCTAGATAGTTGTCTAGATACCAGTAACGCATGGACGGGATCGGGATGTGCAGGCCCCCGCCCTGATTATCCAGCACCCCCTTATTCAACGCCAGTTTAAACATCTTCTGGGCTTCCATCTTGCCGATTTTTTTTCGCAAGGAGTCCATGATGATATCGTCATCAATATCCCCGTCCGCGTCCAGATGCGCGGCGGCGTAGGCGATGCATCTACGCACTTTCTTATGAAGCCCATCTGAGCGAGCTTCATAAAACTCCGCACACTGCTTCCGCCCTTCCTCCAGCACCTTCTGTAACCCATCCCGTGTCATCTCCCCGCTATTCGCCACTAGATGCCACACTGCGGGTCTTATGTAAGACACGATATGCTGGGGCCAGCCATACGTCTCCGGCGCAATCGCATCCACCCATTGAGCCGGCTCTCCATTTGCACCACCTTCCTGGATCAGCCAGTCCTTGACGACTTTCCGCACAGACGCATCGCGCATCCGCCCTAGTCCCACGAATGAGTGTGCCTCAAATCTGGACACCCCCATACCACGGAACACCTCACGAGTCATGGATAAACCACCGGCGGCCAGAACCACGGGGCGATCCACATCTCCGTTATGAAGCGAGTCTAGAACAACCTTGGACAGGGGATGATGCTCGCTCGGTATTTTCTCCGACACCGTCTGCGCTTCGTCCAGGGTGAGGAGCAGCGCCCCTTTCCCGTCATTTAATACATCCAGTGGGGTTCGTGCCGCATGTATTTTTTCGATTCAAAACTCCCGCTCCCCGCCGCCTCCCCTAGCGTGGGGATGCCCGCCTTCCCTTCCACATTTGTACCCCATGTACTCTCTTTCTGATCTGGGTCCGGGGCATGCCCCAATGCTTTGAGTAGCGTGTTCGTATCCCAGAGAGCAATGGGATTGATCCGGGCGGTCTGCCAGCCCGCCTCCTCCGCTACGCGGCGGCACTCGGCGAGCAAAGCGGTCTTACCCACCCCGGGCGCACCCTGGATCAGGAAGATCGTGCCGTAACCGGCCTGTGCGGCATCCATCGCCTCTCCGAATTTTTTCAGCGGCTCGGCACGACCATGGAAATGCTTTGCCGGTCCCCGATCACGGATAACGGGACTGCGGACAGATTTACCCGTTGGGGAACTCACGGAATACTCAACTGGAGGTTATGCAATAGACTTCACCGCCATTGAATACATCTGACTGGAAAAAGTTCTCGTCCTGGGTTGCTCACCGATATAATTTCCGCCCTCCCCCAAAAATCGCTAATGTGAAAACGGCTCCTTCCAATTCTAACTGTACACTTTGCCAATAATATCCTGATTTTAGGCAACTATCCCCGTAGATCTCCCCCAATTGCTCACCGGTCAGATTTTTAATATGCATCGGGGGGCAGCATGTGCGATTCTTTGCATACTGAACATGTGACCATGATTTTCACGAGAAGTTGCGGCAATCTGTTTTTTGCATTGCAATGAGGGCATTCCACAATGCGTCTTTCCAATAAAGCCGGCAAAAAGCCCGCTCGCGGGGTTTTTCCTAAAGGAATTTGCCAAAAACTACCCGCCTCGTCAAGCGTTTTGATCATATGCATTAAAGGAACCTCAAAGAATTCCTTCCCCGGATTGACCCTGAAATCTGCCAAAGCCTGATGAACAAAAGCCTCTGCCTCCCTCCGATTTGACACATGGATGAGATATACCAGTTCAAACGGTCGATACACAGATGTAGATGAACTGAGTGCATCCACGCGCTTGATCGGCGAATCTCCGGTTTGCCCAATCTTATACACCGGATCAGTGAAGCAAACATTGCGAACTGCATAGACCCATCCGAGGTGCCTGTACTGCTTAAAACGCCTGTCAAATGATTTGAGTTGAATAATACTCCGCCCAACTGGACTGAGAAATTGCTGAATATCCTCCAAATAAAGTTCGGCCATCCAATCAGATCGGGGAAGGTTAAATTGATTCCCTATGGCCTCTAACGGCTACCCGGCCATCCCCGAAGAGATCACTCCTTCTGACGGTCATGAATTCGTTTTATACAAGAAAATATGTTGTTGTCGTGAAATGAAACGGTCCGTTCCAATATGTGCACCAAAGTTTCCCATGTCTCCATCCCATATAAATGGTCGTACACCCCCGCATCAATCTATCTATCATTCCGCGCACTTGGGGGCAAGGGTGAATCCAATGCTTCCCCGGCTTTTTGCTCCAACCTCTCCATAGTTGCATATTGCATCAACCGTCTGGGGTTTACTTCGGAACGATACGGCCATCCGGGGTAATCCTTTCGTGGTCAGCCGGAGGGCGCGTTGGAAAATTAGAAATCGGAACATCCATATCCCGATCCCTGGGGACATAATGGCTGTGGTTCCCATGCGGAATCTCCGCATACTCGTTGTCGCCAAAAGGATTCAGAACACTTTGCATGACAAAGAATAGTAAGACCGCACCTGCGATTAGCAAAAACAGACGAAATCGGAATCGCGCAGGGGAAACCTTTCGCAGAGGGGATTTCCCCTTTTGATGTGAATCAAGTGATGCTGCCATCCCCTTTTTGTCTCGGTGCAGTATGGATCTCAGGATAGAATACTCAACAGCCTGGGAACGCATCAGATCTTTCTAAGTTTCCCGGTGCTCGTGTTGTCCAAATAAAAATTGGGGAATTCTATCCATCAGCCTGTTGCTGTTCCTACGGTCTAATCCCCGAAGATTGGGCATCCACTAGTACCTGACCATTGAATCCGTTTACCCGTATTCCCCCTGATGCGTATCCTTGTGATTATTCCTGCATTCAATGAAGCCGAAGCGATTGCCCAGGTCATTCAGGATATTCCGAACGGATTCGTGGATGAAGTGGTCGTTGTGAATAACGCCTCTACGGATGCAACCGAAAAGAATGCATCGGAGGCCGGAGCAACGGTACTGCACGAATCCAGACGTGGCTACGGCTACGCCTGCCTGCGCGGACTTGCGTATGCCTCAAGCCGAAATCCTGACTTAATCGTATTCCTTGACGGGGACTATTCGGATCACCCCGATGAGATGTCCGAACTGGTCGCCCCCATTCAAGCAGGAACTCACGATCTCGTGATCGGTAGCCGAATCAAGGGGAACCGTGAACACGGTGCTCTTCTTCCACAGGCACGCTGGGGGAACCGTCTGGCATGTCTATTAATGCGATTAATCTGGGGAGTTCATTACAGCGATCTCGGACCATTCCGCGCCATTCGATATGTGTCCCTGACAAAACTGCATATGCGGGACGCAACCTTCGGATGGACCATTGAGATGCAGATCAAAGCCCAGATAGCAGGACTGCGCATCACCGAAATTCCCGTCTCCTACCGCAGACGAGTCGGCGTATCCAAAATCACTGGAACCCTGACCGGAACCATTAAAGCATCCGTAAAAATTCTGGGAATAATCTTCCGTTTTGCAGTCCTCTCACGTCATCTGCGTAAACGGCTGACCCTTTAGCAATCCCCGACTGCAACCGTACGCTTTCTTATACGTAAGTGCATTTTCTAATTTAGATCCACATGAACTACGACATCTGGTTTAACGGTGAATTTGTCCCCTATGAAGAGGCAAAAGTCCATGTGCTTACACATGCGATTCACTATGGCTCAAGTGTATTTGAGGGGATCCGTGCTTACCAGACCAGGAAAGGCACGGCGGTGTTTCGCCTGCGTGAACATATCCGCCGCCTGCTGGATTCCGGGAAGATCTACCGTATGGATTCTCCCCATAACCAGAAAGAACTTGAACAGGCCGTCATCCAAACCGTCTCCCGGAGCAAACTACAGTCCAGTTATATCCGGCCGGTCATGTTTCGCGGACTGGGACCCATGGGGGTGAGTCCACTGGAAAATCCCGTGGAGACGGCCATTGCCGTCTTTGAGTGGGGCCCCTACCTTGGCGCAGATGCACTGGAGCAGGGGATTGATGTACAGGTGGCATCCTGGAACCGATTTGCCCCGAATACCGTGCCGGCACTCGCAAAAGCGGGTGGAAACTACATCAATGCCAGCCTAGTCAAAATGGATGCAATCCTTAATGGATACGCAGAGGGGATTATGCTCACCACCAATGGCTATCTTGCGGAGGGCAGCGGGGAGAACTTGTTCTTGGTTCGAGATGGCGAAATTTATACCGCACCGACCGCGTTCTCCATCCTTCCAGGAATCACCCGATCCACGGTGATCCAATTGGCATCCGTTGCGGGAATTCCCGTACACGAAGGAAGTATGCCGCGTGAGGCGCTCTATCTTGCCGATGAACTGTTCTTTACCGGTACCGCGGCCGAAATTACTCCAATCCGCTCAGTGGACAAGTATGTGATCGGCAACGGGAAGCGCGGCGAGATTACGCAAAAAATACAGAGCGCGTTTTTTGAGATCGTGGAAGGGGGGGAGGATTCATTCGGCTGGCTTACTCCCGTTCCCGGCTAAGTTCAACCGATTCCCGACACAACTTCATCTGAATATACATCCGGGGCCCTCCCATGCGTCAGTGGGCTTACTGATCTCCTGATCGCTGGTTTGCATGACCGCACTAGTTATTGTGAGTAAGAGGATTGCCCTGACGGCCCGTGGATAAAGTATGACCACAGAGTTAGACAGCACAACTGAGTGTCATAGATGGCCAAACCATCTATATTTCGCCTTTTTTGAGACTCTAAAGATCCAGGACATCTCTTCTATGTCTATTTTGAGCGGTCTAATCTTCAAAAACCAACCCGAAAAGCGTTGATCAGATTTTCTGGACTTTATCCACGGGCTGCTAGAAGGGGAACATATAGTGTTTACTTTTCCGTAAATCCCGATCTGTGTATATTCATATGGGGGAGGGGGAACCGTCGAAGTCAGGAAATTTTAAGTTCACAAATTTGGCGGACGCGCCAGCAATGATTCCCAGTCAATAGATGCGAAAATATTCTCAAAAGTTGTATACTGCAACCGTTAGCGCGGTCACGATGAAGATGCATCTAATCATTTTTGGGCTTATCCTGGTTGGTTTCATGCCAATTATAGAAAAGTTAAAAGCAAGCTTATCTCCGGTTCGTGCTTTATTTTTTCAATCATGTATGGGGGCGGCGCTGGCGCTTTTTATCATTACCAATTCTGATCCGTCAATATATTGGTTTGGGTTTGCTGCAATTATTGCGTACGGATTATTCAAACCAATTAGACGCTATAGGCAAGAAAGCGCTATCGGGCCGCATGAACGCCCTACAGAAGTGGTTTAGATCCCTCGTATTCCCTGACATGTTTTACGGCGGCGGATTTTCACTGGGTGGGACAGACGCAGGGGCGGCATGCTCCCGCGAATCCATGCACGCGGAGCAGGAAGGCAATCTTTATGTAAGAGTTCTCTTCTGGGTGGAGAATGCAACTGGAACTGCCCGCTGCACCGATTTATCCGATACTGGAACTCGGCGTGAGGCTGGATGCAGATCAATGGGTCGTGCAGAAGTTTGGCGCGGCCGATTTGGAGCATAAAGCCCGGGCAGATCGTCTGGTGAAGAGTGTGGGCTTGCTGAGTCGCAGCCCGGGAAAACCGGTCACGAAAAATATTGAGATGAGTCATTCCGCCGTGGCCGGCTATTGCCGATTACTTAAACGTCCCGACATGGAGGCCATGCCCCCGCAGATTCTGGCCCCCATCGTGTACAAACGACCAAGCGGATGCGGGGGGAGAATACGGTGCTCTGCGTGATCGGTAAGATCAGGATTTCTTACCCTACGCGGCCTGCCTGTGAGGGGCTGGATGTGATCGGAACGAATCAGACGGGGGCTGAAAATCGTGGAAACAAATTGGTGCATCTCGGCTTCACAGCTAGGCTGCTTCGCCTCAGTGCACCAATTCTCCATTGTAAATTTTAATTCCCCAACTCTTATCTTATTTTGTCATTGACACCGTTCCTAGTTGTCCCCAGACAAGGTGCGATGCTCAATGCTGCAATGGTACGTGTCATGAACATAGGATTAGATTCCGCCGGTGCTGTGCGCCGGTTCCTGCAATGATCCGGATCCCCCAAAGGGGGCGCGGCCGGACGCAGTGTCGCGATGGGGCACCTTGAATTATAATGCGCTCAGAACCAGTTCCACCCGGGTCTGATCCCACTCAATCACCATATTCACACCTTCCTCATTTTCTTCGAACGAAATTGTAAATGCCTCCCGAACCGAGTCCAGCGGAGTAACCGGAACGCTGACCCGTAACACATCTTCCTCTTCACTGTACTGACCGATCCCGTTTTGGCCTAGACCACGGTTAAAAATCAATGTCCACCGGGTCGACTCCGGGATGCTGAAGAGTGAGTACGTTCCTGCAACTAATTCCTGATCACCGACCTGAAGGTCGCCCGTTAATGTGATTTCGGTGGCCTCATTGGCCGCGGTGCGCCAAAGTTCTCCAAAGGGAACCAGACCCCCAAAAATCTCACGTCCCCGCCTGCGCGGCGAACTGTAGTGTACCTTCACATAGACATCTCCCACTTGCATACGTGCCAGTTGAAGCGGGCTCAAGCGGGGTTCCTCAGCGGGAATGTGCGCCGTATTCCAGTCCGCATCATACAAACTTTTATCAATTGCCGGAATAATTTGAAGAGCATTCTTGTAGTACACCTTACGTAGTACTTCGTCCGGTAAATCCAATCCATACATCCTCCACCAGGCATGCCGCTTCCGATAGTAGGGGAAGAATTCATCGGCGGTTTCAAAGATGCGAAAATACGTATGATACTCGGCGGCATTCCAGGAATCTTTGCCCATCAGTACACGATCCTGATACTTGATGAGCCACTCTCTGGCTGTATGCGGCTGCCGGCCGAGTTCTGCGACCACAGCTCCTAGTTCGGTATAGACATTGGGAAACTCATCCAGATGTTCGCCCAACCGCTGCAAATCCCCTCCTAACCAGCCAAGATGCGCATTCAGAAAGATCGTCTCAGGGTGTTTCCGAAATACATTCCACTGCTCCTGAATCAGTTCTCCCCATGACGGTTCCGCCTCACGTTTTCGGCCCGGACGCTCCTTTAGTTCAAACCAGCGTTCATTGAACCGGTCATGGGGAAGCCAGAATTGCGGCGGGTCTGCAGTATGGATCAGTACGGGAATGCCCAACTCCCCGCACTTTGCCCAGATCGGATCCAGACGCGGATCATCCGTATGCAGCCGGTCCCCATTCGCGTAAAAAACACTCATCCCCAGATTTTTGAATATTTTGAGCCCCGCAGCACCATTCTGGACATCCATCTCCAGTTGTGCCGCGGCTGCCTCGCCAAATTCAGGATCATCAATCTTCGAAAAATCAATATTCGCAAAATGTACAAACCTGCCCGGGGCATACCGGTCCGTATTCGTAACCTTTTGCAAAAGATCGTCCCCGCTGCCACCGCTTAAATTGACCATGGTTGTTAAATTCAGGTCATCCATCGCCTGAATTAACGTACCTATTTCCTCCTCCGACGCAGTGCCAATCCGCCACTGATGCCCGTGCGCATCCACAAAATGATATTTTGCTTTCGTAATTGGATTTTCTTCCACCACAAGCGTAGAAACAGGATCAAAGTCTTCCCATTGAAGGGTCTGTCCTTTGACCGGCAATGCAAGTGCGGTCAGGATAATGATGATAGAAAAACGACTTGTCATGATGGTAGACCGGATATAATGAAGAAGCTGGCCTCAAATATAAGACCGTGCCTTAATTTTGCTTATACCGTCCAAACCCGTTTCTGTTGACCGAACCGATGTCTATTCCACTTTCCCGGCGCCCGTTTGAGTTGTGTGCCCCGTTCGCACCGTTCGGAGATCAGCCCGGTGCAATCAAAGCACTCACCGAAGGGCTAACTGAAGGAAAAGAACATCAGACGCTGCTCGGCGTGACCGGGTCCGGGAAAACTTTCACCATCAGCAATGTAATTCAAAATATCGGGAGACCAACTCTGGTCATGAGCCACAACAAAACCCTGGCCGCACAACTCTATGCCGAGTTTCGTCAGTTTTTCCCAAAGAATGCCGTTGAGTTCTTTATCTCCTATTACGATTACTACCAACCCGAAGCCTATATCGTGCACAGCGATACCTATATCGAAAAAGATCTCTCCATTAATGACCGCATAGACCGACTCCGATTACGGGCAACCAGTGCCCTGGTATCCGGGCGCACCGACGTGATTGTGGTCGCCAGTGTATCCTGTATTTACGGCCTAGGCTCTCCTCAGGAATATCAATCCCAGATTGTCCAGCTTGTGCCCGGCCAGGAGATTGAGCGTGGGGACCTGCTCCTGCAATTAATCGAAATTTTCTATATCCGCAATGATAAGGATCTGCAACCTGGGACATTCAGGGTGCGTGGAGATACGGTGGATATTTACCCCACCTATGCCGAAGATATTGCGTATCGGATCATCTTCTGGGGGAATGAGATTGAACAGATCACCAAGATCAATCCTCACACCGGAGAGGCGCTTCAACAGGAACACGATGCCGTGACCGTCTATCCCGCCCGCATTTTCGTGACCCCAAAAGAGCAGGTGAATCGCGCCGCTGCTGCCATTGAAAAAGAACTGCAATGGCGTCTGGCAGTGCTCCGGGAAAGAAATCAAATGCTGGAAGCCCAGCGTCTGGAGCAGCGCACTCTCTTTGACCTTGAGATGATTCGTGAACTGGGCTATTGCTCCGGGATTGAAAATTACAGCCGCCATATGACCGGATTAGCGGAGGGGCAGCGTCCATACTGCCTAATGGATTATTTTCCAGATGATTTTCTTCTTATCGTGGACGAGAGCCATGCAACGATCCCGCAGGTACGAGCCATGTACAACGGGGACCGCGCCCGCAAACTCACACTGGTCGAACATGGCTTCCGACTTCCCTCTGCACTGGACAATCGCCCCATGACCTTTGAAGAATATGAAGAGCGGCAGTACCAGACCATCTTTATGAGTGCAACCCCGGGAGACTATGAACTCATTAAGTCGGAAGGAGAGTTTGTAGAGCAGGTCATTCGCCCGACCGGGATCCCCGACCCACCTGTCCTTGTCCGTCCAAGTGAACATCAGATTGATGACCTTCTCGAAGAAATCCGAAGTGTAAACCAGCGCGGAGAACGAACCCTGGTCACCACCCTGACGAAACGGATGTCGGAGGATTTGACCGACTATCTGGAATCATTCGGGATCCGGTCACGCTACCTTCACTCCGACATTGATGCCCTTACACGGGTTGAGTTACTCCGTGACCTTCGCCTTGGCACCTATGACGTACTAGTCGGCGTGAACCTGCTTCGTGAAGGGCTTGACCTGCCAGAGGTTTCTCTGGTCGCAATCATCGACGCAGACAAAGAAGGCTTCCTGCGAAGTGACCGGGCATTGATCCAAACCGCAGGACGGGCTGCACGCAATGTTAACAGCAAAATCATCCTGTACGCAGATAAGATTACTGGAAGCATGCAGCGGATGCTGGATGAGACGAACCGCCGCCGAACCAAGCAGTTGGCCTATAACGAAAAACATGGTATTGTGCCGCAGACCGTGCGCAAGGATCGAAGTGATGTGTTACGCGGTACGGTCGTCGCCGAAGAGCGTGAACCAGGAGGACAAACCCCGCTCGTTCAGCCCACAGAGATGCCAGAAACAGCTCTGGAACTGGATGATCCCCTCGTCAAAATGCTTAGCAAAGCCGAGAAGCAGGATTTGATCAGACAAATGACTGCAGAAATGCTCGAAGCGGCCGAGAATATGGAGTTCGAAAAAGCAGCCCGACTCCGGGATATGATCGTTCGTACGGAAACTCTTCTCCAGAATGGAACCCAATCAAAGCAAGAGAATTGAACGGATGCTGTGTATTTACCTGACCTTGAACCAATGAAAAAAGGAATTCACCCAGACTATAGCCCGGTCACTGTGCGTCTCGCAGATGGGACCGAATTTGAAACACGATCCACAATGCCATCTGATCGGTATGTTTCCGATGTGGACAGTACGAATCACCCGTTCTACACGGGACGTCGACAATATGTGGACACCGCCGGTCGCGTCGAAAAATTCCATCGAAGGTACGGAAAAAAGGGGGCCGGCAAATAGAAATCTATGTGTACTTCAAGGGCGGACCATGATCTGGTTCGCCTTTTGTGTTTCGCACCGTCATGGATGCTATCCATATCATTACGAAAAAACGTGAGGGCCTGGAACTCTCGTCGGCTGAGATTCAATATCTGATTGAAGGGTACACCGCAGGGCGGATCCCTGACTACCAGATGGCGGCGTTTCTGATGGCCGCACAGTTGCGCGGCATGGCCCTCAGTGAGACGATCACCCTGACCCAGTGCATGCTGAATTCAGGGAGGATCCTGGACTTTTCGGCAGTCTCCTCGCCCGTCATTGATAAGCACTCTACCGGTGGAGTCGGTGACAAAATCTCGCTAATCCTCACTCCAATTGTCGGTGCCTGCGGGGTTTGTGTACCGATGATCTCCGGCCGGGGCCTGGGACATACCGGAGGGACACTCGATAAACTGGAGTCCATACCTGGATTTCGTACAAACCTCCAAATCAATGACATCTACCGCCAGATCCGTGCACTAGGCGTTGCAATGATTGGCGCGACCAAGGAGATTGCCCCGGCGGACCGCCAGCTGTATGCCCTGCGGGATGTCACGGCAAGTGTAGACTTTATCCCCTTCATTACCGCCTCCATCCTAAGCAAAAAACTGGCCGAAGGCATTGACGGATTAGTGCTTGATGTGAAACTCGGCCGCGGGGCTTTCATGAAAACAAGCGAAGAGGCACGGGAACTGGCAGAGACCCTGGTGGGCGTCGGGGAGCATTTTGGAATGAGCACAATTGCCTGGCTCACCAATATGGATATTCCCCTCGGAAATGCCATCGGGAACTGGCTGGAGGTGGAAGAATCGATCTGCTGCCTGCGGGGTGAAGGCCCTCAGGATGTCATTG
This sequence comes from Rhodothermales bacterium, assembly GCA_022822185.1. Lineage (GTDB taxonomy): Bacteria > Bacteroidota > Rhodothermia > Rhodothermales > Bin80 > Bin80. The sequence goes on along the minus strand of JAJECE010000065.1, from coordinate 13,593 downwards.
AATTATCGCTGAAGTTAAGCGGCGAAATGATTGCGCTCGCAGATTTGGCCAAATCCCCTGAAGAGGGTGAAGAAATGGCACATGCTGCCGTACAGTCTGGACATGCACTGAATTTTCTCGCACAGATTGTGGAAGCCCAGGGCGGCGACCCTGCGGTCATCCATGATCCTGCACTCCGTATGCGCAGCCTGGAGCCGCAAACGGTTCCGGTTCCATTAGACATCAGTGGATACATCCGGGATGTAGATGCCTTCATGCTTGCGGAAATCGGGAACGACCTCGGAGTGGGACGACTTGTGATTACAGACGAGATCGATCCCGAAGCCGGGATTGTACTGCATATACGTCCCGGTGAAAAAGCCGCGCCCGGTCAACCGCTCGCAAGCTTCTATACACGAAAGGCGGATCAATTTGAGGAGATTGCGCGTAGGATCTTCAGTGCTTTTACGTTCTCAAAAACCCCTGTTGCTAAACCACAGGTTCTCCTTGACCGCCTCACTTTTGCGGGATGGGAGTCAAATTCGTGAAGATCGCATTTAATCTCACAGAATTAGGTATCTTACCACCCAGTTAATCTGTTTTAACATGTCTCTCTGGATCCGATTTAAACGCGCAGTACGATCAATTTTCGGGGGTGCCATCTCCTCTCTGGAGAACCCCAAACTCATTTTGGAACAAAATATCCGGGAACTGAATGATCAGGTCCCGAAAATGAATGAGAATATTGCGACCGTAAAAGCGAATGTCATCCTCCTTCAAAAAGAGGTCAAACGCCTCCAGTCCGAAGTAAACACGCTCCGCTCAAAAATCAAATCTGCCATTCAGGGCGGAAGAGAGGATCTTGCACGACAACATGCCGTCCGGTTTGAGACCGCGCAGGAAAATCTCGTAAAAGCCCAGGAACAACTGGCCCATGCAACGGCCGCCTACGATAAAGCACAGCAGGTAAAGAAAGCATTCATGCGGGAGCGCCAACGGAAAATTGATGCTGCACAGGAAGCTCTGCGTGCAAGCGAGCGTGCAAAATGGCAGGCAAATGTTGCCGATGCACTGGAAAAATTTGAAGTCGGCGGAATTGATCAGACACACGATGAAATGATCCAGCGTCTGGATCAGGAAACGGCGAAGAATGAGGCACGCATTGAGGTTGCGATGGATTCCGTAGACATTCAGGCGATCCGCCTGGATGAAGAAGCCGAAGACCTTCGGGCGGCTGAACTGGTCAACCAGATGAAACTCGAAATGGGGCTCTCTGAATCATCGACAGATCCTGGACGTATTGATACAGATGAGAGCAGCAATGAGGAAAAAACAATGGGGCGTACACGCAACAGGGACTCATCGTAATGCCTGAAGAGGAGCGCGCACATCTGAAAGAAAAGTATCTCAAAGAACTTCGCGAGCGGAAGCAAATTCGCCGCAGGATCGCATCGGTCCGGAAGACACAGGCAATTCAGCGTGCTCTGGGAGAGATGGTGGATACACTGGCCAGTACAACCGAGACGGGGGATGCGTTTACCTCAAAACTGGATGCAGAGACCGCGCTGAACGAAGCCCGCCTTGAAATTGCGCTGGAAAGCGAGACACCGCAAGCAAAAACTCCCGTCCCCGACCCGAAGTCGCCCCCGCAACCCTCTAGTCCCCCCGCAAAAACCATCGGCCCCCGAATGAAAGCAAATCCACCTGACGAAGACGCATGAAAGAGCGAGAAATCAACTATACTCGTGAGACATTTCTGCATCCGTGGAATCTGTCCTTTCTCACAATTGGAGCCGGGACTGCACTGGCATTCAGTTTTATTGGAGGACCGTTCGGAGAGACCTTCTTTCAATCGGTACTGACCGCTACCATTGCCTTTGAATTACTGGTACTAGGATATATTCCGCGTCACCAGCGATTCCGAAACATCATCCGTGCGAAATATGCAGCCATTGCTGCCAAACCTCCCACACAGCGTGAAATGTACCGGCAACTCAACCGGACCAATCAGCGCCGCTATATTCGCCTGAGAGATCTGGAAAAAGAGTTGCAAGCCAATTATCGCAAATTCAGTTTTGCATCTCAAGGGATCCTTGAAAGCCATACCGACAAGATTGAAGGCCTGATGAATTCCTGTCTGAAACTCATGTTTCAACAGGAACGCTACACCGCGTTTGGTCAACGCCAGCGCGAACAGGAGCTGACGACTGCGATTGCTGCCGTGCAGTTGGAGTTGGAAGATGCGTCAGAACCGGTCCGCAATATCAAACTTCGCAGACTCAAAGTGCTGGAACACCGTAGAGAGCGCTTCAAAAAAGCCCAGGAGCAACTGGAAATGATTGAAGCGCAGGTTGCCACAATTGAAGATGTCGTGAAGTATATCCACGAGCAGTCTCTGACTCTGAATAACCCTGAAGAGATCACCTATCAACTAGACCTTCTTCTCTCCGAAGTGGAGGAAACCGAGGCATCGGTCTCCCAGATTGAATCCGTATTCGGACCCGAAGAAAATGAAAACGACTGGGAGGTGCCGGCTATCCTCCAATCCAGATCCCGCACCTGATTGCCTGCATCACGCATGGCCCTTTCCGTTATCATCAGCACCCTATTTTTGAGTGCGTTCTTCTCTGGTACAGAAATCGCATTCGTGGCCGCGAACCGTCTCCGTGTCGAAATGCATGCGCGCCGCCGCGGTATCCTTGGGCGTTTGGTGACCTTTTTCTCTGAATCTCCGGCTCGACTGCTAACCACCACACTGGTCGGCAATAACATTGCGCTAGTCATCTTCTCAACCGCCATGGCACTCGTTCTGGCCGAGCCGCTGTCCCGATATATCGCAGGCGAGAGCCCGCAGTTGATTGTTCAGACACTAATCGCTGCAATTGTGGTTCTACTGATTGGGGAGATCCTGCCGAAGACCATTATGCGGGAGACGGCAAATCGGGCCGTCTTCTTTCTTGCCATCCCTCTCATCGTCACCTATACCGCACTCTTCCCGCTCGTTCTCCTGGTTGGGTGGATCTCGCAACTGCTTCTGAAAGGCTTCGGGGGGACATCCGATCAACTGACCCGCTTCTCACGTCGTTCGTTTGAAAAAATTATTGAGGAGAATGTCGAACGTGGATCGCTTGATCTGGATGCCGAAGAAACGGAGATGCTGACGAATGTATTTGGACTGCATGCCATACGAGCAAAAGAATGCATGACCCCGCGTACGGAGATCAAGGCGATTTCCGAGGATACCTCTCTGGAAGACTTTCAGCATCTCTGCATTGAAAGCGGGTATTCAAAAATACCGGTCTACCGGGAAAATATTGACACCATCATCGGCATTGCCTTTGCCTACGATCTGTTTGAACACCCGGACACTCTGGAGAATGTCGTTCGCCCTGCCCGGTTCGTGCCGGAATCCAAGCCCGCCAAAGAACTTCTGCGGGAATTCCGGGACAGTCACCGGTCCATTGTGATTGTCATTGACGAATACGGCGGAACCGCCGGCTTGATCACACGCGAAGACCTCCTGGAGGAACTCTTTGGAGATATCCAGGATGAGTTTGATCCGGAGGATGATGTCATGAGCGTTGTCGCACCCCGCGTTTACCGGTTCAAAGGCAAAGCAGAAATTGATGAAATCAATGAGCGCTTCCATCTCGCAATCCCCACCGGGGATTACGAAACCATCGCCGGATTCATCCTTGATCAAAAAGGCGTAATTCCCACCGCCAATGACCGCCTGGTCGTGGGAAACTTCCAGATTGAGATCCTCAAAGCCTCAAAAAACCGAATTGACCTTGTCCAGCTTTCAATTGTTCATTAGTCCGGGGTGCGACCGCCTTCACTAGTCACTTCGGTCCCTCCACCAATTGAAGTTCGCATATCTGTATCTGCTTCAATATTACGCAGATTATAATAATCCATTACGCCCAGCTGGCCGTTACGAAACGCCTCCGCAATTGCTGCGGGAACCATGGCTTCGGCTTCAACAACTCTGGCACGGGCTTCCTGCACATGGGCAACCATTTCCTGTTCCAATGCAACTGCGGCAGCACGACGTTCTTCGGCCTTCGCCCGTGCAACCTGCAGGTCTGCCTCCGCCTGATCTGTCTGCAGTTTTGCACCAATGTTCTCGCCAACATCCACGTCAGCAATATCAATGGAAAGAATCTCGAACGCCGTCCCTGAATCAAGTCCCTTCGCTAGGACGGTCTTGGAAATGATGTCAGGATTTTCAAGCACGGCGGCGTGTGAATCAGAGGAGCCGATGGTAGACACGATCCCCTCCCCCACCCGGGCGATGATCGTTTCTTCGCCGGCCCCTCCCACGAGTCGTTCAATATTGGCACGTACCGTGACGCGTGCAATGGCACGAAGCTGGATGCCGTCTTTTGCAATGGCGGAAATGGGCGGGGTTTCAATCACCTTGGGATTTACCGAAACCTGAACCGCCTCAAAGACATCCCGACCGGCAAGATCAATGGCCGTTGCCCGTTCAAACGGCAGGTCAATGTCTGCCTTATCTGCCGAAATCAATGCATTGATGACCTGCTGCACATTGCCTCCCGCCAGAAAATGTGCCTCCAGCTTGGGAGTTTCCGCGGGAATTCCAGCTTTATGTGCGGTAATCAGTGGCTTTACAATCCGATCCGGGGGAACCCGCCGGAGTCGCATCCCGACCAGATCCCGAAAGAGCTTCAGACGAACCCCCGAGAAAATCGCCGTGACCCAGAGTCGTACCGGAACGAAGTACAACAGCATGATGACCCCAAAAAGGATCAGCAGGATGATAATAAAGCTGCCTAGATTCAATAAACTTTCCATTTGTCAGTCTGTGGGTTTGTTCTGATTACGGTGTACAGAATACCGACCATGTACACCGCCATCTTTAGATAACAGTCGCAGGTCAGTGATACGTATTGCTTTCGAAATAGATTTGCACATGTCATAGACCGATAACGCCGCAATGGATACCGCCGTCAATGCCTCCATCTCCACACCGGTACGCCCCCATGAAGTGACCTCCGACTGGATCGTGACCGCATGCCGCTCTTCATCCATCGAAAATGAAATCTTAACCGAATCCAGTGGAATCGGATGACACAGCGGAATCAGTCGGGCGGTATCCTTTGCACCCATAATGCCGGCCAGCTGAGCAGTGGTCAGCACATCCCCCTTCGCAATACGTTTCCCGTCCAATGCAGTGTATGCCGCGGCCCCCAATACCACAACCCCCTCCGCCGACGCACAGCGCATGGAAGATGGTTTCCTGGAAACATCTACCATTTGAATTCCACCTTCATCCTGCAAATGAGTAAGTTCCGGCATTACAGATTATATCGGTTACTAGACAGTTTTTTTGTCCCTGTCCTAAATTTTTCGTACAATTTACGATAATCTTGGACAATCGCACCAGAAGTACCCCCTAAATGGGCGGGATACTCGTGATGCGATCTACTTTCATCCTTATTTCATTGATACTATGACTGCAATTTCAACTCTCTGTGATTTAATTGATCATGGGCTGACCCATAACTCTGGCATTGTTGCATCTACAAAGCGTAATGGCAAATGGACGGACACGGATGTGGGAACATTTCGAAAACGTATGGATGCCTGTGCTGCAGGCTTTTACTCGCTCGGTGTGCGAAAAGGGGACCGGGTGGCGCTCCACTCTGAAAACAGTACCGAGTGGCTCATTATTGATCAGGCGCTTTTATCTCTGGGGGCGGTCAGTGTCCCCATTTATACGACACAGCCTACTGGACAAATCCTCCACATTGTGCGTGATGCCGGTGTTTGCGGGTATGTGGTCTCATCCGAAGAATTATTTGAGCGCTGTCCAGATGACAGGATGTCCGATTCAGATTTGAAGTGGGTGATGGGAATTCTGGGCAGTTATACAGATGGCATGCTTACCATGAAAGAGGTGATTGCGCGGGGGGAACGTCAACTTTCCGAGACCCCCAATCTTCTCAAGGAGACCAGATCGGCGATCACCAGTGGAGATCTTGCCACCCTATGCTATACCTCTGGTACAACGGGACAGCCCAAAGGAGTGATGCTTACGCATGGCAATCTGACCACCAACGCACTTGCAGTCGCCGAACGGCTGCCCTTTGATGTACCTGCAAGAGTATTATCCTTTCTTCCCCTGTCTCACTCTCTGGAACGGGTTGCCTCCACCTTCTACCTCTCGAAGTCCTGTCCCATCTACTTCATAGAGACAACGGATGAATTAATGGAGGATATGAAGCATGTACGCCCTGCACACATGACGACGGTTCCCCGCTTACTTGAAAAGGTTCATGCAGGCATCATGGCCAAGGCCGTTGCCGGGAAAGGAGCTGCCGGGCTGATCGCCCGATGGGCATTTGGACGTGCAGAGCAACATGACCTCAACAATCCGGGCACAAATCTGCTTGATAAAATTGCAGACAAACTGGTCTATGGTAAAGTGCGGGATACACTGTTTGGTGGAAATCTGCAGGCATTGACCAGTGGTGGTGCTGCGCTGTCTAGTCAAGTGCAGGCGTTTATAAACGGCTTGGGAATTTATTGTGGTCAGGGATATGGATTGACCGAGACCTCGCCGGTCATTACCCTGTACGAGCGCAAAAAACTTCGGCCGGGATCGGTCGGAACTCCAATTCAGAACGTAGAGGTGAAGATTGCTGACGATGGGGAGATCCTGACCAAAGGCCCGCATGTGATGCTTGGATACTATAATATGCCAGAAGAAACCGCGGAGACGATTACCGGGGACGGATGGCTGCACACCGGGGACATTGGAAAACTTGACGCAGACGGACATCTCTATATTACGGACCGGAAAAAACAACTCTTTAAACTCTCAACCGGAAAGTATATCGCTCCCGTACCCATTGAAGTCGAGCTTGCATCAGATCCTCTCATTGAGCACGCCGTGGTCATTGGCCCTGACTTCAAGTTCTGTGCGGCCCTGATCGTCGCCGATGCCGCCTATGTGGCAAATGCTTACGGGCCTGAACCGGACAGAAAAACACTGAAGGATGCCATCCAAACCGTGATTGATCAAGTCAATGAGGATCTCCCCCCGTGGGAGCAGGTGAAAAAATTTCATCTGATCCTTGAACCGTTCACCATTGATGCCGGAGAACTTACACCAACGCTTAAGGTGAGGCGCAAGAATGTATTTGCCAAATACCAAACAGAAATTGATGAACTCTATTCTGAATCCTGATTATTGAATCATTTTTCCATGCAACGGATGTGAGAAATTGACGTATGCCGCCGCTTTGATCCTCTGCATAAATCATGAAACTTGATCTGACTCCATTCGGCATTGAAGTCCAGGATGTCCGGCGGAATGTGGTTCCGGCAGTGCTCTACGAGGACGCACTGCGTAACGAGCCCACCGCAGCAATCACACATAGCGGTGCACTAGCCATCACAAGTGGAGAACGGACGGGACGCAGTCCAAGGGATAAGCGCATTACAAAAATGCATCCAAGTGTTGACGATATCTGGTGGGGCTCTGTAAACCTGCCCATTGATCAGCATACCTTTGAGATCAACCGTGAGCGGGCTCGTGACTATCTCAATACCCGCGAGCGGCTCTATGTGGTGGACGGCTACGCCGGATGGGATCCCCACTACCGCATCAAGGTACGTATCATCTGTGAGCGGGCATATCACGCACTGTTTATGCGGAACATGCTGATTCGGATCAGCGATGAGGAATTGGCAGCATTTGGTGAACCGGACTACGTTGTCTACAATGCCGGGATGTTTCCGGCGAATCGCCACACAACCTATATGTCCTCCAAAACCAGTATCGACATTTCTTTTGAAGAACAGGAAATGGTCATCCTCGGCACACAGTATGCCGGGGAGATGAAGAAAGGTATCTTTACGATCATGCACTATCTCATGCCCCGTCAAGATGTACTGTCCATGCACTGCTCTGCAAATCAGGGCGAGAAGGGGGATGTCTCCCTTTTCTTCGGCCTCTCAGGGACGGGAAAAACTACTTTGTCCGCAGATCCTGCCCGCGCATTGATTGGTGATGACGAACACTGCTGGACCAAAGATGGGATCTTCAATATTGAGGGGGGCTGCTATGCAAAGGTCATTAACCTGTCGGCGGACCAGGAACCGGAGATCCTTCATGCAATCCGCTTTGGTACGGTTCTGGAAAATATTGTTTTTGATTCCGTCACACACACTGTGGACTACACCGACACCACCCTGACTCAGAATACCCGTGCCTGCTTTCCCATTGAGCACATGGAAAATGCCGTGATCCCCTGTATCGGAGCACACCCGTCAAACATTATTTTCCTCACCTTTGATGCGTTTGGGATTTTACCCCCCATTGCACGCCTGACTCCTGAACAGGCCATGTATCACTTCATCAGCGGCTACACGGCCAAGGTTGCAGGAACCGAAGTTGGGGTCAATGAGCCTGCAGCCACCTTTTCTGCCTGCTTTGGGGCGGCATTTCTGGTCTGGCACCCTGCAAAGTACTCCGAACTGCTGGCGGAAAACATTCAAACCCATGATGTCAATGTCTGGCTGATCAACACCGGCATGGTCGGGGATGGTCAGGAACGGATCAAGTTAAAATACACCCGGGCGATCATTGATGCCATCCATAATGGAGACCTGCTCCATGCTCCAGTCGTGCACGAACCCGTTTTCGGGCTTGCCGTTCCTACGCGGTGCCCCGGCCTGCCGGAAGATCTTCTATTTCCAGAAAAAGCGTGGTCCGACCCAAATGCATACCGGGAAGCAGCGCAGCGTCTTGCAATCCTTTTTGATGACAACTTTGCACAGTACATCCGCAAATGCTCGCCTGATGTTCAGTCTGCCGGCCCTCTGTACAATCATGAATCGGATGCATATTACGATCACGGCAGATGACCGGTGCATCCCGTATCCCCCTTCTCAAACGTAAAACTGCATTGTGACTTTATACACAGATACCCACAAAAAAGAGAGGCAACCCGACTTCTACGATTTCACAACCGTTTGTCTATCCTCCGATTCCCACGTTACATGGGGGTGTGCTTTATCCGTTTGCAGAATTCAATTTTTTATTTTTCTCGGACATATTCCATGTCTTTCTGCGGGAAAGTTGTCTATCTTCTCAGACGAACTGACTCCTTGAATCCCTGGGTAGTTGTAACAGTAAGGTCGTCTGCCCGCTCTAATGCGGCGGGCAGGTCACCGTCCCAATCACGAAGTATCCCACGGACATGTCCTGTACTTGAATCTCGCAAAATAGAGAGTCTCCGCTCATCGCTCGCATCTATGGTTACGCTTTGCTCTGGGCTGGTGAGGATGATTCGCTCCAGTGAATCTTCCCATTTCTGCTCAATGGGAATCGCAAAGAAGAAGTATTGATTACCAAATTTATCCTCTCCTGGCGTGAAGGATAGCAAGAAGATGACCTCACCCTGTTGCCCGAGTCCCTCAAGGCGATAGGGGCCATCTGCATTAGGTAGTTGTGCAGGAGCGGTTGCCGGAAATGGAGGTTCCATACGAAGTTTGCCGCCCTGCATACCCCCCCACAGTACCAATACATCGTCCGATGCCGGTGCATCGGCCATGGGCTGCCTGTTCCTGCCCTCCACTCGCTCGCGGAAGTCAATTACTTTTTCGTAAAAGTAGTCACTGATCCACCCCTGATCATAACAATACCCCATGATATCTTTGTGATATTCGGGGGATATCAGTGTGCTATCACGAAAGTCAAATCCCCAGGCACCAACGCTCCCACCTGGGTGGGGATAGTCTAGATCCGCCCTGTCTGCCCCTCCGCACGGCGCGTGCCCCAGATTAAGGTTATGTCCGACCTCGTGCGCAAATTCGGTGTCCAACGCCTTGCCCATACTGGTCCATCCCCCGCGTCGAGCGATCCCCCGCACAAAACCGTTGACACTTGCGGCGGCTCCATAGTAGTATCCCGTTGCACTGTCCAATAACCGCAAGGCTTCCAATTCCAGTACAAGCCCCCACCGCCCCTCATCGGAGACTAGGTCAAGTGATGTAGTGTATGATTCCCGGCTTCTGGCATGAAATTCATGGAATGGAAAGGCATACTTGAAGAGTCCAACCTCTGAACTGTTATCGCTGATATTGTCGGTCCATTCAAAAATGGATCGGTCCGGCTGATTTGCCTCCAGGACGGGGACCACCGTGATGTCCATAGCGGGAACGGAAACAACATTGAGTTGCTCTTCGCCCGTGGCGGGGAACCGATCATGGCTTCCTGTCGCACGCGGAATGACCCCCGCAGGATCGGCCTCCACGACCAGCGTTGCACCTGGTCTAATCAGATCCCCGGGAATGATTGCGTTAAACGAGTTGTTTAGACTACTCTCGTCGGCCACGGTGAGGAGTTGAATTCCGTCTCGCGTCATCTCCACCTGATGGGTTCGCCCTCCCCCGCGAATTGTGGCAACCACCTCATGCTTAAAAAACGCAGGTGCAGGCTCCCCGGTAACGAAGACCCGCAGCAGAGCATCACGCCCCTCAATGAGCCGTACAGAATGCTCTGGGGTTTGGATGGACTGTGTTAGATAGGCGACCGGTATGTCCAGACGAATCTCGGCCGGGTTTCCACAGATTTGACCACTTGCATCGTCAAGTTCCGCGTACCATGTCTGAAACGTTGAACTCGGCGAGGCACACAGCGATGTGCCCCCAAAGTGGAGTACTTCCAGCTGAGTAAGATGGATGGCCATGTCATCACCGAAAACTCCTTCAAGATCCGTGTTTTGGTTGACGCGCAGTTCTGTCAGTTCGGATAGGGACAAGATTTCTTCTGGCATCACCCCGGCCAAGGCATTGCCAGCTAGGTTGAGGACCTTGAGTTCAGTGAAGTTGCCCACCTCACCTGGGATGGAACCCGTGAGATTGTTATTCGACAAGGAGAGTTCCGTGACCCGACCATTCCTGATACGCACACCATGCCAGTCTCTAAGCGGATCTCTGCTATTCCATCCAGTCGCATTTCTCCAAGAATCCCCCTCCGTCTTCTTGTATAGTTCAATCAGAGCACTGCGCTCAATCTGCCGAGGCGTACATTCCTCTGCGTAGTACCTCGAAATACTACTCCTCCACTCAAGGAATCCTGCATCTTGTTGCTCACAGATCCCCGTTTTCGTAATATCTACATAACTTAGATTGAGTTTGAGAAAACTGCGCGGCAGGATCCCTTCCAAGTCCGTGTTATTGCCCAGATCTAGGATGGTCAGCGATTGAAGGTTCCCCAGTTCTGACGGGATAAATCCAGAGAGTTGATTGTTTCGAAGATTGAGATCTTGCAAGGCGACCATCTTGCCGAGTTTAGACGGAATTAGACCTGTCAGAAAATTGTTACCTAAATTCAAGTCTAACAACTGTGTGAGGTTGCCGAGTTCGGGTGGGATGAAACCCGTCAGGCCGTTTCGGAATAACCTTAAACTTTTTAACTGTAAGAGATTACCAAGTTCGGATGGGATTGACCCTGTTAGAGAATTCCTTTCCAACCGCAGGGCTTCCAATTGTACTAAGCCGCTAAGTTCGGACGGGATTGACCCTGTTAGAGAATTCCTTTCTAACCGTAGGTTTTCCAATTGTACTAAGCCGCCAAGTTCGGACGGGATTGACCCTGTCAGGGAATTTCCGCCAGAACGTAACTCCTTCAACTGTGTAAGGTTACCCAGTTCGGGTGGAATTGAACCGGTTAGGGAATTCTTTTCTAACCATAGTTCTTCCAACCGTGCTAAGTTGCCGAGTTCAGATGGGATTGGTCCGCTTAAGGAATTGTTAGCGAGATGCAATACTTCCAATTGTGTAAGATTACCCAGTTCGGATGGGATTGAACCTGTCAGAGAACTGCTATACAGAAATATTTTTTTCAATTGCGTGAGATTGCCAAGTTCGGACGGAATCGGTCCAGTAAAGGCATTCGAGCCGAAGTCCATTATTTCTAATCGTGCAAGATTGCCGAGCTCAGGTGGGATCGAAGTCAGGGAGTTTGTATTCAAATACACTTCTAACAACTGTGAGAGATTACCGAGTTCAGGTGGGATCGGTCCTGCCAGTTTATTTGTATAGATCTCCATTCTTTCTAGTCGTGAGAGATTGCCGAGCTCGGATGGGATTGGTCCGCTTAAGGAATTTCTAGCGAGATGCAATACTTCCAACTGTGTAAGATTACCCAGTTCGGATGGGATTGAACCGGTCAGGGAATTCTGGGCAAAACGTAACACCTTCAGTTGTGCGAGATTACCCAGTTCGGGGGGAATTGAACCGGTCAGGGAATTTATTTCTAACCATAGGTCTTCCAACTGTGCTAAGTTGCCAAGTTCAGATGGGATTGGTCCACTTAAGGAATTGCCAGAAAAATTTAACACCTTCAACTGTGCGAGATTACCCAGTTCGGATGGGATTGAACCGGTCAGGGAATTGCGATACAGAAACAATTCTTCCAATTGCGTGAGATTGCCGAGTTCAGGCGGGATTGGTCCACTTAATGAATTACCAATTAAACTTAATACTTTCAACTGTGCGAGATTACCCAGTTCGGATGGGATTGAACCGGTCAGGGAATTTTCAGCTAAGCGAAGTTCTTCAAGGCTGCCCAACTTTCCCAGAAATGATGGAATATGGCCCGTGAGATTGTTGGACCTGAGATTCAACGCCGTCACACGCCCCTTAACATTCGTTCTTACACCGCGCCATTCACCAAGGGGCGCATCGGTCAACCAGCCATCACGTTTTGGCCATCCCTTACCTCCGGTCGCGTTGAATAGCATCTCAAGGATCTCACGATCACGGCTGATCATATGATCCGTCTCGTCTACCAGGATCGTTGCTGTTCCTGAGGCGGTGGCCAATTTGGCAGTGATCTTCGTTTCGCCAAAACCTACCGCGGTAACCTTGCCGCTCGAATCTACTACAGCAACCGAAGGATTGAGACTTGACCATTCCAGGGCGATCCCGGATACCGTTTTGCCATCCTGATCTTGTACCGTTGCCATGAGTTGTGTGGTTTCGCCTAGTGAGGCGATGATCGTTGTATCAGGGCTAACCGTGATTCCATCTCCCACCAAGCCATCCCCGCTCGCAATCAAGATTAGTGTTCCGTCGTTATCCACGGAATCTTCATCCTCCGCTGCCACTAGTCTCACGGTCTGCTGAACATTCCAGTTTTCAGGGGTAAAGATTAACTCGGTCTTGTCCAGGCTGACCTCGGTTCCATCATGTTTGACTATCGTCACCGTTACATCCATCGTCGGCTCCGACGAAAGTACGACCGTGAAATGTTCAGAATCCCCTTCTAAAATGGTGACCGCCGTGGGCGTGATTGACAATCTCTGAGCAAATATTTTTTGGGGGGGGGCAAAAATTGCAAGCAATAATGCAAATAAAATGATTCTCATTTTATTTTCGATTGAGACGCTAAATACATCATCAGGATAGGGGATGCGCCATTGTTAGTTGGAGTTTATGTAGCTTTTGGGGGTATAAGATAGTGTTTTTTGATTTGACTATGTCGTTTTAGTGCTCGGAGCAGTCCCTTCCACTGCCAGTCCTGTGGAATGGCGTTGAGGGAGTTCTCTTCAATGTCCAGGCACGCCGCGGCAA
>JAJECE010000125.1 GCA_022822185.1 Rhodothermales bacterium | reverse complement strand
CCTCCGCTCCGACAGATCATGGAGCACAAAGGTTTGAAAATCGCACACCAGAATGTAGCGGGGCCGCTGATGCTCCGGGAGTGCATCCGAATAATCCCCCGCCTGCTCGTAACCCGCCTCCAGATCGCCGCCCCTGCTTTTGTGTTCCACAATCAGCAGACCCGGCCAGAATAAATCAATGAAGCCCGCACGGTTGTCTAACTTGGCCACGTGCTGCTCATAACGGGCAACACTGCGACGGCGAACGCCGAAGATCTCAAAGAAGTCGTTGTAGAAACTCTGTGCTTCCCCTTTCTCATACACCGCACCACTCCATTCCTCGGAGAATTTGACCGCACGGGTTCGGATCTCGTTCCAGGAAAGACGCATCAGATTACGGGGACTTTACGGTAAGTTACGGGATACATATGTAAATGTGCTCTTGGGGCCGGGAAACATATCTCTCAGGTTCAGTATGCATCATGGGGGGTGCATGTAGAATTTTCGAATTTCGATGTGACTTATCGGTTAAACACTCGACGTTAACGTAATTTTACGAGTTAATGGAGGCAGTTCCTTTCATGCCGGCTCCAGTAGAATCTATCCATTTTTCGGACTCCAATAAACCCAATCCTTGATGCAGCACGCACTGCTGATGGACCCGTTCAGTCATTTAACAAACCTTGTGTTAGTATATGCTCAAATTGTGCATCAGAGATGTTACCGCCGCAGATCACCAGTACCACCTTTTTTCCAGTGAGGCATGTTCGGTATTTCAGAAAACATGCAACGGTGACGGCGGCAGCCCCTTCAATTTTGATTCCATGTTCTCTGTAGATCAACCTGATCGCACTGCCAATTTCTTCTTCGGTCGCGGTGACCCAATCATCCACCAGATCAATACACAGGGGAAGGGTCACGGAATCCGCCTCAATGCCACCGGCGGTACCATCGGAAAGTGTGGATTGCCGAGGTTGCTCAACGATCACGCCAGCCTCCACGGATTTCTGCATAACATTCGATCTCTCTGGTGAACATCCCACAATCGTGATATCTGGGATATGGCTTTTCAGAGCAAGCGCAATGCCGCTGATCAGCCCGCCTCCCCCAACAGAGGCAAATAGATAGTCTATTGCCCCAATCTGTTCCAGCAGTTCTATGCCAATTGATCCCTGACCTGCGATGACTTGAAGATCATTGTAAGGAGAAATGAATACGTGTTCATTGTGCTCTGCGATGTGACGAGCTTTCCGCTCTGCATCAATGCCGTCTTCCCCGTAGAAGACAAGGTTTACGTTATATTCGCGGAGAGAGTCCACTTTGTATTCTGTGGTTGTGGAGGGCAAAAAGATAGTCCCATCCAGATCAAGTTCATGCAGAACCATAGACATGGCATGACCATGATTTCCGGTTGATGCTCCGATGGCCAGAGGTGGAGATTCTCCAAGTGACAAGAGTTTATTGAGCGCCCCGCGATACTTGAACGATCCAGTATGCTGCTCATTCTCAAGTTTTAGAAAAACTTCTGCCCCGCTACTTTTTTTCAGCATTTCCGATTGAATGACAGGGGTATGAACCACACGCCCTTTTAGTTTTACGGCGGCTTCCATCACGTGTCGATAGGCTCGCCAGTGAGGTGGTTTCGGATTCGTGGAATGAATGGGAATGTCTGTCGTATGGTTCTTCATGTATTCTTTTCTTAGAGGCGGGGAGAAGCGCTCAATTGCGTATCTGAGTGCTGTTCTGGGTAGGTTTACGGCAGGGTCATTCAGGAATTTAATGAGTACAGATTCATTACGCTTCCCTACTTCACGGAGCATCCAACCACTGGCTTTATGGATCAGGTCATCCTGATCTCCCGAAAGGAGATCGGCCAGGGCAAGTGTGTCGATAAGTTGATCACGCTTAATGAAATAATAGGTGGACACCATTGCAATGCGGCGCTCCCACAGATTTTCGCTGCGGGCAAGTGCATACAATAAGGTTCGAGGGCGCTGGAAGAGGTAGGGACCTACGATCTTGTGACAGCTTGTATCTACCAGGTCCCAGTTGTTAATGAAGGATGTATGTTCCAGATACACCTGATAGACAGCATCTTCGTTGCCGTGCTGGAAAGAGTGAACGAGAAGGCAAAGTGCGACGAACCGATCCTCATGGTAAGGGGATTGCAACAAGAGGGTCATTTCCTCAAGTGGAACATCTTTCCAGTATCGCGCAATTTTACGAAGTTCAGGCACCGGAATACCGCGAAAAATGTCTCCCTCTCCGTATTCACCTGGGCCGGTTTTGAAAAAGCCCTGGCAATGTGCAGCCCGGACGGGATCTTCCCGGTCCTCCATCAGGGTTTGAATGTCTCTGGCAGTCATCCCTCGGGAGTACCTTGCCTGCGAGCACGTGTCCCTCTTTTGGTCAGTAATAATTTATGTTCACGCATGATTGGAGAACTCCACCTGGAGAAAACTGAAACATACATCCCGGAAGGGTACGATCCGGCTCGCTACAAAATACGCCAATCGGCCGCACATATTATGGCACAGGCCGTCGTGGAACGTTTTTCCGATGCAGAGTCGACCATTGTCCCCCAATGAAGAATTCTAAGTGTCATCGAGAGAAAGTTGTGTTGCTAGTTGCCGATTGGGAATTCAGGATGGAGGCACATCTTGAACCAAATCCTCCATTCCGAATTTCGAGATGGTGTCTAATGTCTCGTGCACTTCGTGCCAAGTCGTTGTATAGTTGATGACACACATCCTGAGAGCTAACATTCCACTTAGACGTGTCGACGATATGAACGCATGGTCTTCCCAGAAGACTCGAGCGAGTACGGTCTTGTTGATGGCTTCCAACATATCCTCGTTAAGATCAGTGTTACCGGGATTGACGCGGAAGCATGCAATTCCCAGTGCGACAGGTGCCAACATCTCTAAGACAGTACTCTCCTCAACATACTCCTCAATTTTACGTGCGAGCATGATCCCATTCGACTGGGCACTCCGGAATGCGGCCATACCGAAGGTTTGAACAGACATCCAGATCTTTAATGCCCTGACGGAGCGGCTAAGCTGCAAACCTCTATCCGAAAAATTTGGATGGCCAGCTCCCCAGATTGTATCCTGAAGAATGTCGCATTTTCCGATAAATGCCTGCTCAAGGGTACGTACATCCTTCACCATCAGACCTCCCACTTCATAAGGCTGGAAGAACCACTTATGTGCGTCTAGGACAATTGAATCTGCACGTTCAATTCCACGCAGGATAGTCCTACCTTCCTCGGTCACCATGACAAATCCCCCATGAGCGGCATCAACATGAAGCCATAGATCCTGCGCCTCGCAATAGTCTGCCATCGTTTTCAGCGGATCAACAGCTCCGCAGCTGGATGTCCCAGCGTTCGCACATACCGCAATGGGACTGAATCCGGCGGCTCTATCTTCGGTCACAGTCTCAGCAAGCGCATCCACATCCATACGGAAATGCCCGTCGGTCGGAATCATGCGAATACAGTCTGGACGAAGCCCCATAATCCTGGCCGCTTTGGTGAGCGCACTGTGGCTTTGGTCACTCATATACAGAGTGCCCCGTTCTGGATTGCCCGCAGCCTCCCGCGCCGCAACAAGACCATTTAGGTTTGCCGCCGATCCCCCACTTGTTAACACCCCTCCAGCATTTTCTGGATAACCAATCCAGTTCCGAAACCAATCAATCACGACAAGTTCTAACTGGCTCGGACCACTCGAAATCAGCCAGGAACTCTGGTTGATGTTAAATCCGGCAACCATGAAGTCAGCCAAGACTCCAGGCCAAGTGGGCTGGGAAGGGATAAATCCGAAACACCGCGGATGGTCTAAGCGCAGTGCGGCAGGGAGTATTTCATGTGCGGCTTCCTCTATCACCTGCAAAGCCGAGCGGCTCTCCTCAGGCGGAGGCTTCATCAGTTGATCCTCAAGATCTCGCCGGAACTCTCCCGCCCAAGCACTTTCTCCGGGTAAATTCTTAATACGCTGCACGATCAATTCTGCCGTTTGGCGCGCAAGTGTCAACATCTGTTCCGGCGACATCTGGAGATCATTTCCGACTCCATCATTACCATCTGTTATTTTTTCCATTGAATGTCCTCTCAGGCACAAAAATCAATTGTGCTGGATTTAAAAATGCAGGTACAAACATAAAAGTAGGAAAATTTATGCTTGTGCACCCCAAAATCTCAAGTTCTCCTGGCGCTGTCTTTAGATTTTTGCGTTACCCCGTAGACGAAAGCGGATGTCACGTATTGACATGTCCTTGAATCTGCCCCCGTTTTTGAATTACAATCCCTTGCGGGAATCGCCCCAATGGAGGTGTATCTTGAGAAAACAGGATAGATCAATATTCCATTTTTGGTATACACATGTTTGACAAGTCATGACGAACTCCGTGGTATGGGTACACAGGTGTGTAATTTCTTGAAAATACAATAAACAACTGCTCCAGCATTATATTGTAACTCCGTCACAAAATATTGATACAGGAAACCCTGAATAAGTGCACCGATGAAACCATTCCATCTCATCATCAATGGCAAGAAGGTCCCTACCGGACGATGCTTTAATGTATTGAATCCCGCCAATGAAGAAGTAGCCGGACTTGCATCACTGGCACGAAAGAAAGATCTGGACGATGCCGTGCGAGCTGCTCAGATGGCGTTCGAAAAATGGCGCGAAGTGCCCGAATCGCAAAGACAGACAGCATGTCTGAAAATTGCATCGAAAATTGAGGAAAATGCCGAAGAGCTTGCCCGTATCCTGACCGCTGAGCAGGGTAAGCCCCTAAATGGCCTCGGCTCACGCTGGGAAGTCGGTGGCGCGGTAGCCTGGACCCGTTATACGGCCAGACTTTCCCTTCCAGTGAAAGTTCTCCAGGACAATGATGCAGGCAGGGTTGAGCTTCACCGCAAGCCAATCGGTGTCGTGGGCTCAATTACGCCCTGGAATTTTCCGGTCATGATTGCGATCTGGCATATCGTTCCTGCTGTTCTCTCGGGCAACACGGTAGTGATCAAGCCTTCGCCCTTTACGCCCCTATCAACGCTGCGCCTGATTGAGTTCATGAATCAGGTACTGCCAGAGGGCGTGGTCAATTGCATCGCAGGAAAGGACAGATTGGGTGCCGCAATGACGGCGCATGAAGGGATCGGCAAAATTGTGTTCACCGGTTCCTGCGCAACGGGCCGGAAGATCATGGCGAACTCAGCGGAAACCATGAAGCGACTGACTCTTGAACTCGGCGGAAACGATGCCGGAATTGTTCTTCCAGATGTCGACCCAAAGCAGATTGCTGAGGGGCTTTTCTGGGGCGCATTCATCAATAGCGGGCAAACCTGTGCGGCGTTGAAACGTCTCTATGTTCACGATGATGTGTACGACGGGGTCTGTGGTGAATTAGTTGATCTCGCCCGAAAGATGAAGGTTGGTGAGGGTACGAACGAAGATGTTGTCTTAGGACCGATTCAGAACCGCAAGCAGTACGACATCGTGTCCGATCTGGTGCAGGACGCGAAGTCCAGGGGACGTGTGCTGTTAGGGGGAGACCCTGGAGAAATACGGAAGGAAATGGGCGGGAAGGGATATTTTTATCCGCTCACGATCATAGCTGATTTGGAAAACGGAGCTCCTCTAGTTGACAAGGAACAGTTCGGACCCGTTTTGCCAATTATCCGCTACCATCAAACCAGAGAGGCAATCAGGAAGGCAAATGACAATCCGAATGGTCTTGGAGGTTCGGTCTGGAGCCGAGACATAGAAAATGCGAAAAGAATAGCGAATCAAATGGAGTGCGGCTCAGTTTGGATAAACAAGCACGGAATGATTCAGCCCAACGCTCCCTTCGGCGGGGTAAAACGCTCGGGTTTCGGGGTCGAATTCGCAGAGGAAGGCCTGAAAGAGTATACGGATATTCAGGTTATCTTTTCCTGAAGTGTTTCGACATGGCGATCCTTGCCCACATGGTAACGAAGCGATCTCCCATGC
Source organism: Rhodothermales bacterium (assembly GCA_022822185.1). Taxonomy (GTDB): domain Bacteria; phylum Bacteroidota; class Rhodothermia; order Rhodothermales; family Bin80; genus Bin80. The sequence goes on along the minus strand of JAJECE010000125.1, from coordinate 36,179 downwards.
CATTTTTTGAGACTCTGATTCTCCAAAAAAGTGTCCAGTTCGCCGGGAATACCGTACCCTGAAAAAACAAAAAAAGGGAAATGGAGTCGTAATAAGAGTGTCATTTCCTTAAGTGGGGCATCTTTCCGGCATTGCGCAATTTTGCGAAGTTCAGGTAATGTAGTACCAGGAAAAATGTCTCCCTCTCCGTATTCGCTTGGACGGTTTTGAAAAAGCCAGACTGTGTGCAGCCCGAACGGGATCTCTGTGGCCCTCCATCAGGGTTTGAATGTCTCTGGCAGTCATCTCGCGGGAACACCTTGCCCTCGAACGCGTGTCCCTCTGTTGGTCAGTAATAATTTATGTTCACGCATGATTGAAGAACTCCTGGAGCAAGCTGAAACGTACATTCCGGAAGGGTACGATCCGGCTCTCTATAAAATACGCCATTCGGCCGCACACATTATGGCACAGGCCGTTGTGGAGCGTTTTCCTGATGCAAAGCCGACCATTGGGCCGCCGATTGAAGATCGGTTCTATTACGACTTCGAGATGGCGCGTCCGCCGCACGAAGAAGATCTGGTCTGGATTGAGGAACGGATGCGGGCAATCATCAAGGGGCGTCATCGTTTTGAGATCCGTGAGGTAACGTTGGAGGAGGCCTACAAACTCTTTGAGGATAACCCCTATAAGGTGGAATTGATTGAGGAACTGGCCGCCAAGAATGGGGATACGCGGCTGACCGTCTACCAGCAGGATTCTTTCGTTGATCTCTGCCGGGGGCCTCACATTCCTCATACGGGATACCTCAAGTCGAATGGTATTAAGCTTCTATCCGTTGCAGGTGCCTATTGGCGCGGGGATGCTGAGCGTGTGCAACTCACACGGATCTATGGGACGGCATGGAAGAACCGGACGCAATTGGATGCATACCTGGAGCGCCTGGAGCAGGCTCGTGCCAGAGATCACCGGGTATTAGGAAAAAAATTGGAACTGTTCATGTTGAGCGAAGAAGTTGGACCAGGACTTCCGCTCTGGCTTCCGGCAGGGGCCACCCTTCGTGAGACATTGGTAAATTTTCTACGCGAAGAGCAGACTCGGCGCGGTTATGAGCCGGTCCTTACCCCGCATATCGGCCATCTTGATCTTTATCGGACGAGTGGACACTATCCCTATTATAGCGAAAACCAATTTCCGCCGATGAGTTCACACGGGATGGATGGCTATCTGCTCAAGCCCATGAATTGTCCGCATCATATTCTCGTATATGCACATAAGCGGCGCAGTTATCGGGAGTTGCCGGTGCGTCTGGCGGAATTCGGACAGGTATATCGATATGAGCAGACGGGAGAACTCGGCGGTTTGACCCGTGTCCGCGGTTTTACGGTTGATGATGCACATATTTTTTGCAGGCATGACCAGGTGGAAGAAGAGATCCAGGATTCGGTGGATCTTGCTATTCGTGTTCTGCGTGCATTGGATTTTAAAGAATTTAGTGTACAGTTGTCCCTGCGTGATCCTGATGACCATGAGAAATATACCGGTTCAGAAGACAACTGGAATGAGGCGGAGGATGCCATGCGTAAAGTTGTGCATGGAATGAATTTTGAAGTACACGAGGAGTTAGGTGAAGCGGCATTTTATGGGCCGAAGATTGATTTTATGGTTCACGATGCACTTGGTCGGCAGTGGCAGTTGGGGACGGTTCAGCTGGATTATAACCTGCCGGAGCGCTTCGATCTCTGGTACACAGGAACAGATGATGAGCGCCACCGGCCAGCGATGATACATCGGGCAATTTTTGGATCACTGGAGCGCTTTATTGGGGTCTTGATTGAGCATTGTGCAGGGGCGTTCCCGATGTGGCTGGCCCCTGAGCAAGTTCGTGTACTGTCTATCTCTGACCGCACGGAGGACTATGCCAAAGAAGTCCATAGCAGGCTTAAGTCCGAGGGGCTGCGAACGACGCTGGATGTCCGAGGTGAAAAAATCGGATACAAAATTCGGGAGGCGGAGATATTCAAGGTGCCTTACATGGTGGTCCTTGGCACTCGTGAGGCGGAGCAGGATGTGATTTCGGTGCGTGCCCGCTCCAATAAGAACCTTGGTGGAATGACACTGGAGGCTTTTCTGGACCTAATTCACGGGGAGTGCAGCCCCGACATGAGCGGTGATCTTGACTGATTTACGGTTTAATGGATAGAGATTGCACATGTCTAGCGACAACTAAGTCAAGTATAGTGTGCAACATCCTGTCTAACAGCCTGTGGATAAAGCGAACAGCAGGTAACTTCCACAAAATCTACGCTTTACCAAAACCCTAACATAGCAGTTTCATCAATTCACTCCACAATAGTCTCCTCTTCCAGATAGGATAACCTTAACTGCTACGATGTGTATCGGAGATGTTCTATGGGGAATCACATACCACAACTGGAGCATACGGTTTACTTGCGACACTTCCAGGCCAGTGAGGAGGCACAATCCAATTGAGGTGTCAGCAGGAAGTGCATCTACGTGAGTTCAGAAACTTTTTTCTCTCTTTCGATCCGGTTGTTTCCTCTGGAGAGTGCTCATCAATACTGGGGAGAGATTTACGACGCTGTCGCCCTGTTCTAGGAATTACCTTGGGGTCGGCAAAATCTTTACAAAGTTCTTTGTCGCATGAAAAAAGAACCGTAGCCTTGCCAGCTACTGCCAGTGCCAAGATATGAGGATCATCCGAACGACGGATTGGAGGATCGGGGATACCGTCCAGGGCAGGTTGAAGATCGGCTAAAGCAATATCAATAGCTTTCCCAATTTTAAGATAAGCTTGCAGAAGACCACGAATCTCGTTGTTTACGCTCACTTCTTTCTTGTACTTCGCATAGTTAGTATAGACGATTATCCCATCTTCTCGGTTGAGCCATTTTCGAAATTGATAGCCGGCCGAATTTCTGGTTTCGGCAGAGAAATGGCGAAATGCACTGGCATCCAGAATAGCTCTCACACACATATTGAGGGTCTCATGTTGAAAATCCCAGTAGCCTGTTCGTCTCTTCCAGGATGAACCGCTGATAGCGTGGAGGCTGTCCAATGAGGTTGGCGCGGTTGTCAAGCGAAATCTGATGTAAGCGTGTTGACGATTTATCCTCTGGAGGATGTTCAAAATAAATTAGTGCAACATCAGAATGCCTTAGAAATTTTTCTTTAACTAATATGCGGAACCAAGTAATTATGTGGTCGCTGTGTGTCTCTATGACAAAGGCATGATCGCTTTCAACCATCATTTTAATGAGTTCCGCCTGAGCAGATGGATGGACATGTACCTCGGGCTGTTGCAACAGGAAAAGTGATCCCGAAGGAGCGTCACAAAAAGCGATAATGAAAGGGAGAAGGCTTGGGATTCCATATCCAACATCAATTAAATTGTAATAGGAACCGGAAACATTTACCCGAACTTCAAATTGGCCTGTGGAAAGTTTCCGAACATCAAGTTGCCTGAAAAGGCCGAGCTTCTGACCGACACGGTTAATTGCACTAAGGTCTACATCGTTGTCTAAGGCTTTGATGGGATTATGGGGATAGTAACGCTTTCGGTCCAATCCATGGGGAATGACAGGGATAATTCGAAAGGATGGCGGTGGGCCCTGGAAATGTTTCTTAAGGAAGTTGATAAACTTGATGAAGTTCGGCTCTTCCTGATTTGCCGGGTTCCCCATGCGTTTCCTGAATACTGTCGGAGAACCCGAGAAGGGAAGATGGCCGTGGGTGACATATCGGGAAAGCCATGTTGTAAACTGGGTGTACGACACCTCGGATTGATTCAGTAGAAATTGAAATTCCGGCCCATCAAATCGCCAATGCTCTGACGGATCTTCGGAGTCCTCATTGGCGATGGTTAAACCCGGATCTGATTCTGGGGACCTTTTACGCATCTGCATCTCCAGCCTGCTCTGCCTGGGCGCGGAATAAGAACGATTCTCCGTAAATTCAAGAGCGAACCGGCGAAAGAGGCCGCTCTTTAGACTGATGTCAATGCGAAATGAGTCACAGCCCGATCTGGCAATAGATTCAAATGAACCCATGCAGAATGGTTTCTGGTCGAAAAAATTGGTGCGGTCATTTAGTTCATGGAGTTGAGAAAATTGTCCGATAGCGTTTAAGCATCCTGCAAACGTAGATTTCCCTACGCTGTTCTCTCCGATCAGCAGGGTTATTTTTGCCAATTCAGCATGTTGTGTGCCGGACAAAGTTCTCACATTAGTAGTAGAAATTTTGGTAACAGGACTGCCCATAATTATTTGCCGATCAACTTGCGAATTCGAGAATATACAGTATCAATGAAGGAAATATCCCTGCGATGCACAGGATCCTCCAGAAAGCTATAAGTCCAATTGTCTCCCTTTCCCATTCCCTGAATAATTGAACATTGGGGGTCACATGTGTTGATATGAGGTGTTAGCTTATTAGCCATGAAAGTGTAATGGAGTTTTGTGGGGGCGGATTGCCACCAAGGTTCCCGTAGTATAGCACGAAGCATCTCCAGCACCATAAGACTCGCCAAATTGGAAGCGAAAGGAAATACGTTCTGGTTACCGGATAGTGCCATATTATGGTTTATGTAAGAGGGATTATCCAAGGATCCATCACGCTCCATTACAACATCTGAACTGGTATATTGGCCGTCACAGCGGAGGCATCGCGAGTCAGGTCCTACTCGCAGGATGCTCCAGGTAGCATCATTGAGTCGACCACTAGGCTTGGTTGCAACGCGAATCCCTCCAAAGATAACGGGAATGTTGTGGACATACGCAATATTGTTCAGCAGATCTTTGGGCAGAGGGCGGTCAACTGCACAAAATAGGACATCACAATCAAGTGCGGCGGCATAGGCATCACGTTCTTGGATCCAGGCACGCCTAAGATCAACATGAAACGAAGCTGCACTGGCTGATCGGCGAAGATGTTTCGCTGCTACATCAACCTTAAAGGAGCCGATATCCTTGGTGGTCGTGTGAAGCAATCGGTCAAGGTTGATTTCCTCTACACGGTCCGCGTCAACAAGCAGAATATCAGTGGCCCCGATACGGCCAAGTGTTTCAGCTATGATGGCCCCGACGCTACCAAGACCGACAATACCGATTCGTAGGCTGGCCAAGGCGGCCTGACATTCTGGCCCCCATGTATCCAATGTGCGGCGCTGGCGAGTTGACCGAGTGGCTGGAGCATGTTCTGGATGAATGCTAAGATGAATTCCACTGCCGACTACTCGCACCTTGTCGCAAAACGTTCGGGCAAATTTTCGACCATTCCACGACCAGTACCGCGCACTCCACACGCCATCTGTGCCGACAGTTAATCCCAGCAGAGGTAATCCTGAAGCGCGGGCTGGAGGTGCAATACGATCCCGTTCAGCAACGATATCAACATCGCTCATTGCCTGCCAGCCAGCACTGGGATGGCTGTGCATAAAAGCAACACCAGATTTTGTCTGACATGCCATTTGAACAACCCTCGCAAGATAATCCGATTCAAAACTGACATTGCCGTGCAGGTTGCGCTCGCCTTCAAGCGGGAGAACTAGCTCCGTTACAATACCTGTAGTTCGAGTTTCACCCGTGCTCGGGTGCCAGAGGGCAAAGCAGAGGTCTTCCTGTTGTTCTCCACGCCGAATCTGTGCGAGCAAGTGATTTTTTGCTTCCTCAGCAATCGTCTCTGTGAGGGTAGCCTCAAACCTCATAGGTCGGCAAGTACACGGAGAAGGTGCCGGTTGAGATACGTCTTCATGTTTTTTTCCGATGATGGTAGCCTATCCCAGAAGTCGTTGGGCGGAAGACTGTATGCCGACCAGTTCTCACCTTCAAACTGGTACGTGGAATGAACAGGTATTTTCGCTGGTTTGATGTTGGACTTAAAATGAACAAAATGCGGTGGATATTCAGGGTATCCATCTTCCTGAAAGCTGAGAGTAATCTGTAATGTCTCCCCCTTGTAGGCACCATGTTTGACGGCCATATCAAATGTAACAGCGTACTTTGAGTCGGGAATACGAACAGTTCTAGGACCAAGTGCAAGATTTTTCAACTCCTCTATGATTAGATCACCGCAGTTCAAATTGGCCACAGGTGTACTCCCGACATGAATTGCGAGAAAATTGTCCCTGTCCGTGATCGTTACCATGTCATCAAGATTTTCGTATCTCCGACCATCTGAAGTATTTTCAAGGTAGTAACTCTCCAGTTCACCGGCATCAATCGCTGCTCCTGCACCGGCATTCTGCAGGATAGACTGAACGGTGAGAGGATTCTCAATCGTAGAATTTGACTCGCCGTTTACAAAGTAGCAAATTGGCTTGTCATCTGGTGTATCCGAAGGGGCTTGCTCTCTGGTCGTAAATTTTTGACCTGAGACAACATTAATGGGATCGTCAGGGTTCGCACACACCTGTCCGTCCTCTAAAACCAGAGAGGTGTCTTCTGCGGATTTGCCAGCAAGCTGAAGGAGCGAAGAAGGTTTTCTTGAACCGACTTCAGTTTCGTGTTGCTGCCCGTCAATCAGTACATGAGAACTTTTTGCCATCGTCGTTATCGGATGCAGTTCGACACGATAATTGTAAACGGAAGATAAGTATTTGTTTCAGCAAAGTTCCCTGCAAATCCCTGGCTCCAGAGGACGGGTTCGGTATGAGGCTTTACAGTTTCGTACGTTTCGTCTAACTTTTGAAGCGTTTTTTTGTGATATAAGATGTGTAGGTGTGGACATGATTCCGGGCAATGCAATCCTGCGGCGGTCAGGCTGATTCGGATTGGGATGCCCAGGTCGGCGGGTGCTTCAGGCGCTGGTTCAGTTCGTGGAAGCATTCGGCGATCCCGGTCTGAATCTGTTCAACCGCGTGCTCAAGGGGGAGGATCGCAGGTTCTTTACTCCGCCTGCGACCAAATTCGGCCCCTCCTCGCTTGAGAGAGCGTGAACTGACGGTGCACCGCAAAGGGATACCGCGAAGGTCCGCATCCGCAAACTTGACACCCGGGCTCACCGCACGGTCGTCATAGAGTACCTCAATCCCGGCTGCAAGTAACTGGCGGTAGAGCGTCTCGGCGGCCTCATGGACCTCACCTGTTCGTCCAAGAGAGACCAAGATGACCTGATACGGGGCCACGGAAATCGGCAGATCCATGCCAAATTCATCACTGTATTCCTCCGCAACGCAGGCCAGTGCCCGTCCAACTCCAATCCCGTAGGACCCCATCACAATGGGAAATCCCTTCCCATTCTCATCGGTGTAAGTTGCACCCATACTGGCACTGTAGCGGGTTCCCAACTGAAAAATGTTTCCAACCTCTATACCTCGAACGATCTGCAGCGGCTTTCCGCCAATAGGGTCGGGCGCACCGTCATAGGCCAGTGCAATCGGGGCGACGATGTCCGCTGTAAAATCCCGCCCGTAATTGGCACCGGTATAATGCCAGTCCTTCTCATTCGCCCCCACGACCAGATTGGCGGATTCAGGAATCAGATCATCTGCAACAAGAAGGGCCTTCGTGCGGTCAATATCACACATAGATGCGTAGCCGGGGATACACCCCGCCGCCATAATCTCTTCCGCCTCTGCAGGGCGGAGTGCCTGTGCACTGACCGCGTAGCGGAGTTGTAATTCGTTGATTTCCATGTCTCCCCGAACACATACGGCGATCAGACGAGGGGGCTCGGCCTCCCCAAAATCCCCCATATAGAAGACCATTTTCCCCGTCTGACGGGGACTCACGCCGCAGAACGCGGCCACCTTTGCAATGGTGGATTGTCCGGGCGTATGGATACGGGTTAGCGGCTCTGGCACACCGGCAGGATCAGGAATCTTTTGGAACGTTGCCACATCCAGATTGGATGCATAGCCGGTCTCCTCACAAATCGCCAGAGAATCTTCCCCAACCGGCGTGATATACATGAACTCATGTGCCACCTTGCCGCCCATCATGCCGGGATCACTCTGCACGGCCACCAGGTTCAGCCCGAGCCGCGCCCCAATCCGGTGATAGGCATTATAGTGGGCCTCGTATTGAGACTGGAGACCATCAAAGTCCCTGTCCAGAGTATAGGAGTCCTTCATCACAAATTCACGTACCCGGATCAGGCCGCCTCTGGCGCGGGGTTCATCCCGGAATTTTGTCTGCATGTGATAGACCGTCTGCGGCAATTGCCGATAGGAGCGGACCTCTGACTTGCAGAGACTGGTCACCACCTCTTCATGAGTCATGGCCAGAACCAGATCCCGTCCTTTCCGATCCTGAAATCGCCCCATCTCGTCCCCAATCTCATACCAGCGCCCGGATTCCTGCCAGATTTCGGCGGGATGGACGACCGGCATGCACATCTCCTGCCCGCCGATAGCATCCATTTCCTCACGAAGGATTTGTTCAATCTTGCGCAGGGACCGGTGCGCCAAAGGGAGATAGGAGTACAGGCCAGCTGCCAGTTGACGCACATATCCGGCCCGCACAAGCATCTGACTAGATGCTGAATCAGATTCCGAGGGTGCTTCGCGCAGGGTTTGACCAAAAAATTTTGATAGACGCATGATCAATAATAACAATTTGATGCAAAGTTACGGCGTACGATGTAGATGACCGGTATTTGGGGGCCGAAATTCAAAGTATTTGCAAAAAATCGCAAGTATGTACATTATTGCAGGGCTTACGGAACCAGTTTACGGTTCCTTGTTTATATTCAGTCCAGATTAAGTATCTTTGTGCAGGATTATCCAACCCGGTTATGGTTCCCTCTCCGCTGACGGCTTTTTGCGACGGATGCACACTCAAGGTCTGCTTTGTAGATGGATGTGCACAGGACAGGTTGCGTGATGTTGGTATACGCGAGGGGGCACATTTGGAGATGATCCAGAATTCCGATAAGATCGTTGTGCGCATTGAGGGGTGTCGAATCGGAATCCGCCGTGATACGGCCCGAGATATTCTGGCAATTCCCTTGAATGCATGACACTTCAGGATTTGCGTCCTGGTGAATCCGGCAGGATTCTGGAGTTTGAACCCAATGCAGTCACAGACCGCCTGATGGAGATGGGGATGCTCCCGGGTTCTGTCGTACAGGTCGTCCGTCTGGCCCCGCTTGGCGATCCAATGGATCTGAAGGTTCGCGGGTATCATCTCTCTATTCGAAAGGCCGAGGCCGCTCAGATACGTATATCCAAATGCGAAGCGTAAGTAACGGGAGTTGACATGTCTCCTCCAGATCCCATCAGCATTGCTCTGGTTGGTAATCCCAATGTCGGCAAAACAACGCTCTTTAATCGGCTCACCGGTCTGAATCAGCGAATCGCCAATTTCCCGGGGGTGACCGTTGAACGAAAGTCAGGAACCCTCACGGGGGCCCCTCACGTTGAGGTGATTGATCTTCCGGGCACCTACAGCCTTACCCCAAAATCCCTGGATGAGCGGATTGCCTATGAAGTTTTGGTCGGGCGCAGAGACAAGGCACCGGATCTTGCAGTTTGTGTCGTGGATGCCGGGAATCTGGAACGTAATCTGTATGTTGCCAGCCAGGTGATGGATATCGGCGTACCGGTGATCGTGGCCCTGAATATGATAGACGCAGCAGAAGAAAATGGATTGGTAATAGATGCGTCGGTGCTGGAAGCGGAACTGGGAGTCCCGGTGATTCCATTGGTCGCTACCCGGGGTGAAGGGGTTGATCAGTTGAAAAAACAGATCCTGGACCCACCGGAACCGGCGCAGGGGTACCGGTGGAGTCTCATGGATGCGGTAAGTGCAAAGGTCCCGGAATTGTCTAGGCAACTGACTGCTGAAGTGGACGAAGTGCAGCCAGGTCACATCCAGATGGAGGTATTGCGTGCATTGGCGGAAGATAATGCCCTGGATGTATGGCGAGGGAGTGCACCTGAATTTGTACGCCGCACCGAAGAGTTGCGGAAAGAATTCGCCGAGCGGGGGGTTGCATGGAGACATGCCGAAGTGAGTGGGCGGTATGCATGGATCGGGCCAATCACCAATAAGGCAGTACGCAGAGAGAGAGAGAGCACGACGGTCAGTGACCGGATTGATGCCCTGCTGACGCATTCAATTTTTGGCCCGCTGTTTTTTCTGGTCATTCTGATTGGTGTTTTTCAGGCCGTTTTTTCGTGGGCAACTCCTGCCATGGATTTGATTGAAACGGGAATTTCGGCATTCGCGGGTACGGTGCAGTCTGTGTTTCCGCCTGGCTGGGCAACCGATCTGCTGGCCGATGGTGTGATTACCGGGGTGGGCAATGTGGTGGTGTTCCTCCCGCAGATTCTGCTTCTCTTCTTCTTCCTGGGACTCATGGAAGATACCGGGTATATGGCCCGCAGTGCGTTCATTATGGATCGGATTATGAAGCGGGTCGGGCTCAGTGGAGGCTCCGTTCTGCCGTTGCTTAGTTCGTATGCCTGTGCAATTCCCGGGATCATGGCTGCCCGAACACTTGACAATGAACGTGACCGCCTGATTACGATCATGGTTGCCCCCCTGATGAGCTGCTCCGCCCGTCTGCCGGTCTATACCCTCTTCATTGCGGCCTTCATTCCTGCAGGGACACTCATGGGCGTGTTTGGTACTCAGGGGTTGGCCATGTTTTCAATGTACATGATGGGGACAGTGATGGCGTTTGGGGCGGCGGCAGTCTTGAAACGGTTTGTGTTCACCAAGGGGCCTGAAAGCTATTTTGTGATGGAGTTGCCTCCCTACCGACGGCCCCGGGCGCGGCAGTTACTTTTGCGCATGATCCAGCGCTCCAAGGTGTTTGCGGTACGGGCTGGAAAAATTATCCTGGCTTGCAGTATTGTGCTGTGGTTTTTGGCAAGTTATCCGGCGGTGGATACGGATTCGCTGCGGATGCAGATTGAGATGCAGGCCGCCGAGCAGCGTGAGGCAGGCTATGCCGAAGCAGAGACGCTTTTGCCAGCACCGGATATGGCTTTGCCTGCTCTGGATGATTCCCTGGATGTCGGAGATCCCGTGATGGCACAGATCCAGGCCATGATGCAGCAGGCGGAATATAATTATACTGCGGCCATGGACAGTGCACAACTGGTCCAGCAATCAGCACAGATCCGGGGAAGTGCAATTGGATATATGGGACGAATACTGGAGCCGGTGATGCAGCCTCTAGGGTTTGACTGGAAGATTAGTGCGGGACTGGTGAGTGCCTTTGCCGCACGCGAGGTGATTATCTCTACATTGGGGATCATTTACAGTGTTGCAGATGCGGAAGAGGGTGTGGCGCTGCGGGATGCACTGAAAGCGGATCGTTATCCGGATGGGCGCCCGGTCTTCACCCCGCTGGTCGCAGTCAGCCTCCTTGTATTTTTTGTGTTCGCACTCCAGTGCATGAGTACGCTGGCAATTGCACGCCGGGAAACCAATACCTGGCGGTGGCCTCTGGTCATGTGGCTCTACATGACCATACTTGCGTATATTGCCTCACTGTTGGTGTATCAGGGAGGACAGTTATTGGGACTATCCTGACAGATGTGGGCCCAGAGGGACTTGAACCCCCGACCGACGGATTATGAGTCCGCTGCTCTAACCGACTGAGCTATGGGCCCGCAGAACGCATAATTTAGGCAAATCAACTCGGAAACACGTATACTAGGTGCTATTCTGCCGCCGTTATACGCTGATAAAATGAAAAATCTTATTCCTGTGTCCATTTTTCTGCTTTCCGTAATGATTTGCAGTACATCACAGGCACAGATTTCGCTTGATCCGGCTCCTGCCCGAATGGTAGACCTCTCGCACAGTTTTGATTCCACCACCATTCACTGGCCAACGCTCCAGGGATTTAAGCTTCATGAGATTGTAAAAGGGTGGCAGGAACCCGGTTATTATATTGAGATCAACTCGTTTGAACTTGCAGAGCATACCGGCACCCACATGGATGCTCCGATTCACTTTGCGGAGGGGAAGTGGTCCGTTCACGAAATCCCCCTCGAAAATCTCATGGGACCGGGAGTCGTGGTGGATGTAACCGATCAGGTGGCTGCCAACCGGGATTACCAGATCAGCACTGCGGATCTGGAGTCATGGGAAGCCGAACATGGACGACTGCCGGATGGAGGGATGGTGTTGTTTCGGACAGGTTTTGGTGCGTACTGGCCGGATCCTCTTACGTATATGGGGACAGATTTACTGGGACCGGAAGCGATCCCGCAACTGCATTTTCCAGGGATTGGAGCAGATGCGGCACGATGGTTGCGGGATGAGCGGAATGTGGAGGCAGTCGGCATTGATACGGCCAGCCTTGATTATGGCCAATCGAGTACGTACGAAAGTCATCAGGAACTCTTTCAGGGAAATATTATCGGATTCGAAAATCTGGCGAACCTGGACCAGTTGCCCCCTACCGGGTTTATGCTGATTGCCCTGCCGATGAAGATCAAGGGAGGCAGTGGTGGCCCGGTCCGAATTATAGCGATGATGGATAACTAGATGTTGGGCAAAAAAATAGACAAGATTGATGCCCGGATTCTGAATCTCCTGCAGGATTCGGGGAGAATGAAGCGGGTGGATATTGCTGCGCGGGTCGGGCTGAGCATGACCAGTGTGAGTGATCGCATGCGCAAGCTTGAGGAAAATGGATTTCTGACGGGGTACCATGCCAACGTAAATCCGAAGGAACTGGGATTTGATATTACGGCCTTCATTCGTATTGCGGTGGATAAATCAAGCCGTTATGCCACATTGATTGAGCATGTCTGCGGTTGCAGTGAAGTGCTTGAAGCACATTCAATTACCGGGGAAGGCTCCCATGTTTTAAAAGTCAGAACGTATGATACCACCTCGCTGGAGCGCCTGCTTGGCAGCATTCAATCCTGGCCGGGGGTAACCGGTACGAAAACCAGTATTGTCTTGAGTACTTACAAGGAGACGCAGGAACTGCCCGTGTCTCCAGGCAGCTAGCGCACTTCATAGAAAGACCGTATCGTCGCACATGAGCGGATGAACCGAATGCCTGAAGATCAGACGAAGACCAGAGGGTCAGCGTCCAGTCAGAGGGATCGTGAATGGGTTGCCCGCGCACTGGAAGGGGATCAGCGTGCATACGCGCTGCTTGTTCAAAAATACCGGAAAGGGCTTATTCTGCATATCAAGCGAACGATTGGGGACGCAGAGGGGATTGAAGATTTGGTTCAGGAGGCGTTCATTAAAGCCTTCAAGGCACTGGACACATATTCCACCAGTTATGCATTTTCAACCTGGCTCTACAAGATTGCCTCCAATCATGCCATTGATTATAAGCGCAAGCGAAGGCTGGCCACGACCTCACTGGACAAGCCAACTCATACCAAAGATGGTGAGATTCGGCAGGAGGTTCCGGACACCACGTACCGGCCGGATCGTGAGATTGAGGGAGGTCAGCGTACGAATATCATTCAGGAGGCGATTGATTCATTGCCTCCCAAGTATCACCGTGTGATTGTGATGCGGCATCAGCAGGAAAAATCCTACGAAGAGATTGCTCAGGAACTAGACCTTCCCCTCGGAACGGTTAAGGCACATATTTTTCGTGCACGGAGACTACTGTACACGCGCTTGAGAGATAAGCGGGATTCGCTGTAACCGACAAGATCATCAGGATTCGGAATCTTCAGGTACAGAATGGGATTCAACGAGGACCGGAATGGCACGGATGGCGGAATCCGACTAGTCTGTTCTGGTCCAGAATAGATTCAAGAAAACGAGAGATCAAAAGTATATGATTCAACGATATACCCATCCGGTAATGCAGGAACTCTGGAGTGAGCAGCGCCAGTTTGAGGTATGGCTGGAGGTGGAACTGGCCGCCTGCGAGGCATGGTCCAGGATCGGAGTCATTCCCGCAGACGAGGTGCAGACGCTCCGGCAGCAGGCATCCTTTGACCTGCAGAGGATTCACGAGATAGAAAAAAACACGAGGCATGATGTGGTCGCGTTCACACGGGCGGTGAGTGAAGGACTCGGTCAGGAAAAAAAATGGGTCCATTACGGCCTGACCTCCTCCGATGTCGTGGATACGGCCTGGTCGGTTCGGCTTGCAGAAGCCAATCAGTTTATCGAGGAAGCTCTGGAATCTCTGCGCAAGGTTCTGCATGACCGCGCACTTGAGCATCGGTATACACTGATGATGGGCAGAACCCACGGAGTGCATGCCGAGCCAACCACCTTTGGGCTGAAACTGGCGCTTTATTATGCGGAGATGACCCGAAATCTGGCACGGTTCAAAACGGCCGCAGAAGAGGTGCGGACAGGAAAGTTGTCGGGAGCAGTCGGGACCTTCGCGCATACGCCGCCAGAGGTGGAGAAAATTACCTGTGAACTGCTTGACCTCAAACCGGAGCCGATTGCCACACAGGTGATCCAGCGGGATCGCCATGCGCATTATGTGAGTGTACTGGCACTCATCGGGGCCAGTCTTGAAAAGATTGCCGTAGAAATTCGCCACCTGCAGCGCAGTGAAGTCAGAGAAGTTGAGGAGGCATTCGGGAAAGGGCAGAAGGGGTCCAGTGCCATGCCGCATAAACGTAATCCCGTCGGAAGTGAAAATATTACAGGATGTGCACGCTTACTGCGCGGCTACATGGTGGCAGCAATGGAAAATGTAGCCCTGTGGCATGAACGGGACATTTCACATTCCAGCGTCGAACGCGTCATCCTTCCGGATGCAACGACCGTGGTACATTATGCACTTCTTCGTCTGACACGCATCCTTCAGAATCTGGTCGTGAATCCTGATCGCATGCAGAAGAATCTGGATGCGACCTATGGATTGTATCATAGCCAGCGGTTGATGCTCCATCTGATTGATTGCGGGCTGACACGTGAAGAAGCGTATGATCTGGTTCAGCCCCTTGCAATGCAGAGCTGGAAGGAAGGAACCCCATTCCGGTCACTGGTTCTGGCATCGACAGAGGTGATGTCCCATACCTCCGCGGAGGAAGTGCAGGAACTCTTCCATGCAGCCCATCACATGAAACAGGTGGACTTCCTTCTGTCACGCGCGGGAATTACTATCCCGCCGCCGGTCACAAAACCTTGAGTGACCGTTATTGTCGGATCAAGTTTCACGATAGACTGAAATCAACACCTGACTCATATTACGTAGAATGAACTGGAAATTTTCTTGTATTCTGCTGATCGGTGTAATCATTTGCGCTCCTGTTCCCCCCGTTTTTGCACAGACAGGGATCGTGAGCGGGAAGGTCACCGACGCGGAGACCGGACTGCCGCTGATTGGAGCAAATGTGTTCCTGTCTGGCACAGCAATCGGGCATGCAACGGATACCGGGGGAGCGTTTGAGATTCTGAATCTCGCTCCAGGGGGCTATGTGCTGCAGGTCAGTTTCATTGGCTATACGGCGCAGGAATCTGAGATCGTCGTGACGGCGGATGAACATTATATATGGAATGTTGCGCTGGTACCGGGGACGGATCTGGACCCGGTTCAGGTGACGGCCGGCCGCCGGAACGAGAAAGTGCTGGATGCGCCTGCCTCCATTGATGTGCTTACTGCGCGGGACTATCAACTGGATGTTGCACAGACAATGGCGAGGTCCCTGCGAAATGTAACCGGACTGGACATCGTGCAGACCGGGGTGGACCGCTATGAAATCGTTCTCCGCGGCTTCAACAATGTTTTTTCACGCACGACCCATATCCTGACCGATTATCGCAAAGCCGGAGCCGCATCGGTCGGGGTTAACCTGAATAATATCATGCCCGGCCTGGCCATGGATACCGAACGTGTCGAGGTGGTGCGGGGGCCGGGATCTGCACTCTATGGACCTGGTGGAGACACGGGGGTCATTCACTACATCTCCAAGGACGCGTTCAATTATCCGGGAACTACGATTTCGGTCAGTGGAGGGCAGCAGTCAATGTTCAATGTGCAGGGGCGCATCGCCACCGTTCTGGGGCAGCGTGTCGGAGTGAAGTTGATCGGGAATTATGCGGTTGCCGACGACTTTGCACTTCACGACTGTGATCGCCTGCTGCTTGAAGCGGAGCGGTTCAGTGAGTGCCCGGATCCAGAGGATGCGGTGCAGTTGTTCGTAGACGGTCCACGTGAGGTCCGGCAGCGTAAGCTGGTATTGTCGGGGGGGATGGATTGGCGTATACGCGGCCGGACGACGCTTTCCCTGAATGGGGGCGTTGCAAACCTTGATGGAACGATGCTCAGCAGTATTGGAACGGTTCAGGCCAAGGGGCTGATTACCAGTTATGCGCAGCTTCGACTGTCCAGCGGACCGCTCTTTGTACAGGCATATGTAAATGCGATAGACTCCCGGGATTCGTATGTATACGGGGGAGACCGGATTCAGGAGGTGTCCGAAGAATATGCAGTACAGGCCCAGTATACGCAGGCGATCGGGGCACGGCAGGAACTGGTTGCAGGTGTGGACCTGACGCTTGAGCATGTGGACAAATTTGGCGCATATCTGCAGTCTACTACAAAAATTTCGGATCGGCTGGAGTTGATTCTTGCTCTGCGCGGAGATTATAACAATGTTGTGACGGAGATTCAGGCATCTCCCCGGGTTGCGCTGGTTCTAAAACCAGCCCCGACCTCCAGTCTGCGTGCAACGTACAACCGCAGTTTCTCTTCCCCGCTTGCGACCGATTATTTTCTGAATCTGCTTGCAGCATCCATCGGGGACCTCAATGTGCGGGCACGCGGTGGTGCAAGCGGCTTCACGTATGCCCGGAACCCGGACTATCTGGCGCTCGGTGCGTCCACATCGCTGGTTGCGTCCAGCATGCTTCCGGGGATGGAAGGGATGCCGACCCCTGTCGGTATGGATACCGGCGTGATGTACAGGCTGATTTACGAGGGGCTGGTTGCGATCCCGGATGAGGAACTGGCAAGGAGACTGGCGGATGCAGAACTGCCCATTCCCGCTTCGTTTATTCCCCTTCTGAAACAGGGCCTGAGACCGGAGGTCACCCCGGTGGAGGGGTTCAGCCCTGGCACGCTGGCGCTTCCCAATCTCAGTACGCTGGAACTGACCGCGGATCCGAAGTTGAATAACCTCCCGGATCTGGAACCCATCAAACCTGCAATGACCCAATCCTGGGAACTCGGATACAAGGGAATCATCGACGATAAAGTCTTGTTTGCGGTGGACGGGTATTTTGCAAAACGGGAAAATTTTATCGGCCCGCTTCAGGCCAAGACCCCGTTTGTGCTCATTCCGAATCTGCAACAGGATCTGATTCGGGATATCTCAGCCGGACTGGCGGCAAATGAAGAGGTTGCGACTGTGCTGGGGCTGCTTAACCTCACTCCAGAGGAAGGCGCGGAGATTCTGGTCAATGTGGCGGGCAGTGATCTTCCTGACAGCGAAACCCCCGTTGCAATCGTACAGACGAACGAGAATAACAAGGGGGCAGGGTATTTCCCGGAACTGATGCTGACCTATCCGGTCTTCGGAAATATTCGATACTTTGGTATGGATGTTTCCATGCAGGTTCTGGCCAGTGATGTATGGATGTTTTTTGGAAATGCGTCCTGGGTCAGTGACGATTATTTTGACCATACAGAACTGGGCGAAGAATCGGAGGATCTGGAACTGGCGCTCAATGCCCCCGGATTCAAGTTTAAACTGGGTGGACAGTATCAGCGCAAAAGCGGCCTCTCTCTCACCGCATCCGGGCGGTTTACGAAGGGATTTCCGGTGATTGCCGGGCAGTACATCGGGGAGGTGGCGAGTTACATGATTGTAGATGTCGGTGTGGGATATGCAATGCGCAAAACCGGTATCCGTGCAGATTTTGGGGTCAATAATCTGTTCAACAGCAATCACCGGGAATTTGTAGGGGCTCCCAGGCTTGGCCGTGTTGCCGCCCTTCGTCTCACCTATACAACCGGTCACTGAGGCTGAGGTACAAACAATCCATCGTTCCGTTTATTAAATTATCAGGGGTAGATCCGAGGGCGGCAGGACAGAAGATACAGGACGAGTCGGTTGCGAGTCTGGGTCCTGACGGGTACGATTGAATCTGTGCTGTTCAGTTGATAAAATCCATGCGAAGATATACAAGAAAAATCCTGAGCAGTGCCTTGTTCTTACTGCTTTTCTGGACTCCAGATTGGAGTTATGCACAATCGGCCTCGGTTGCCGGTGTCGTTACAGATTCAGAGGATCATTTTCCGCTATTTGGGGCGAATGTGGTTCATGTCGGCACCGGGCAGGGGACTGCTGCCGACGAGAATGGGCAGTATACATTGCGTGGATTGCCGGAGGGGGCTGGTTTGATACGGGGATCTTATACGGGGTACAGGCTGCCCGGCAACGGAGCCCGTTCCCAGAAAAATAATGAAACGATCCAATAATTCTTTTACAGAAATCGCCGCGAATGAATTTTCGGGAGTTCCAGAGTTGGAGGATTTGTGCTTCCGAATTCATCCGTACAACTTCATGGGAGCCGGGAGTGAGCAATCTGCAGTTGTATGGGTTAAATTACAAGAAGGAAGCCCGGATGGACAACCATGGAGGGGGTTGTGGAGGAGTTGTGTGATCGTTGATCTTGAGCGGGTGGCAAGCGTATCCTAGACTATATCAATAAAATTCAGAAAAATGTGCACTGCAAAAAAACTCTTTAGCATTTTTTTATTCATACCGCTTTTCGCGTTTCCAGGCTGGATCTATGCGCAGTCGGCTTCAGTTACCGGTATCGTCGCAGATTCAGAGGGCCGTTTCCCGTTATTCGGGGCGAATGTACTTCATGTTGGCTCCGGGCAGGGAACATCCACCGATGATACAGGGCAATATACATTGAGTGGATTACCGGCAGGGGCCGGTGTGATACGGGTATCTTTTACGGGATATCGCTCCACCGAAATAGAGGTGAATCTCTCCGATGGCGAGACCCTTGTTCTGAATGTGGATCTCGTAAGCGGGGTGGATCTGGAACAGTTCCAGATCACCGCCAGCAGGCGGCAGGAGAAAGTACTGGATGCGCCGGCATCCATTGATGTGATTCTGGCCGAGGATATTCAGCGATCTGTGGTGCCGACCACGGTGATGTCACTGCGCAGCGTTACGGGGCTTGATATAGCACAAACCGGAATTGATCGGAATGAGGTGGTGTTGCGCGGGTTTAATAACGTATTCTCCGGCGCGACTCTGGTTTTGACCGATTATCGCAAGGCGGGATCCCCTTCGCTGGAAGTCAATCTGCATAATCTCATGCCCAACCTTGCCATAGATCTGGATCGGGTGGAAGTCGTGCGAGGTCCGGGATCTGCACTCTATGGTGCAGGGGTGGATTCCGGGGTGATTCATTATATCACCAAGGATCCATTTACCCATCCAGGGGCCGCGATTTCGATCAGTGGCGGGGAGCATTCGCTCATGAATTTACAGGCCCGGGTTGCCGGTGCGCTGAGTCAGCGCGTGGGTGTCAAGGTGACCGGTTCCTATGCAGCGGGGACGGATTTTGCGCTGGATTCGTGTGCACAGAACCTGTTGGAGGCACAAAAATTCAGCGAGTGTCCAGATCCGGATGATGCCGTACAGATTGCAGTGGACGGAATACGGGATACGGATTACAATAAGTACACGGTTGCCGGGAATTTGGATTTTCGGCTGGGTTCGGAGATGACGTTTTCGTTGAACGGCGGTATGGGTCAGATCACGGGGACTGTCCTGAGTGGAATCGGCACCATTCAGGCGGATGAGTATCGTTATTCGTTCGTGCAGGCCCGGCTTGCCAGAGGAGGATTTTTTGCGCAGGCCTACATGAATGTGAATGACTCCGGGGACTCGTATGTCTATGGAGGGGATCCGGTGACGGAGCATTCCCGTGAATATGGAATGCAGGCGCAGTACAGCGCACAATTCGGCTCCCGGCAATCCCTGATTGTGGGCATTGATCTGGAGTTGACCCGCCCGGATACCAAGGCTACGGTACTTGGACGCAATGAAGAGCACGATAATATTGACGAGTACGGGATGTATGCCCAGTCCGCCACAAAAATCAGTGACCGGCTTGATCTCACACTCGCACTTCGCGGGGACTACAACAATGTAGCGGATAAAGTGCAGGCTTCCCCCCGTATTGGACTGGTCTTTAAACCCACGCCCAATTCAAGCCTGCGTGCGACCTATAACCGGAGTTTCTCCTCTCCGACAGCGACTAGCAATTGGCTGGATCTGGTTGCGGCCAATGTTGGGGGGATCAATGTTCGCGGACGAGGAGCGGCCACCGGCTTTACGTATGCCCGGAATCCCGATTTCCTGAACCTGGGTGCGACTACGGATCTGATAGCCTCCAGTCTCCTGCCGGGAGCAGAGGGAGCACCGACCCCGGTGGGGATCAGCACCGGAGCGATTTATGGATTAATGTATCAGGGGCTGGCGGCAATCTCCGATGAAGACCTGGCCTTGATGCTTTCCAATGCAGGTTTGAACGTACCTCCTCCGCTGGTGGCCACGCTCAAGGCGGCACTGGCACCGGATGTAACGGTGGTACAGGGGTTTAGCCCGGGGGTGCTGGGTGCATTGAATCTCAGTACACTGGGGGTGGATCTGGGAATCACCGATCTGGAGAATGTGGATCCCCTTGAGCAGACGATTTCGCAAACCTATGAAATCGGGTACAAGGGAATTCTTGGGGAGAATGTATTGTTTGCCGCAGATGTCTACTATGCGACAAAGAAAAACTTTGTCGGTGCGCTCCAGGTACGCACGCCGCTGGTACTGGTACCGAATTTGTCCCAGGATCTTGTCCGGGATATTAGCGCGGGAATCGCGAATAATACCACACTGGCAGGCGCACTGCGACTTTTCGGTCTGACAGCGGAGCAGGCGGCGCAGCTTTTGGTGGATATTGCAGGAAGTTCGCTGCCAAGTCCAACGACCCCCATTGCCATTGTGCAGCCCAATGAGAATAATCCAGGAGTCGGCCAGGTTCCCGAACTCATGCTGTCCTATCCCAATTTTGGAAATATCCAGTATTACGGGGTGGATGTATCCATGCAGGTTCTGCTCTCCCGTTCAGTTTCCGTATTCGGGAATCTTTCCTGGGTAAGTGACGACTTTTTTGATCATACCGAACTGGACGAAGACGATGAAGCCAAGGTGCTTGCGTTGAACGCGCCCCCCTTGAAGTTTAAGCTGGGCGGGGAGTATCAGCACTCAAGCGGGATCAGTGTGAACGCAGCCGGTCGTTATATTGAGGAGTTTTCGGTGCTTTCGGGCCCCTATGAGGGAAAGGTGCCAAGTTACTTTGTTCTGGATATCGGTGCAGGCTATGAAATCAATCCAACCCTCCGACTTGATGTTGGGATCACCAATGTGACCGACAGCGACCATCGTGAGTTTGTCGGTGCTCCAAAGCTCGGACGCATCGGAAGTGCACGTCTGACCTACACCACGGACTGGCGATGAGCGAAAAAAAAAAGATCACAAAACAATAAATTCATGATCCACAAATGAGGAAAACGATCCTGATTACCGGGGCAAGTGCAGGAATTGGTAAAGCGACCGCAGCGCATTTTCATGACCGGGGCTGGAATGTGATTGCAACGATGCGAACTCCCGAAAATGAACAGGAACTGGCGGGACGGGAAAATATACTGGTTCCCCGGCTGGATGTCCTTGATCTGGATTCCATCTCGAAAGCGGTTCAGGCCGGGATCAAAGCATTTGGCAGGATTGATGTCCTCCTCAATAATGCGGGCTATGGGGCGTACGGCCCTCTAGAGGCCTTTCCCAGGGAGAATATTGTACGGCAGTTCAACACCAACGTGATCGGTCTGCTGGATGTGACCAGAGCGGTTCTGCCCCATTTTAGAGAGAACGGGGCCGGAGTGATCATCAATGTGTCTTCCATTGGCGGGAAGATGACCTTTCCACTGGGGAGTCTTTATCACGGGACCAAGTTTGCCGTGGAAGGAATTTCGGAGGCGTTATCCTATGAAGCGGAAGCCATTGGCGTGAAGGTGAAGATCGTGGAGCCTGGCATGATTGCGACCGATTTTGCCGGGCGTTCATTTGATTTTCAGAATGATCCGGCAATGTCGGAGTATCAGGGTATTGTCGGGAAGGTGATGCAGGTCTTTGCTTCGGGGGCAGAGATGCAGCCTTCGCCCCCCGAACTCGTTGCAGAGGTGATTTACGGCGCGGCGACGGACGATTCCAATCAGATGCGTTACCGGGCGGGCGCGGATGCCCATCAATTACTGGATGCCCGCAAGGCGATGGAGGAAGATGCGTTTATTCAGAATATCAAGGCGCAATTCCAGTTATGAGGGA
This sequence comes from Rhodothermales bacterium, assembly GCA_022822185.1. GTDB lineage: Bacteria > Bacteroidota > Rhodothermia > Rhodothermales > Bin80 > Bin80. The sequence goes on along the minus strand of JAJECE010000125.1, from coordinate 13,927 downwards.
GTCTCAATGCTGCGTTGCGGATTTGATCTCCTGGAACTGCCCCGGTTATTTGCCGGGTCATGCTCAGATGGGCTGCCTGGGAAAGTGATGCAGTTACTGGAGACGATCAGGGTTCAGGCCCCTGAGGGCCGCCGCCTGACCGTGAACCCTTTGCAATCCTTTACGGTATACAGGCGCGGTGTAAATCTCGTCCCCGGTATTCACTGTGAATTTAAGTGGATTTCAAGGTTGAATGTACTTCTTATCGGTACAATCAGATGTCAATGCGTATCTTCATCCATACTGGATCTTTTGAGGCCTCTTAGAGAAACTGGCGATTTAATATGAGTGCTGAATTCACTGCACTGCTAATTATGTTGGGGATGGCCACGGGCCTTGCATTGACGTTGCTGCTTGCGCAGCGATTGCTGGGGCCAAGTCGTCCAAACCGGGTCAAGGTGAGTGCTTATGAGAGCGGGATGGATCCCATCGGGACGGCACACCAGCGGTTTTCGGTGAAATTCTATCTGGTTGCAATGATCTTCATTGTGTTTGATGTAGAGGTTGTGTTTCTGTATCCCTGGGCGGTCAGCCACCGCCATTTTCTGGAAGCCGGAATCGGGATGGGAGTGCTTGCGGTCGTGACGATCTTTATTGTCATCCTTGCCGTGGGACTTTTGTATGACATCAAAAAGGGAGGACTGGAGTTTGACTAGCGAAACAGAGTGCACAGACTTTCATAAAACCGGCTTAACTTTTATGCCATGAATTCAACAACTGGATACTTAACGACTACAGTTGACGCGGTGGTCAACTGGGCACGGTCTAACTCTCTGATGCCGATGCCGATGGGCCTTGCGTGCTGTGCCATTGAAATGATGGCATTCGGCGGACCCAAGTATGATGTAGGCAGGTTTGGCAGTGAGGCCATGCGCTTTTCTCCCCGTCAGGCGGATCTGATGATTATTGCGGGATGGTGCAGTTACAAGATGTCCCATGCGATCCGGCGTGTCTGGGATCAGATGGCCGATCCAAAGTGGTGCATTGCCATGGGTGCATGTGCCTCCAGCGGAGGCATGCATCGTTGTTATGGTGTGGTGCAGGGGGTTGACAACTTTATGCCGGTGGATGTGTACATTCCCGGTTGCCCGCCCAGACCAGAGGCGGTCATCCATGCGTTGATGGATATTCAGGAAAAGATCCGTAACGAATACTCGGTGACCCAGGATTATACGAGCGGACAGAAAGAAATTGTGGAGTTGTCGGCCAAGCCGGGCAGTCTGACGGTTGAGGGACGCAAGATTGCTTTGGATGCATCAAGCCTAGCGGATGCCTGAGACGCTCAAGTTTCACTTCACTCCCGTTGATGAGGCGCGTGCGGAGGAGAAAAATGTGCACGAGAAGGCCTCCACCAACGTAGCGGATACGATTGAGGTGCTCCAGAGTCAGTTCCCCGGGGCCATTGCGAAAGTATCCGTGTATGCGGGGGAGTACACGGCGTTTGTGAAGCGGGAGTCCCTGTTACAGGTTTGCACGGCATTAAAGGAAACCCTGGGTTTTACCTATCTGGTGGATCTGGCCGGTGTGGATCGATTTTGCGAGGATGCACCCCGTTACGAGGTGTATTACGCAATCGTGAATCTGGATACGGGGAAGCGTCTTCGTCTCAAGGTATTGGTGGACGAAGAAGATGCAGTTGTCCCTTCACTGACGGGCCTCTTCAAGGCAGCAGACTGGAATGAGCGTGAGTGTTATGATATGTTGGGCATTCGCTTTGAGGGGCATCCAGATCTTCGGCGAATGTATATGCCGGAGGATTTTGCGTATCATCCGCAACGGAAGGAATTTCCATTGCTTGGAATTCCAGGGTCCCTGCCACTTCCTCCGCGCGTCCCGGAGGGGGAGTTGACCATGGATCCTTTTGCGGCTGCTCGAAGCGGCAGTCCCGCCAAGAGCTATCAGGAGCCGAAGGGGGAGGATGCCTAGATGTCCGTAGCGACCCCCTATCATGATCGTGAGGCAATCTTCTCATTCTGGCCTAGACATAATGAGACCCTGCTCAAACGCCTGGAGAGCAAGGATGCGTGGCTGAGCACCAAGCGGGGGATTGAGGTGTCGCGTGTTGAAGATGCACTAGAGCATGAGATGACCCTCAATATCGGGCCGCAGCACCCGGCAACGCACGGTGTACTCCGGTGCGTTGTAAAACTGGACGGGGAGCGGATTGAGAAGTGTGTTCTGGATATTGGGTATCTGCACCGGGGGATTGAGAAGCTCGCCGAGAGCAAGACCTATCAGGAGTTCATGCCCTATACGGACCGCATGGATTATCTGGCTCCCTATGCAAATAATGTTGCCTGGTGTATGGCGGTGGAAAAGCTTGCCAACATTGAAGTCCCTGATCGTGCACAATGGATCCGGATGATCATGTGCGAACTGGCACGGATCTCCTCGCACCTGTTATGGCTGGGGGTCGGACTCATGGATGCAGGGGCGGTCAGCGTTTTTCTGTGGACCTTTCAGGGGCGGGAGGATCTCTACAGTATTTTTGATGAGGTGTCCGGTGCACGCTTTACGGTCTCTCACAGCCGTATCGGCGGTCTGGCAACGGACCTGAGTCCGACTGCAATTGCGATGATCAGAGACTTCGCAACGCGCTATGAGGAGATCATTAAGGGCTGGCAGAAACTGCTCAATCGGAACCGTATCTGGATTGACCGGAACAGGGATATTGGCGTGATCAGCAAAGAGGAGGCGATTGAACTCGGACTCACCGGCCCGAACCTTCGCGGCAGCGGAGTTCCCTATGATATTCGAATCTTTGAACCCTATCTGAAATACGACGAGGTGGACTTCACCATCCCGATTCGGGAAGAGGGGGACTGCTTGGCACGCTACCATATTCGCGTGGAAGAAATGCTTGAGAGCATCCGGATCATCAACCAGTGTCTGGATCGGTTGCCGGAAGGCCCGATTCGTACGGATGATGCCAAGAAAGCATACCCGTCCAAGGATGAGGTTTACTACTCCATGGAAGGGATGATTCATGATTTTATGTATACAGAAACCGGCGTTGCGCCTCCGAAGGGAGCGGCCTCCTATCATGCAATTGAATCCCCGAAAGGGGAGTTGGGTTTTTACCTTGAAAGTGATGGAACCGGGTGTCCGTGGCGTGCACGTTTGAATGCACCGTCTTTTACCAATCTGCAGGGACTAGAGTCCATGATGGAAGGGCATCCGGTCGCCGATATTGTTGTGCTGATTGGCTCCATTGATCCCGTCATGGGGGAGGCGGACAGGTAGTATGGCAGATTTTATTCGTAATCCGGTAGTCGCACTTCCAGATCCGAATCCAGAGTCGCACTTTTCCGAAGAAGAACTCATCTTCACGGAAGATGAAAAGGCCAGGATTGCCGGTTGGGTCAGCCAGTACCCTACTTCGGACGGTGCTGTAATGTGGACGCTCTGGCTTGCGCAGGAGAAGTTCGGATTTCTCCCGCCGGAAGTATTGCAACTGGTGGCAGTCGAACTTTCCTTGCCCTATGCGCAGGTCTATGGGGTTGCAACATTCTATACACAGTACTTCAAAGAGAAGAAGGGGACCTTTGTTCTGGATGTATGTACCTGTTTTTCGTGCCAGTTTTGTGGCGGGTATGACATTCTGGCTTATCTAGAGGAGAAACTGGAGGTGAAGCGCGGGCATACATCGGCATGTGGGCGCTATACCTTACAGGAGGCGGAATGCCTTGGGGCATGCGGCTCTGCACCGATGATGCAGGTCAACAACGGCCCGTATGCCCATAATCTGACCCCTGAAAAGATTGACGAATTGCTGGAGGCGATGGAAGCAGGTAAACCGTTGCCATTTGTATCGGTCACCTTGCCGCAGGATGAGGACGAGATGGGTGGAAATCGCCGGACGGATGCGGAAGCCGTGGAAGGATACATCACGCCCCCGCGATCCGAGCGAACTCAATAGGTACAATCCGGTCATGTATTCAAAGGGTTTATTTTGGGACAGAATGAGCAAGGCAGAATGACCAAGGCGGGGAACTGGCAATCGTACGAGCGGGTGCTCCTGCCCCCGGTCGAGAATCTGCACCATCTGGATGTGTACCGTGGCCATGGCGGCTATGAGACATTGAAGAGGGTACTCGAAGAATTGGAGCCTCAGGAAGTGACGGCGCAGATGAAACGCAGCGGGTTACGTGGCAGGGGGGGCGCAGGGTTCCCGACCGGGCTCAAATGGAGTTTTATGCCCCCGGTCAAACCGGATGTACCCCGCTATCTGTGCTGCAATGCCGATGAGAGCGAGCCGGGAACCTTCAAGGATCGGCAACTCATGGAATATAATCCGCATCTTTTGTTTGAGGGAATTCTGATTGCCTGTTATGCGATGTCCTTGAATGCGTGCTACCTGTATGTCCGTGGTGAGTATGCAAGTTGGATTACGCATCTAGAGGAGGAACTCGCAAAAATGTATGATGCGAATCTGGTCGGAGAGAATATGCTGGGAACGGGTCATTGCATGGACATTATTCTGCATAAGGGGGCGGGGGCGTATATCTGCGGGGAGGAGACCAGTCTGATGGAATCCCTTGAGGGGAAGCGGGCTTACCCCCGCATCAAGCCGCCATTCCCGGCCCAGTCGGGAATCTGGGGATATCCGACGACCATTAACAATGTGGAAACGCTGGCCTGTGCCCCGCTCATTCTGGGGAAGGGGGCCGACTGGTATGCAGGGATCGGGGCCGAGAAGAATCCAGGTCCGCTGCTGTACGGGATTTCGGGGCATGTGAATCGGCCGGGCGTGTATGAGTATCCGACGGGCATGCTGATTACCGACCTGCTTGAGATTGCAGGGGGGATGCGCGGCAACAAAAAGCTTAAAGCACTTGTGCCGGGCGGTGCATCGGTTCCGGTTCTTCGGGCAGATATGATTGAGGGGGTGACGATGGATGTGGAGAGTCTGCGGGAAGCGGGTTCGATGCTGGGAACGGCGGGAATGCTGTTTCTGGATGAAGACACGGATATGGTGGCGTTTTTGCGGCGGGTGGCCCATTTTTACCATCATGAAAGCTGCGGACAGTGTACCCCATGCCGGGAGGGAACCGGCTGGATGGAGAATCTGATTACCCGGATTGATGACGGGGAGGGGAATTTGCGGGATCTTGATCTTTTACTGGACCTCTGTGATCAAATGGAAGGGCGTACCGTTTGCGCTCTGGCGGATGCGGCGGCCTGGCCGGTGCGCAACACGATTCAGCGTTTCCGGGAAGATTTTGAGCGTCGTTGCCGCCCGGCTGTATGGGCCGTAAATGCCTGAATGAATTTGAAGATTGCAAATGAAGAAACAATTTCTGATTCTTTTTTTGATTGGTGTGGCTGCCTGTAATCGTGCAGAGCCTCTCCATGACGATATCTATGGCTTCGCTGCCGATCCCGCCGATGCGGTGCCGGTGGAAGCGGTCGTATCCGAGCCGGAACACTATGCAGGGCGAAAGGTGGCGGTTGCCGGGACTGTACATGAAGTTTGTCAGATGGATGGGTGCTGGCTGATGCTCCGAAGTATGGATACAGACCGTGGATTACGGGTCCATGCCGAGTTGGATGAGGGTGGTGCGTACAAGTTTACGGTGCCGGGGGATATCAGCGGCCGCTATGCAATTGTCTTTGGAACGATTTCTGTTCCCGATAAGGAGGCGGAAGCACATTATCAGGAGGATGCACCGGGGCAGATCCCGGTCCTTTCCATGAGTGCAGCCGGTGTACGTATTTCTCCGGAAGAAACGAGCTGATTCTCCATGCCCCAGGTCATCATAGACGGTAAATCCTACGAATTTGAAGGCCGGCCGAGCCTGCTTCAGTTCTGCCTGGATCACGGGATAGAACTTCCCCATTTCTGTTATCATCCGTCCATGTCCGTGCCTGCGAATTGCAGGCAGTGTCTGGTTGATATCGGGGCACCGATGCGGGACCGGCAGACGGGAGAAATCCAGGTGGATGAGCAGGGGGAGCCGGTCATTCAGTATTTTCCGAAACTTCAGACCAGCTGCAGTCATATTGTCTCTGACGGACAGGTCGTTCATACGGCACGCTCAAGCGAGAAGGTTAAGGATGCGCAGCGTGATACGCTGGAGTTCCTGCTCATTAATCATCCGCTGGACTGCCCGATCTGTGATCAGGCGGGGCACTGTCCGCTTCAGATTCAGGCATACAAGTATGGGCCGGAAGGATCCCGTTTTGAATTCCGCAAGGTTCATAAACCCAAGAAAGTGAAGCTTGGCCCGCGGGTTGTTCTGGATGCCGAACGGTGCATCAACTGTACCCGCTGTGTACGCTTTACCGATGAAATTTCAAAAAGCGGGCAACTCACAATCATTGAACGGGGGGTAAAAAATTATCCGATGACGCCACCGGGGGTTTCGTTTGATGAACCCTATTCGATGAATGTGATTGATTTGTGTCCGGTTGGTGCGCTGACCTCGGTGGATTTTCGATTTCAGGCACGGATCTGGGAGATGGCCAGTACCCCATCGATCACGACGACGAATGCGAAAGGATCCAATTGCCATTTATGGGTTCGGGACAATCTGGTGCTGCGGATTACACCGCGTGCCAATCCGGATGTGAATGAATTCTGGCTTCCCGACGAAGATCGTCTGGCTTATCGCCGATTTAATGAGGATCGCCCTGCCGGCCCGTCCATTGCGGGAGGAACACGGGCAGCATTCTCTTCATGGGATGCATCGCTTCAGAGAGCGGCAGAAATCCTGCAGAGTGCAGGTGAAAATGCGGTGTTTATTGCTTCGGCCTATGCGACGGTGGAGGATAACTGGATGCTGATGCAGCTTGCGGATGCGGTGGGCGGGCAGGTTGCCGGTTATATTCCGCATATTGATCCTGGGCACGGGGACGGCTGGCTTTGTACCGATGATCGGACCCCGAACCGTCAGGGATGTGAACGTCTGGGCATCTATCCGATAGACGAAACTCTCTGGCGTGCGCGGATTGAATCGGGAGAGGTTACGGCCCTGTATGTTCTGGAAGATGATCCCGTTGCCTCCGGGCTTTGCAGCGTGGAGTCTCTGGCGGGTACAGAGGTCATTCTTCATTATCATCACACGACGAATCAAACGCTCCCTGCAGCACGCGTTGCGCTTCCGGCGGCGATGGCTGCCGAGACCATCGGGACCTTTGTGAATGAATCCGGGCGTGCGCAGCGGGTGATCCCTGCCAAAGCCATTAAGGGGACAAATCGGACGCTCATGATGCAGATGGGGCTCAGTCGTGCAGACCGGCATGGGACCCCGTTTGATCGGTGGCACAATGAATCTCACTACATTGACTGTAAGCCCAGCTGGGAGATGATTCCGATGATTACCCGCGCATTGGGCACCGAAATCAACCCGCAGGGTCCAAGAAAAATTATGCAGCACATTAGCGAAACCAATCCGGCCTTTGCCGGAGCAACCCATGATGCCATGGGATTGACTGGCATAGATCTTTGTCTCAAAGAGAGTTTTCAGCCGGCCCATTTAGAGGGCACGCATTGAGATATTCAGGATGCGTATCGGGGGTTATTTTGGAAACTACATTTGTTTTGCAGGGAATATTTGGTCGCCCGAATTGAGTTGGTATACAATCCACAGGGTTTTTAAAAAACAGAGAAAACCCATGATGCAATTTTGCGGTTACTTGAAGAGCCTAGTAGCGGGATTCTTGGTATTGGTCTACGATCAGGATATTCTCTAATGGATCAGAATCTTCACGAAGTATATTATGCTGCCAGAGAGGGCGATGCCGTTGCGCAATATCACATGGGCGTTGCGTATGCCTTTGGTCAAGGTGTATCACAGAATGATCGGGAGGCTGTGAAATGGTATCGCCGGTCTGCCGAACAGGGATTTGATGCAGCACAGTCTCTTCTGGGGGACATGTATCATCATGGCAGGGGGGTACCACAGGATGACCAAAAGGCGGTGAAGTGGTTGCGCCTAGCAGCAAAGCAAGGCTTTCCTCCGGCGCAATATAATCTGGGATTCATGTACGAGAATGGTATCGGGGTGCAGGAGGATTATAGGATGGCGGTAAAGTGGTACCGCCGGTCTGCCGAACAGGGATTTGCTCAGGCGCAAAATAATCTGGGGTTCATGTATGACAAGGGAAAGGGGATACCGCAGGACTGTAAGGAGGCTGTAAAGTGGTTCCGGCTGTCGGTTGAACAGGGGAATTCCGATGCGCAGTTTCGAATGGGGTTTATGTACACCTTTGGTCGAGGTGTGCCTCGGGACTATAAGAAAGCGGAAAAGTGGTACCTTTTGTCCGCCGAACAGCAGAACCCGAAGGCACAATATAATCTCGGACTTATGCATGAGCGTGGTGAGGGGGTGCCGAAGAATGCCGGGAAAGCTGCGAACTGGTATCGTTTAGCTGCTGAACAGGGCGATGCTGCTGCACAGTTCCGGTTGGGGCAATTGTACGATTTTGGGGAAGGAGTGCCAGAGGATGTTGAGGAAGCCGTGAAATGGTACCGTCTGGCGGCCAAACAGGGAGATGCGGATGCGCAGTGGAAACTGGGGAAGATGTACGACACGGGAATGGGTTTAAAGAAGGACCATGGGGAAGCTGCGAAGTGGTACTATCTGTGTGCAGAACAGGGGCATATCGCAGGGCAAGCTGCGATGGCAGATATGTATCAAGAGGGTAGAGGGGTGCATCAGGATGATGAGGAAGCCGTAAAGTGGTTATACCTGTCTGCCGAGCAGGGAAATGCTGATGCGCAGTATAATCTCGGAGGCATGTACGATCAGGGTCGGGGAGTGCCACAGGATGCTGAGGAAGCCGCGAAGTGGTACCACCTAGCTGCCAATCAGGGAGATGATGGGGCTCAATATGTTTTGGCAAAAAAGTACGCTGATGGTGATGGCGTACCGGGGGATTTTAAAAGAGCCGCAAAGTGGTACCGTTTGTCCGCTGAACAGGGTAATGCCGAGGCGCAACATGATCTGGCGTTCCTCTATGTCTTTGGTAAAGGGGTTCGACAGGACGATGAGGAAGCCGTAAAATGGCTGAGTATGTCTGCCGAACAGGGGCTTGCCGTAGCACAAAGCAATCTAGGGAAAATGTACATGAATGGGAAGTGTGCACAACAGGATGACGGGGAGGCTGTGAAGTGGTTTCGTTTGGCTGCCAATCAGGGAGATGCCAGTGCACAACTTAATCTAGGTTTCATGTACGGTGCAGGCAGGGGAGTGGAAAAAGATGCTGTAGAAGCCGTGAAGTGGTTTCGTCTGGCTGCCAATCAGGGAGATACCAGTGCACAATATAACCTGGGATGTATATATGATAAAGGGGAATGGGTAGCAGAGGATGCTACAGAAGCCGTAAAGTGGGTTCGTTTAGCTGCCGAACAGGGAATGGGTCTTGCGCAGGATTATTTAGGATTTCTGTATACCTCCGGCAGGGGAGTTTCGGAGGATCCCGAAGAGGGTGCGAAATGGTTTCGTCTGGCCGCTGAACAGGGAAATGCCGACGCTCAATGCCAGTTGGGAGCCATGTATGCCACTGGAAATGGTGTGCCAAAGGATGGGGAGGAAGCTGTGAAATGGTTACGTTTGTCTGGCGAACAGGGAGACGTGAGATCCCAATTTTTACTAGGATTCATGTACCAGAACGGGAGTGGAATCCCAAAAGATGAAACAGAAGCCTACGCATGGTACAACCTTTCTGCTGCACAGGGGGATCGTGATGCGATTGAGAAACGAAACATGTTGCGAGAGCGGATGTCTCCGGAGGAAATTGCCGAGGCCCGGCGGCGTTCATCTGAAATCTGGAATTATATAGAGTCAGGGCGCAAATAAGAATAAACTCTGAAATGATCATGTCTATGGATTTTCCGAGGGATTGAAGAGATGAGACTTAGATTGCAGTCATGCAACTCATGTTACATCTATCAGACGATATTCCATAACATGCGGCACAATTATGTGTAAAACGTTACCTTTAACAGGCATTCATGCAGAATTGGAATCCTCACCAGTTCGGGGCTTGGTGCACTATAGACCTGCGTCGGATATGAAAGGCCTTCGATTCAGCATCAAAGAGATCAGTTAGAAGATGGATCTATCGCCAGGAATCTTAGCCTTGGTAGGCTTTGGAGTTATCAACTTTATGTTGATATCCGCATCCTGCCTAGTGTATGCTGAGCGGAAGGTGTCGGCCTTCATCCAGAATCGTCCAGGGCCGAACCGGGTTGGGCCGGGAGGATTTTTTCAGCCGTTCGCAGATGTATTTAAGCTGGTCTTCAAGGAGGACACGGTTCCTGAAGGAGCCAGCAGGTTTGTTTATTCATTGGCTCCGGTGGTGATGGTTGTCATTGCGATGACGGTGCCGGCATTAATTCCGTATGCCCGCGGCTTTGTGATTGTGGACAGTGCGGTGGGGATTCTGATTATTTTGGCATTGACGAGTATTTCGGTCTATGGGGTCACGCTTGCCGGCTGGAGCAGTAACAGCAAGTTTTCACTTCTTGGCGGGCTCCGCTCCAGTGCACAGATGATTTCCTATGAACTCTCTATGGGATTGGCAGTGGCCAGTGTTGTCATCACGGCCGGATCGCTCAGCGTTGTGGAGATTGTGGAGGATCAGGCAATGGGGGGGGCAATTCTGGGATGGAATTTTTTCCGTAACCCTATCGGAGCAATTCTGTTTATTATCACTACGTTTGCAGAAACGAACCGTGCTCCGTTCGATTTACCGGAGGCAGAGCAGGAGCTAGTGGGGGGCTATCATACGGAGTACAGCGGAATGAAATTCGGCATGTTTTTTCTGGCGGAGTATGTGAACTGGTTTGTTGCCTCGTTTGTGATTGCGACGCTTTTCTTCGGGGGCTATCTGATCCCATTTGAGCCGCAGTTACTTGCGGCATTCCCGGGGCTTGAGGGATCTGTCTGGCTTTCACTGATGCAGGTCGGCAGTTTAATGATGAAGGTTGCCTTCTTTGGGTTCCTGTTTTTATGGGTACGCTGGACGCTGCCCCGCTTCAAGTACAGCCAGTTGATGCAGATCGGCTGGAAGGTATTGTTGCCCGTTGCGCTTGTAAATGTGCTCTTGATGGCCATCGTAGTGGCCATCTTTGCGTAGGATAAAATGTTGATTGCTCCGTCCATACTTTCTGCCGACTTTGCCAGGCTGGAGTCTCATGCTGAAGAGGCGGTGGATGCGGGGGCGGACTGGTTGCATATTGATGTGATGGATGGGCACTTTGTGCCGAATCTGACCTTTGGTCCATTAGCGGTCGCTGCGCTTGCGCCGCTCAAGCGGAGAACCGGTGTAGTTCTAGATACGCATCTGATGATTACAGAGCCGGAGCGGTACATTGCGGACTTTGCGAAAGCCGGGGCAGACATTCTCACGATTCATGTGGAAGCCTGTAAAGAGATCGGTTCGACACTTAAGAAAATCCGTACACTTGGGTGTAAGCCGGGATTAACCTTGAATCCAGACACCCCACTGGATCAATTAAGTCCCTGGCTGGAGCATATCGATGTGGCGATGATCATGTCGGTATATCCAGGGTTTGCCGGTCAGTCCTATTTACCTGAGGCCGGTCAGCGCACAAGTCAGCTCAGATCTATGATCAATCGGAGTGGTTGTAACGTACTACTGGAGGTAGATGGAGGAGTCGGGCCGGACAATGTGCGTGAGGTCAGGGAGAATGGTGCCGATGTGGTGGTAGCGGGAAGTGCGGTATTTGGAGGGGTTGTGTCTGAACGTATTCGCGCGTTGCGTGCGTCATCTGCCCCTGTAGCTCAACAGGATAGAGCGACGGCCTCCTAAGCCGTATATCCGGGTTCGAGTCCTGGCGGGGGTACCGTATGCAGACAACTTACATTGCATTGGGATCAAATTTAGGAGATCGACTGGCGCGGTTGCGGCAGGCGGTTGCAGATTTACGGATGCTGGATGGACACCTGCGATGCTCTCCCGTTTATGAGGGGGCCGCCCATACGCTTCATCCCGGTGATAAATCTCCGGACTTTTTGAATGCGGTAGTGGAGGTACGCACGAATCTGGGAGCGGAGGATTTATTGGATTTTTGTCAGAAGATTGAGCACCGGGCAGGTCGGAAGCGATCCCTCCCCTATGCCCCGAGAACCCTGGATGTAGACATTCTTATTCTGGGATACATCACACGCAATACGGATCGGATTACACTTCCACATCCTAGATTGCAGGAGCGGCGCTTCGTATTACAGCCGTGGTACGATCTGTCACCTGAGTGCTATATTCCTGATCCGGTTGATTCCACGGTGGCAGTTGTAAGGGCACAATGCACAGACTGTGCTAGTCTGTCTAAGACATCCTGGAAGCTGTTCGGTACAGATCAGGGGCACCTTTTGAGGATGTTCACGGCAAAATAACGGTTTATGATGGTACGATGTATCCTTCTGGAAAACGGCATGAACGCTGAATCAGATCAAGCCTGCCCTGACCCAGGTCCTGATGGGACTGCAGAAATCCTTCTGATCTGGCATGGTGGTTTGATGGGGTGCGGGGAGCAGGTATGCCTGTGTTGCGTAGGATTGATGACATCAAACGGTACAATGGCATGAGTTTCGGAGTGGGAGTTTTACTTGCGCTGATTGGATATTTTGTCTTGAAAGCAGGCTGGCGTATCTACAAGGTCGTGGAGATAGATCGCCCGGACCGCGACGATGGTCCGTCTCCGGAAAAGACTTATCAGGATGAATTTGGAGAGGAGTACGAGGTAGAGGATGCCCGCTGGCGTGATCTGCCCTGAGACTTAGTTTCCGAAGTTGAAGGTGACCCTGTAGCGGCTGTCTACTGCGATCCCTTCCTGCTTTGCCGGACGAAATAGAGATCGCATGGCGGCATTGATGGCTGCTTCCTCTAGTCCGTGGCCTAATTCATGTACCCGCGTCCGCGTCGTTTCATGGACCAGATATCGCTCAAGCACCTGTGGCGACTGCACACGCCCCTGCGTATCAACGACCAGCGTGATCACGACTTCTGCCCGTATGTTTCGTCGCCGTGCGGACCGGGGATATTCGGGGGTGGCAATTCGGATTAATTTTGGTGGTTCGGAGGCAGCCGGGCCATCTGATTGCGCGACCTCGGGTTCGCTGGGGATTGCGTCCATGCGAGGGCGGGTTACGGCCAGTGGATCAAGGTCAAGGATCAGGTCTTCTTCGAGAAGGATGTCTTCTGGCCGGATCACCGGGGGCAGGGGAGGTGGGGGGGGAGGAGTGGCCCGGGTTTGGCGGGTAGTGACGATTTCTTCCATCTGGATCGTTTCAGGATTAGAGTAGACGATGTCCAGAGGCCCCGAAGGCAAAGGAAGTGGCCACAGTTTTATGCACAGCAGGATCAGTACCTGTACGACAAGGATACTGGCAAGCAGGCGAAGAACATATTGATCTCCATCAAAGTGGCGCCGCATCCGCCTATAATTTGTTTGTGTGTTCTAAGAGGTTTCATCCGAAACCGCCTTAGGTTGTACACAGTTGTGGGGAATCCGTTGAGGATGTCACGAAAATAGTATCCTTCATCCTGCAGCCCATGAGGATGCCCCGGTACTGAAGTTCGCCTCCCGAACGGGATTCAGGGATATATGGACGCAGGCATTCCTGACGAATTCCAAGAATTCGTTTCCGAACCTGTCCAAGGAGATTGCCGTGGACAAAAATAGTTCTGCTGGCATAGGCTACTACGGCCAGATTTATTAAATTGGGGGGTTACCTGTTAATGTGGAATGAAAAACAACAAGGAAGTCGAACGTGCAGAACTGCATCGAATCATCTGGCGGATCGCCAACGACCTGCGCGGGTCCGTGGATGGATGGGATTTCAAGAGTTATGTTCTGGGGATGTTGTTCTACCGGTTTATTTCGGAGAACCTGACCTCGTATCTGAATGAACAGGAG
>JAJECE010000045.1 GCA_022822185.1 Rhodothermales bacterium | reverse complement strand
AGTGCCTTTTCGTAATCTTTCGGGACCCCCTTTCCTTCCGCGTACAGGACTCCGATATTGAATTGGGCGATCAGTTCATCATTTTCAGCGGCCATCCGAAACCATTTCATCGCCTTCTTATAGTTTTTCCGCACCCCAACTCCATTGGAGTATGCAATGCCTAAGCGGAGCTGCGCCGAACTGTCTCCCTGCTCTGCAAGCACCTCAAACCATTTCAGTCCCTCCCGCTGATTCTGGGGGACTCCCTCCCCGTCATAATACTTGTAGGCCAGTCTGGTGATCGCCTGCGTTTCTCCGTACTCGGCGGCGCGGCGATACCATCTGATGGCCTCCTGATCATCCTCCGGCACACCATCGCCCCGGTCATGGATGAGTCCGACATACGTCAGAGACGGGGGAAACCCTTGTTCGGCGGCAAGCAGGTTCCATTTTAACGCTTTCTGATTGTCCTGTTGGATACCCATGCCGTTATAGTACATGTGGCCAAGGCAAAATTGGGCATCCTCTAATCCCTGCTCCGCGGCAGCGCGGATCCACTTGAGCGCTTTTTCAGGATCCTGCTTCACTCCATGCCCAATCAAGTACAGGTTGCCCAGTCTGAATTGACACTGCACATCTCCCTGCTCCGCGGCGAGTTTGTACCACTTCACGGCTTTTTGGTAATCCTGGGGGATATCTTCTCCGAGTTCATAGATATTCCCCAACTTAGCCTGCGCCATTTCAAATCCCCCTTCGGCGGCAATCCGGCATCGCCGAAGTCCTTCTTGAAAATCTGGTTCAACCCCTTCGCCTTCAAAGTACATCAGGCTCAGGAAGAACTGTGCTTCCATGTCTCCGGCTTCCTCTGCACGGAGAAGCCATTTTCTGGCCTTCTCAAAATCTTCCCTGACACCATACCCGCTCTGGTACATAACCCCCAGTCTGGTTTGTGCGTCGGTGACCCCCATCTCCGCTGCACGGTTGTAATACTTTACCGCCTTCCGCATGTCCACGGGGAATCCCAGGCCTTCCTCGTGCATCACTCCAAGTTGCCAATGCGCCTCTGCACTGCCCTGTTTTGCTGCCCGTCGCAACCACTTTTCTGCCTCCTGATAATCCTCGGGGATATCGTAGCCTCCCAAATAGAAGATGCCGAGCATGACCTGCGCTTCAGAGTCCCCCTGTTTGGCCGCCAGACGAAACCATTTTGCAGACTTATGATAGTCCGGCGATCCGACTTCTCCGTTGTGATACAGCATGCCCAGCCCCACTTGTGCCTGGAGGTGGCCCTGATTTGCCGAACGCAGAAACCATTTTTCCGCCCTCTTGGGATCCCGAAAACCGCCCTCGTCATCAACATACAACATTGCTAAACTAAACTCAGCATGAGCATCTTCCTGATCCGCTGCCATGCGGAGCCATTTTTCTGCTTCTCTATAATTCTGGGCAGTTCCATACCCATCCTCGTACATAAGGCCAACCATAGTTTGTGCCCCTACATGTCGCTGATTGGCTGCGCGACGGGCCCACATCAGGGCCTCCTCGTAGTCCTGCGCCTCTCCATCCTGACCGTCAAAGTACATCATTGCCAAGTTGAACTGACACTCTGCATCTCCATCATTGGCCGCCCGAAGGAGTAATTTCGGTAAAAGCTTCATGTTAATTCTCAATCAGATTGAATAGACCATTGGTTACCGGTTTCCAAAGATACGGCAAGCGGCATATTTTCGGTGCACGCATCAAAATTTATCCTGCAATTCCCATCTTCTTCCGGTGGGATGAGGGTATGGATGACCGGCCGATTCCGGCATCATCGTAAACTGCAGGACAGGTTTTGAAACCGGAGACGGACATCCGGGAATTGCAATACTGTACGTTGAAAACAGGCATACCCCGGCGTTCCATGATGAAACCCACAGCCGGGATCTTGTCAGGTAGGAAGGATGCCGTCATGGATTGATTTATTTTCTTGGTCCGGATAGTAACTGTGTGCCACCGCCGGTGCCGCAAACAGTGGTTTAACCTGAACCCAGACCTCGCGGAACAGATCCGATTCCCGATAAGAGGCGAGGCTTGATTCGGACTCCCATTCACTGTAGGTGGTCAAGATGTGCGAAGAGGTGCAGTCAACCCATAACTCCAGCCGTTTACATCCCTGCGCCTGACGAATTTGGGGTGCAGCTTTCTGGAACAGTGCATAAAAGGAAGGTAGCGCATCCCGCTGCAGCGTAAGCCGGACAATTCTAATCAGCATGTG
This sequence comes from Rhodothermales bacterium, assembly GCA_022822185.1. Classification (GTDB taxonomy): domain Bacteria; phylum Bacteroidota; class Rhodothermia; order Rhodothermales; family Bin80; genus Bin80. The sequence continues at coordinate 13,119 of JAJECE010000045.1, read as the reverse complement.
CATGGATGGCCTGATTGAGCGTTTCACGTAACTGTTTTGCAGCATTGGCGGCCATCTCGTCAAAATCTTCACCGGACGATGCATAAAGGATCCCGCGGCTGCTGTTCACCAGAACAAGTCCATCAGAGGTCGCTGCCTGTGCGACCGCATCCATCGAACCTCCCTGGGCTCCGACACCGGGGATTAAAAAAGGTGTGTGTGGATACAGTTTGCGCAGATGGAGCAGTTCTGCGGGATGGGTTGCACCGGCCACAAATCCAACGGTCCCCGGCAGTGCCTCTGCCCATTCAGCCGCAAGGCGGGCCACATGAGCATATAAAGGCAGCCCGTCCATCATCAGCGATTGCAGTTGATCACTGCTGGGATTGGAGGTGCGAACCAGAATAAATACGGCACGATCCTCGTACATCAGAAAGGGGGCCGCGGCATCCATGCCCATGTAGGGGGCGACCGTGCAGCCGTCTGTATTCAGCAAGCCGAAGAGGCTGTCAGCATATTTGGAGGCCGTATTGCCGATGTCCCCGCGCTTTGCATCAACAAGATGAATCTTGCCCTTCGGGATCATGCCAAGGGTGCGTTTCAGTACATCAAAGCCGCAACTGCCCAGACTCTCATAAAAGGCAGCATTGAGTTTATAGGCACAGGCATAGGGGGCAGTTGCCCGAATGATCGCCTTATTAAATGCCAGAACCGCAGACGCAGCGGATCCATGCTCTTGGTACAGAAATTCCGGCAATTTGTCTAGATCAGGGTCCAGCCCGACACAAACGACACTGCTGGAAATAGTCTGCGCAGTACGCAGCCGTTGAATAAAGTCACTCTTCATGATTGAGTGCACAGCAGGTGATGATCCATCATTCCCACTGATACGAAGGAGGACGGATTTTGCTCGAAACCCTGAATGATCGTATCCTAGATGCCGCGGACATGCTGTAATCTTTGACCGGGCCTGCACCGGTCAAGTAGAACCAAATAGCGGGGGATCCGAGTTGTAGGCGCATGCAGCAGATTTTTCCATCTATATCCACCAAAATCCTCTTCATCTATGTCTACCGCAACCGAAATCCTGAAAATGCCCTCCCTCAGCCTGGGCATCGAAGAAGAATACCTGATCGTAGATCGGGATACGGGCAAATTGATCCGTGAAGCATCTCCCATGATGCTGAAGGATGCCCGGGCGGCATTAGGCGGGCAGGTTTCCCAGGAGTTCTTTCAATCCCAGATTGAAGTGGGGACCAATGTCTGCAAAACCGTGCAGGAAGCCAGAGAAGAACTGCTACGATTACGTCGGGTCGTCTCCGATGTCGTCGATCCCTACGGACTTGCAATCATTGCCGCATCCTCGCATCCGAATGCCTCCTATATCACCCAGAGACACACCCCCCGGGAACGCTATGAAATTCTAGCTCAGAATATGCAGGTTATTGCTCAGCGAATGGTGATTTGCGGAATGCACATCCACGCAGGCATTGAAGATGCAAATTTGCGGATTGACCTGATGAATCAGGCAACCTATGTATTGCCGCATCTGCTGGCCCTGAGTTCATCTTCGCCCTATTGGGAAGGTCAGGATACAGGGCTGATGTCCTACCGCATTGCGGTATGGAATGAGATCCCGCGTACGGGACTCCCCGAGCACTTTGAAAGTTATGCAGAATTTGAGCGGCATGTCGGCATCCTTGTACATGCCGGGGTCATTGAAGACAGCACCAAGATCTGGTGGGATATCCGGCCAAGTCACCGGTTCCCTACACTGGAGATGCGGGTGTCAGATATTTGTACGAAAGTGGAGGATGCGATCTGTATTGCGGCATTGTATCAGTGCTGGCTGCATATGCTTTGGCGCCTGCGGCGGGAGAATCAGAGATGGCGCAGCTACGCAAATATGCTTCTGTACGAAAATCGCTGGCTGGCCCAGCGCTATGGGATTGACGGAAAGCTCATTGACTACGGAAAAGGGCAGATGGTCCCGTACCGGGAACTTGTGGAAGAATTATTGGAATCAATCCGGCCGGATGCGGAAGATCTGGGATGTGTGGAGGAGGTGGAACACGCGCGCACAATCCTGAAGCGCGGAACCAGTGCACACTGGCAGCGCAAGGCTTATGCCGAAGCGATGACAAAAGGGGCGACCCCGGACGAAGCCACCAAAGCCATCGTAGACATGCTGATTGAAAAAACGATGGACGGAGTGTTGTAATCACTCCTCCGCAGGCCGGAAGACCGTAAAGGGGACACTGTCTCTGGCAAGGCTTCCAAATACGCCATGTGCTCCCGACAGACTAGGGATTACATTCGGGATTTCTCCAGGGCCAAAGGTGCCTGCACCGCCCTGCTGCAACTCGGCGGATCGCACAAAGCCGGACAGGTTCTCATCGAGTGCGTTGACAAAAATGATGTTCCGCCCGTAAAAACTGACCCCAATCCATGGATAGACCAGCTCAATCGTCCCGTTCGGGAAGCGGGTAAAGTTTCCTTCGGTGATAATTGGCGAGCCGCTGATCCGGAAATCTTCCAGCGTGAGGTCATCATCATCCTCTAATGCACCGGAAACACTTGGCACCGCGGCTGCATCTTCAAAGTCCAATGCCTGGGTGACCAGCGTAAAGTTGCTCTGCGATTGGTCGGTGCCCCGGCCCGGCGTGAGAATGAGGGTCAGCTGCTCATCCGAGAGATAGGTGCCAGATTCACGTGAGGCGCTGAGAATTTTAACGGCTGTGGGGACATTTGTAGTTCCGGTGATTACGGTTTGTACGCCGGGTACGCGGACCTGCAGGTCATAGCGGGCACCAGGCTGTACAATGTGTTCGGGGCCGAGGTACTCGTAGGATCCGGGTTTATCGGGGATCGGGGGCATCCGTAATTCGGCGGATCCCGTGCGGAGGATGACCTCGGCGCTGTTTACCGCCAGATCTTCAAAGTTGCCGGACTCATCCGCCGGGGAAAGTGTGCTCACACGGGCAGAGGGCAGGGGTTCGCCGGCTACGAGCGTCAACTCCACGACTATTTTATTGTCCAGCACGCTGAAATCGCTGGAGTCGCAGCCGATGGCCGTCAGGATCAGCACCGTAACAAGGATTCGTATCCGCATCAGAAACTTAGCGTAAAGGACAGGTTCGGCAGCGGGACCGGGATCTGAGGGATTCTGTCCGAAGAGAGCGTACCATCATCGTCCACCTCATTAAAAATAAACCAGGTATTCTCTCTCGCATATGCATTAATAACCTGCATCTGCAACTCATAGTCCGCAAAGCTGCCCAGAGATCCGCTCCAGGTAGCCCCGAAATCCAACCGGTGATACGCGGGCAGTCTCGCCTGATTCAGGCCCGGCGAAACCAGGATGTCGGTCTGCTGCAAACCGTTCACCAGCCGCGCCCCGTAGACCGTATATGAAGCCTCGGGCCGTGTATAGGCCTGACCGGTTGCATACGTGAACACCGCGCCCAGCTCCCATCGGCGGGAAATCCGCCACTGCGCAACCACATTCAGGTCATGCAGGCGGTCATTCCGCGGTGAAAAACTGCGGGGATCTCCATAGGCATCCGGATTCAGCCGGGAAAAATAGCGGTTGGTACTGGCCAGCGTGTATGCAATGAACCCGTTAATGCGCCCGCTCTGACGGGATAACTGCACCTCAAAACCGCCCGCTTGTCCCTTGCCAAAGGCAAATAATTCCGCATACTCCAGTCCGGCAAGTCCATTACTGAACGGGTCCAACACAAAAAGCTGCCGCATCGTGCGGTAGTAGACCTCCGTATCCAGCGTAATCCCCGCAGGCAGGTTGGTTTTCAGCCCAAGAATGTACTGATCCCCGTAGGCTGGCCTGACTCCGTCCCCGCTAGTCAGCCAGAAATCAAAACCCGAGAACACCTCGTTCGTAATCAGGGTCAGGAACTGGTAATATCTGCCCGCACTCGCCTGTGCCCGCACCGCCGATCCAAGCTGCCGTTCCACCGACAGCCGCGGCGCAACGGTAAAGTAGCGGCCATATCCATAAAAAGTCCCCCGCACCCCGCTGGTAATCGACCATTCGGGAGTCGGACGGTAGGTGTCCTGAAGATAGAACGCCGCATGCTCCACACGATTGCGGGTATGGAAGACCTCGCGATCATCAAAAAAATTGGTCAGCGGCGCATTAAAGATCCCTGCCCAGATGCCGCCGACCACCTCATGTCTGGATCCGGCATAGTATTCAAAGTCTGCCCGCACAGAGGTTTCCGCCACGCGGTTAATCTGCTTAAAATTGGTTCCGCTGAACCGGGCCCTCGGGGTTGATTCGTACCAGGATGCGGTAATCGTGGTGTTCGTAAAGAATTGATTGGACCATAAATGAATCCAGTTTCCGGCGATTGTCCGGTTCCCGTAATTCAGTTTTACCTCAAACTGTTCGGCAAACTCACTGCGCAGATAATCCGATCCTGCATAGAAGGACAAAGAGAGTTTATCGTTCGGCGAGGCATCAAAGTTGATCTTTCCATTAAAGTCATAGAAATAAAAGGCCCGGGGGACGGCATCCTCACTCTCAAATGCTTTCAGGATCGGCTCTAGGGTTGAGCGCCGCAGCGCAACCATCCAGGAGCCTCTGGAGTAGGGGCCTTCCGCAAATGCACGCGAGGCTAGCAGGCCGACACTCATTTTTCCATGGGTTTCGCGCCGATTGCCATCCTTGTTCTGGACATCCAGGACCGATCCCAGGACTCCCCCGTATGCGGCAGGAAAGCCTCCCTTGTAGAGACGGACATCCTTGATGGCGTCGGTATTGAACGAGGAGAAAAAGCCAAATACATGACTCGGATTATAGATTTTGGTGCGATCCAGCAGGATCAGGGTCTGGCCGGGATCCCCCCCGCGGATATACAGACCGCTGGAATAATCCGAAGATTGTGCAACTCCCGGCAGGAGTTGAAGGGACCGGAACACATCCGGTTCAAAAACCTGAGGCAACTGCTGAATCGTGGCGACACTGATCTGACCGACTCCAATGGAGCGGATCTCCTCTTCGGTAATGCGGTCCGCTGCGACTTCCAGGGCTTCCAGGAGTTCGGCGGTTGTGGTCAGTTCAATATCAAGCCGGACGGACTCTCCGGATGCAAACGTGACTTCGCGCTGGATCGGATCGAATCCGATATACGAGAACCGGACTGTGTAGGTCCCCGGCTGAATTCCTGATATCGCATAATAGCCGGACAGGTTCGTCGTTGCTCCCCGAAGGGTTCCCTCTATAAAAACGTTTGCCGAAATGAGTGTCTCTCCGTTGGAGGCATCGGTAATGAATCCGTCCAGTGCGGCCAGCTCCTGCCCCTGCGCCGTATGGATCGCAAGGCAGAGTCCGGCGAGGAGACTGATCCTCCGGGTGATGGGCAGTAAAAAATGATGGACCAGCGCAACAGCGGAGTTTGTCACGGGCTCGGCACGTTTAGTTCGGGTTCGGTTAAGTACGGAATTAAAACTTCAGGAAGGTCATACGAGCCGTTTCTGTTTTGGTTGTACTCCAATAGCGCGGCAACGACTCGGGGCAGGGCAAGCGCACTCCCGTTCAGTGTATGCACCAGCCGGGGCTTACCGCCGGATTCCGGGCGAAACCGGATATTCATCCGGCGTGCCTGATAATCCGTAAAATTAGAGACAGACGATACTTCCAGCCAACGCTGCTGCCCCGCACTCCAGACCTCCAGGTCGTACTGTTTGGTCTGGTTAAAGCCCAGTTCGCCCGCACACATCAGCAGGCATCGATAGGGGAGTTCCAGGGCCTGCAGCAGGGCTTCCGCATGGCGGCGCATGATTTCCAGCGTGTCATAACTGTTCCGTGGGTGCGTGAACTGCACGATCTCCACCTTGTCAAACTGGTGCAGCCGGTTCAGGCCGCGCACATGCGCCCCATACGAGCCTGCTTCGCGGCGCCAGCACGGCGTATGCGCACAGAACCTGACGGGCAGGTCGCTCTCGGAAAGGATCTCATTGCGGAAGTAGTTGGTCAGCGGCACCTCGGCGGTCGGCACGGGATAAAACCCATCTTCTTCCACGAAGTACATCTGCCCATCTTTATCCGGTAACTGACCGGTTCCCTGTGCACTCTCGGCGTTCACAAACAGGGGAGGGCGCACTTCTGTGTACTGCAGCGCGGCGGCATTCAGGAAAAAATTGATGAGGGCCCGGTGCAGTTTTGCGCCGGCATCCATATAAAAGGGAAATCCTGCACCGGCAACTTTCGCCCCCCGCTCAAACTCAATCAGCCCGTGGCGGCGGGCAATCTCCCAATGCGGGAGGGGTTCGAAGTCAAACGAGGGGAGTTCGCCGTGTTGATGCACCGCCACATTGTCGGCCTCGCTCAGGCCCTCCGGGACACTCTCGTGAGGAAGGTTGGGAATCGCAAGAAGCAACCTTGAAAGCTGCCTCTCTGTATCGGTGACGGTACGCCCCAGTTCTTTGATCTCTGATTTCAGGTTTTTCTGCTTTTGGATCAGTTCTCCGGCGGCATCCTGATTACCCTCACGCATCAGCGTACCAATGGTCCGGCTTGTGGCATTGATCTCCTGCTGTTTGCTCTGCTGGAGTGTTAATGCCTGCCGGAGGCGGCGGTCATGTTCGATGACCTCGTCCACCAGTTGAATATTTCCCGAAGCACCGCGAGCGGCCAGGCCCTGCCGCACTTTATCAGGATGAGATCGGATGAATTCAACACCAAGCATCTTCAGTGAGGGGGCCGATAGCGTTTGGCTGGCTGCGCAGGCGCAGGTGTGCCAGAGCTTCTTTGAGGGGCAGTGGACGGTAATTCAGTTCGGTTTCCGCCTTCAGTATGATCAGTCCCGTACGTTCAGGACGCAATGCCGCCTGAGGTCTGTCCTGTTGCATAATTGGAGTGATGAGTGTCGAGTCAAGATCAAAAGCCTTTGCGATGGAGCAGGCGAATTCGTACATGCTCAGGAACTCCCGCCCGGACAGGTTATACACGCCGGATTTGCGAAAGTGTACAAGGCGCAGAATTCCCATCGCAAGGTCATAGGTATAAGAGGGGGTGCGCCACTGATCGGTGTAGACCTGGATAGGGCATTTATTTGCGAGATTGCAGATCACCCACTCCACAAAGTCTTTTCGGGCGCGTCCCTGGGATCTGCCATAGACGACATTCGTTCGTACGATGGCCGTTTTCTCTCCACCCAGAATATGGACGGAATTTTCACTTCCAAGTTTGGACCTGCCATAAAAATTCAGGGGCTTGGGGCGATCCTGCTCGCGATAGGGCCCTTCTTTGCCGTCAAAGATAAAATCTGTTGAGAGGTGAATCAGATGCGTTCCCCGGCTGTGGCACAGTTTGGCGATGTTTTCAACGGCATCCCCATTGACCTGCCAGCAGATCTGCCGGTTATTTTCGCATTCATCCACCCCGGTCATTGCCGCACAATGGATCACATAGTCCGGTGAAAAATCGTTAAAAACTTCTTTTACCCCTGCATGATCGCACACATTCATCGGTTGATAGAAACGCTGAAAGGCACCTCTGGGACGAGACAGACTGTTTCGTCCGGTGGCCAGTATTTCATAGGTATTCCGCCGGACCAGCTGCCGAACGAGTTCCTGTCCAAGGAGTCCGTTTGCTCCGGTAATCAATATCCGCTCCGATGCCATCTTAGTGCCAGTTCATGGTAGATCTACAGGTCTCGCCGGGAAATCGCCGCAATCAGATCATCCTTGAGATAGATGGTATCCTTCAGATCCAGGCGGCCTTTCAGGTGCAGGCGCAGTTCCCGTCGCATGGCCGCACGCTCATAGCGCTTCTTCTCAAGGTCGGTCTCCGGATGGATTGGGTGGACAGAGTCCGGCTTCCCGTGCTCATTGACGGCCACGAAGGTAAAGTACGCGTGATTGCATTGCCGCCGCTCTTTTTGAATCAGATTCTCCGCCTCCACCAGGATCTCCACCTCCAGCGAAGTGCGAAAAGCCCGGTTCACCCATGCCTCAATCGTCACCACTTCGCCGAGTTGAATGGGCGAAGTGAACTCCACCGAATCCACGGACACCGTCACACAGACGATCCCGGCATGCCGCATGGCCGCAACCGCCGCACACTTATCCATCAGGGAAAGCAGGCGGCCGCCAAACATGGTGCCATGGGGGTTCGTGTCGTTGGGGAGCACGACCTCGGACATCACCGCGCGGGAATCAGAAGGAGTTTTTCGGGAGTCCATAATCGGATCAGGTTTTCTGCTTTTTCTTTCGAGCAGCCGGGAACAGAATATTATTCAGGATCAGGCGGTAGCCGGGGGAGTTCTGGTGCAGACTCAAATCCGTTGGCGGATCGCCAACATAGTGCTGGTAATCCTCGGGGTCATGGCCGCCATAGAAGGTAAAGGTGCCCTGACCATAGGATCCATGCAGATACTTCACCTCTTCGCGTTGTGGCACCTCGGCAAGGATGACCACATTGGGCTTGATCAGGTGCTTCCGGAATGCGGTGGTCTGTCCGACAAAGCCGGCCACGGTGCCCACATGATTCTGGGTCAGCATTGTGGGGACGGGGTCCCATTTTGCACTGAATTCAAACAGGGTAAAGTAATCCAGTACGGGGTTCTGGAGCTGCTGGGGCGGCGGGCCGGCATCAATATCTGAGTGCTCATATTCAGCGGCATTGAAGCTTGGCGTAAAATCCTGAAAGGCCAATGTGCCCGAATAATCCAGTTTCCTGCGGGCATCCGGGTCCACGGGATCGCCATCGTATTCCGCCGGCACAATATCCGTCACCAGCGCGGACAGTGCAATATCGTATGTATCGGTACCCGAGCACATGGCAAACAGGAACCCGCCCTCGGAGACGTATTGTTTGATGGTCTGGGCTACATCAAGCTTCAGGTGGCTCACCTTGTGGTGCCCGTGCCGGTCTGCCGCCAGTTCGGCTTCACGCTGCTGTTCAATGTACCAGGGCATATTCCGGTACTGATAAAATTTCCCGTACTGCCCCGTAAAATCCTCATGATGGAGATGGAGCCAGTCATAGGCGGACAGCCGCCCCCCCAGAACATCATCATCATAGAGCATGTCATACGGGACCTCCGCGTATTCCAAAGCCAGGAGTACGGCATCGTCCCAGGGCAGCGTCTGTTCCGGGGCGTAGACGGCAATCCGTGGCGGGGTTTCCAGACGTACCAGTGCGGTATTGGCCCGGTTACTTTCCACCTCCGCGACCAGTTGTGCCACTGCGGCACCGGAGATGACATCGTACGTGATCCCGCGCAGCGCAAGCTCATTCCGTAATCCGGCAAAGTCCGTCATCAGAAAGGAGCCTCCGCGATAATTGAGCAGCCAGTCCACCGGCTCCCCCCGCTGGAGTGCCCAGTAAACCGCCCCATATGCTTTCAGGTGATCCGACTGGCTCGCATCCATCGACACCAGTACATCCTGCAGCGCCTGCGCGGGCAGGGCCGTCAGAAAAAGCAGCAGTACACCGCTACAGGCTCGTTGTGCGAAGGACCCGGATGCGTTCACGCACCTTGTCCACCAGCAGGGAGCCGGGGTACCGGGTGAGCAAGTCGGTGTAGGCCTGGAGTGCGCCGGCCGTGTCGCCTTGAGTGGTTTCAAGAATTTCAGCATAATGAAAAAGGCTGCGGTCCCGCAGCGGGCTTTCGGGGTGTATGAGTCGAAATTCACCGAATGCACTCAGGGCCTCTTCCGACTGCCCATTCATCAGCAATGCTTCTGCACGCAAAAACCTTGCCTCGTCTGCAATTGGATGATTTCCCCATTCCGCCAGTATATTCTGTGTTGCCAGTACGGTTTCATTTGCTTTTTGCTGGCGCAGGAGCAAACATGCCTGTGCATACTGCAGCAGTGCCTGATTGGTGGAGTCCGGCGGGGGGCTTTCAAGAAGAAGGACACGCAGTGCAATCGCATCGTTGGCGGTTTCTTTGTCCGTCTGATCCCGGATTATGTCCAGTGTGGACAGTGCACCGGCAAATTCTCCGGTATAAAATTGAATGCTGGCTTCCTCAAATCTGGATCGTGCAAAGAGTTCTCCTCCTTTGGTTCGCATAGAAAGCTGCATGAAAATGGCGGCGGCCTGATCCAGTTCCCCTTCTATGATCGCAAGGCGCCCCAAATCAAACTGTGCCTGCTGTCCTACCGGGGAGTTCCTGTACTGGGCGGCCAATTGCTGTAGAATCATCCGGGCTGCATCACGACTCTGAAAGACATCCTGATGCAGGGCTGCAATCTGTGCCATGACCGCTGGCGCTTTGGGATGGCCGGGGAAATCAAGGAGGAACTGTTCATAGGTCTCCAGGGATTTCCGGTAGGCTTCGGGGGATGCATCCGCCCGTTCCGCCTGTAAGCGGTACATGTCGGCGATTCCCAGACGTGCCTGCACAAAAATCTCTTCTTCGGGGTGCGTTTCGAGAACCGCCTGGAATGCGCTGCCGGCCACCGTATACGCGCCTCCCTCGGCGGCTCGCAGGGCAAACTGATAGATCCCCTGCCCGCTGGTATCCTGCTCCATGGCCGTAATCTCCCGGTATGCCTGCTCAAAATCTCCATTCTCCTCATAAAGCCAGGCTAGAAGGTCACGCAACTGGGATAACCCGGGCTGTGAAGAGACGCGTTCCTGTGTGACGCGAACCGCAATTTCAAGGGCCCCTTCCTGCTGCATGCCCCGTCCAAGCCGGCCCCGAACATAGTTCAACTGCCGTGCATTCAGGGTTAAGAGATCCAGATATTCCTGAATGGAGAATTCATGCTGTCCGGTCAGGCTGTACAGGTAGGCAAGCTCGGCATGGAACAGGTTCGGATTTCTGATTGCCTGTCTGCCCTGTTTGAGTAAGTCAATTGCCTGAACCAGCAGACGCACCCCGACCATGCTGCTGTAGGCGATCCGGTATGCGGTTTCGGACTCGGTGCCGGATGCGACCATCGCATACCAGGCATCCAGGGCGGCGGGTTCTTCGCCATTGAGATAGAGCAGTTGTGCACGCTCCGATTCAAGGGGCAGCCGCTGATTTTCTTCACCGCGGGCGATCTCCTCATCCAGAAGCAGTATGGCCTCTGGATATCGTTTGGCACTGGTATACGATTCCTTGAGTTTATCAAAGAAGATTTTTTGATCCGGATATTCACGGCGCAACTCACGCAGGACGGTGATGGCCCGGTCAAACTGCATCCCCCGCAAGTATTCCAGTGCGAGTTGATAGCGGGAGCCGGCATTGCCTTCAAGCAGTTCTTCTTCCGAAATCGGGCGGCTCCGGTCTGTGCGCTGCGGCTGCGCCGAAACGGAACTGGTGAGGGCAATCACGCAGATACAGCAAGTGAGAAATGATCGCATGGGGGTATGAACTCTTTCGGGCGCAGATAGTGCAAGGGGAGAGTTTAATTTATGTGTCGTGCACATCTTTCAAATCCAAAATCATGGATCCAAGCCTTTGAATGGTCAGTCAGGTTTTGTTACAGTGGTCACGTCTGTCGATTGAGTGGATAGCGGGATCAGTCTGAAGATCATCCTCTACGCAGGAACCTGTTCGTCATCTGTCGGCAATTTTGAACAGGGTACATTGAACGATCCATCATCAAATTCTATTCCTCGGCTCATGTTGCAGTCTGGCAATCAGGCACCGGATTTTATCGGAACGACCAGTGAGGGCAAAAAGATTCGCCTCAGCGATTTTATCGGAAAAAAGGTGGTTCTGTATTTTTATCCGATGGATAACACCACCGGATGCACAACTGAAGCGTGCAGTATCCGGGATCAGTGGGCAGCATTTGAAGCGGCCGACATTGCAGTGATTGGTGTTTCGGTGGACAGCGTCAAATCGCATCAAAAATTTATAGCAAAGTACAATCTCCCGTTTATCCTTGTATCAGATCCGGCCAAAGAGATTGTGGATACCTATGACTCGTGGAGGCCCGGAGGCAAATATCTGTATGCAAAATCGAGGCTTGGTGTGAAACGAATGACATTCCTGATTGACGAATCCGGTACGATCATCAAGATATTTCGTACACCGAAAAACTCCGTCCACGGCAATGAGATTCTTGATGCGTTTGCCGAACTGCAATAGTTATACATGGATTGAGTTGTGCGCATGAACGAATGCTCCAAATCCAAAAGACTATCGGTAACGATACACGGAACTTCCCGTGAACCGGCCCACTTGCGTCTAATGTTGATCACCTGAAGAAGTTTGCTGGACTGATATGCAGTCTAGAAACCCGCATCTTCCACCTGTTGGATGAAGTGCGGAACCATAGAATAAAATCCAGATTCAAGAAATCGTAACTTTTTAATTTTTGGAAAGTTAAAATTGTCTATATAATGTTATACTTTTAGTATTTTGAACTTGAATGGAGCAGTTCGCATGGATACCAAGACCATCCAAACAGGGATAACCATTCCCATTCCTCCAATTCCTCGACGAAGCCGACACCCCCGTGTTCTTACGTTTCTCATGTCACATCCGTAACACACTTCCCGAAATTATACCATTGAACGGATGCCATCTCCAGACACAAACATCGTCAGTCAGATGGATTTTCGGACGGACCCATGTTCCTCGGCAGCGTCCGCATACGAACCCAATCCGTCATCTATCCGTTTACATTCCGAATTCTTCCCCATTCCATCCGATCTGGCATCTCCATGAGTTCTATGCGGACGATCCCGCGTCCTGTTCGGTGTCCACAAACCGTTGTACAAGTTTTATCTTGACGGAATCCATGCCGACGAATACGGAAAAGACGGTCAACGCCAAACTCGCCGAATGCCTGCGCAGCAAGCATCCAGGCTGGACGGTTGGTGCAGAGCAGACCGGAGTATTTGTGAAAAAACTGAAGCAGCCGGATATCGTCATCTCGCATGAAAATGGATTGACGGTCATTGTGGAAACGGAGTATGCTCCTGCGCGGACGGTTCGGGCAGACGCAAAGTCGCGGCTGGGTAAGAAAATTCAACGGACCGGAGAAGAGATCGAAGTGTGCCTTGCGGTCCGCCTTCCGGCTTCCCTTCGTCAGACTGCGCAAAAAGATCTGGATACGGCGGTTCAAACGGCAACCTATTCCTTTGTTCTGTTTCTGTATGGAGGTGAAGAGGGGGCATTGGCCCGCATAGAGCAATGGCCAGGGGACGGATGGCTTGAGGGGAGT